>NZ_JAYWXI010000001.1:0-301338 GCF_036016955.1 Bergeyella anatis | reverse complement strand
AGAATTAAAGTCACAATAAACATTATTAATTTTTTCATATTTGTCAGTTTTATGTTATTTAATGGTTTAATAATATTATTTTGCTGAGTATTATAAACAATCTCTGCTAACTACTGTATATCAACAAATCTATGTAACTTTTTTCATATTTCCAAATCGTCCAACGGGCTTTTGATTTTATTAATAGCATCAGTTGTAAAGTGCGTATAAATCATAGTGGTTTTGATATTAGAGTGCCCCAAAAGTTTCTGAATATACCGTACATCTGTCCCATTTTCCAATAAATGCGTAGCAAAACTATGACGTAACGTATGTACTGTGGCAGGCGTACGTATCGCAGCTTTTTTTATGGCCTTACGCAGCACCTCCTGAACACTTCGAGGACTGTATGGCATACCTTTTATCTGCCCCTCAAACACATAATCCGCCTTGGGATTGAGGTTTCTGTATTGTTCAGCAAGAAAAAGAATACTCTTTGGCAGCATAACCATGCGGTCCTTCTTTCCTTTAGCGCCTCGAATATGAATTTTTTGGGTATCAAAGTGCACATCACTCCATTTCACATCACATACCTCGCTTACCCGCATTCCCGTACCATAAATCATAAGCATCATCAGGCGATGTTTAGGATTTTCCACGGCCGAAAATAGTTGTTCCACCTGAGTCTTACTAAGAACCTTGGGCAGGATTTTTTCTTTCTTCGGACGAGGAATCTTAAGATACAAATCCGGGCGATCCGCCATATTTCGGTAATAAAAATTAAGCGCATTTACCAAAGTATTCCCACTGGCAGAAGCCAACCCCTTCTCCATGAGCCCCGCAAGATAACGCGTCAAGTCGCCCACCCCCAAACAAGCAATAGATTGGTCATGAAACGCCATGATAAACTGCAAAAATGCCGCACCATAATTCCGAATGGTATTATGGCTGTAATTTTTGGCCTGAAGCAAATTAATATACTCTTCCAAAAGCGCCCTTTCCTTTCCGGTAACCTGCCCCAACAAATTTTCCCGCTCTTTTTTCAGCCTAATGGCTTTTTGATTCGGTTTATTTTGGGCTTTAAGGTAGCCTTCAGGCAGCTCATTCTCCACTTTCACCTTGCCGCTTTGGGCATAAAGGGCAATGGAATCAAAAACCACCGGCGTAGCAGGAATCACATAAGCTTGATGATCCTTGCTATAACGGGCATAAACCATTCTTTTAAGAAAATCAATAACCGCGTAATCGTCGGCTGCCACCAACATATAGCGCACATCCTGCGAATACGGCCGGAACAAAAGTCGCCCTTCTGGCACACGATTTTGATTCCAAAAATCAAGACCAAAAAAATCCTCAACCTCCAAAATAGCCTCCACTTTTTGCTTACAAGAAGGATGCCTCGGCACAAAATAACACCGCTGCAAAGAATGCCAAAACACCCCTTTTACTTTTTTAAGTTCAGCCACTTTACCGGCATGGTACTTCATTTTGAAACGCCAATATTTTCCCGAATTCTCCATCTTCTCCAAAGACCTCTGAAAACGACCAGGGTTGTGACCTTGTTCTTCACCTGACTGGTGGGCACGCTCCTCTTCGAGCGTTATGGGAGCAGTTTCTCGCGGCATTGCGGGCTCCGGAAGAGTCTTTGGGTTTTCAATCGTTAAATCGGGAAAACAACGATGCAGTTTTTGGTATGCCTCTTTTTCATAAGGAAGATAAAAACACCCAAGCGTTCTGCTGTATCGAGCACCCAGACGCATCACCTCGGCTTTCACCACCGCATCGTATCGAAAAAAAATCCCGATATGATAGTCGCCCCTATGATATATTTTCTTAATCGAAACCGACATAACATTCAAAATACCAGCGACTAAATTTAGTATTTTTTTCATAACCCTCCCCGGCATCAAAATAGTCGATCAAATCTCGATTCTGCGTTAAAACCTCCCCGCATCATCCACCAAAAAACAGAAGCTCTCCAACGATTTCCCTCACGGTCCCTCGAAATTTAAACCAAAAATTTTATCTTTGCCCCGATGAAACTGAATCTTCCGGATAAGCTCTATTACTCCATTGGTGAAGTCGCCAAAGCTTTCGATGTCAACACCTCACTCATCCGCTACTGGGAGCAGGAATTCCCCATCCTACGGCCGAAGAAAAACAAAAAAGGCAATCGCTATTTCACACCGGAAGACCTTGCTAATTTAAAAATCATTTACCACTTGGTGAAAGAAAAAGGCTATACACTGGACGGCGCCCGCGTGGCATTAACCACCAACGCCAAAATAGCCGAAACCGTCTCCATGATCGACCGTTTGGAATTCGTTAAAGCCGAATTAGTCAAGCTGAAAGAATCGCTTTCCGACAAACCAACCGATTAAGCCCTCCTTCCACAACAGCCCCAAGTGCATTCAACCTTCCCGAAAGCAAAGCAAAACCCGGTCGAAAAATTTTAACGGGGCTCCGACTTCTCCCATTCTTCAGCAGCCTCGCAAAGCGTACGGTAAAACCCTTCTCCGTATTTCCGAACAAGCGGCTCTTTCAAAAATTTATATACCGGAACTTTCAATGCCTCTCCCAATTCACACGCATCACTGCAAATCGGCCATTCGTGGTAATTCAACGCCGAAAATGTGGAATAATCCGTCACCCGTATCGGATAAAGGTGGCAGGATATAGGCTTCTTCCAATCCACAGCTCCCGCCTCGTAAGCCTTTTCTATACCGCATTTGGTAATGCCTTTTTCGTCAAAAATCACATAAGCACACTCTCTTCCCTCCACCATAGGCGTCACATAATCGCCATCCATGGGATCCGTCGTCCAAGCTCCTTGACGCTCCAATGCCTCAACCCCTTCCGGCCTAAGAAAAGGCTTTACTTTATCATAAATCTGCTCCAAAAGTACCGCTTCATCTTTATCCAAAGGCGCTCCCACATCCCCCTCCACGCAGCAAGCCCCCTTGCATTTGCTCAGGTTGCAAACAAATTCTCTTTCAAAAACATCCTCCGAAATAAGTTTATCATCAATTTGAATCATAGCTAATTTTTTTAAAACAACTGAAAATAATTTAACACCTTAAAAGCCAGCATACATCCAATAATCAACCAAAGCCCCAGTTCCTTCATCCAATAATTCGGCAGAAAACGAAGCATCCGACTAAGAATGACACTTGCTGGAAAAGCCATCAGCATCAAATATTGGTGATGTTCTCCCATGTACAGCACAATGGTCGTCAGTTGAGCCATAACAAAAATAAGGAGAAAAGTATACTTAAAACGACTATCCGGGCTCTTCTCATTAAAATGATTGAAATGATCCAATACGGCATACACCAGCAGCACAACCACAGGAACAAGACTGTACAGAGATGAAAAATCCCGCCTCACCGGCCCCAAGTCAATTGGCAGATAGTCGGCATTAAAAGTCGTAAACCCTATCGTGTACATTAAACAGAAATAGGCAAAAAACACCAAAACAATACCGAAAACCAAACGAAACAAGTTAAGGGCAATTTGCCTGGAAGTAGCTATAATATGCATCACCACAAAAATCAACATCGGCCAAGTGGTAGGCAAAAACAAGTAGTTAACCGCCAAAAAAGCCCCCACCAAAAGGTACGAACGCTTCCTCACCTGATCCTCCGTACTACTGAGCACCAGAAGAAGAAACGAATTGGTCAGCAAAGACACCGAAAGCCCTAAATCCATATTTTCCGGATAAAACCCGAAAATAAAAAAAGTATAAAGAAATAAAGGCACATGAGTCTGGTACGTCAAATTCATCGGATTGAACACGAAATAAACCAGCGAAATCCCCAAAAAAGCAACCCCAGCCGAAATACTCTCCAACAAACTAAAATTCAACACATTAAAAGCCGTTATCACCAACAGAAGAAACAGAATATAAACCGGTATCGAAAAAATATTGCTTTCTTTTGAAAGTAATTTGAACATTTTTTATAAATTTGTGCAAAGTTAATTTAAAATAAGGAAATAATGACGTCTCTTTGGTTATTCTTAAGCAAGGTTTTTGTTTGGTCTTTCGGGTTCTACGACGTATTCGGCTATGTACTAAACTGGATTCTCTTTATTGTGGCAAGCGTGCTTTTCGTGTACTGGTGCTGGGAGCTTGTCGTTCCTTTGGGAAACAACAAAGACAAGGATTACACGTCGCCCTCCAAGGAAGTTCGTCCTTATTATGATCCTGAAATAATGAAAAAGGGTTAATTAATTGATAGTTGAAAAATACCGCTCTACCAATATGAAGAGCGGTATTTTTTATTTCGCTTCTACCCAAAAGCCTATTCTTTGGCTACTTTCCGTGGCATGGAATTACCAAAACGGGGATCGGTGAATTCTTGGTTAATTCTTTCGTGAGGCTTCCCACAAAAACATCATAAATTCCGCTTCTTCCATGAGAGCCCATAACGATATAGTCGGCCTTTTTTTCTTCGGCATAGTCCAAAATAATCGTCTTGGCATCCCCTTGTTTCAGGATATGTTCGCACTCTACCCCCTGAGCCGCCACCTGATCCTGAAGGGCCTTTAGTTGGCGCAACTCCTCTTTAATCTCATCTTGTTCAATTTCGGGAAAATACTGAAATCCCATATCGCCTATGGCAAAACCAATATCGGCCGGCGTTACGTGCATGAGGATGATTTTAGCTCCGGCTTCTTTGGCAAACTTCACGGCTCCATTTAGGAGGACTTCTGTAGTATCGGAAAAATCTACGGGTAAAATAAGGGTTGTCATACGCTGTTTTTTTATTCTCTAAAGTTAGCGCTTTTTTCCTTACCAAAAAAGACTTTAAATCAAAAAAAAGAGCACTACACAATAAATCCGACCAGGATCGAACAAAAGATTTTCCCCTCCGAGAGTTCGTCGTTTTTTGTTAAATTTGACCGTTTTGAGTTTACAAAAACAGAATTCCATGAAAAAAGCTTATTTACTGTTGCTTTGGCTGTTTTCTTTCAGCGGACTACTGGCCCAAATCGATACCGCCCAAATCGTGGTTCCCGGTCGAAAAAACGCCCCTCAATCGCTTGATAAACCTTACGTCATTCTGATTTCGGCCGACGGATTCCGTTACGACTACGCCGAAAAATACGGCGCTTCCCACCTCTTATCTTTAGCCGAACAAGGCGTCCGAGCCAAAGCCATGATTCCTTCGTTTCCTTCGGTAACGGGGCCCAACCATTACACATTGGTAACGGGCATGGTTCCTTCCCATACGGGCTTTGTCGATAATTATTTTATTGACGGTAAACGAAAAGATTTTTTTTCGATGAGCAAAAAAGAGAAAATTTCGGACGGCTCGTGGCTCGGTGGTCTTCCGTTATGGAGCCTAGCAGAGCAGCAAGGCGTTTTGTCCGCGTCTCTCTTTTGGGTGGCTTCCAATAGCGATGCCGGAGGATTACGCCCGACTTATTACTACGACTATCACGAAAAATTCGATGCAGAACAAAAAATCAATATTGTCTTAAACTGGCTAAAACTTCCCGAAGAACAACGTCCGCACTTCATCAGCTTATATTTTCCCGAAGTGGACAAAGCCGGTCATCTCTTCGGCCCCGAAAGCCCGCAAACCATTGAGGCGGTTCGTTACGTCGACAAAGCGGTGGGACGGCTCATCGAAAAGGTAGAACAACTTGGCCTTGAAAAAGTGAATTTCATTTTCGTTTCCGACCACGGCATGATCGGGGTCGACACCTTAAATCCCATCCCTATTCCCTCCTTCCTTCAGGATCCGGAACGTTTCAGTTGCGTTAACGGACAAACGCTACTAAGGGTTCACGTCAAAAACCCAACCGAAACCGCTTCCGCATTACGTAAAATCCAAGCTCTTAAAGACCAAAGATTTAAAGTCTATCGAAGTGAAAATTTTCCTAAAAAATTACGCTACCGAAAAACCGACGACCGTTTCAACCGAATAGGCGAGCTGCTGCTCGTCCCGAAAGCTCCCTCTATTTTTGCCGACGAAAAAAGTTTGGTCAAGGTCGGAAAACACGGCTATAACCCTTACAAAACCAAAGAAATGCAGGCTGTATTTTTTGCCAAAGGCTCGGCTTTCAAATCCCGAAAAGTCATCGCTCCTTTTCCAAACACCAACCTCTATCCCATCATTGCCCGCATTTTAGGTCTTCCCTACACGCACCATATCGATGGCTCGCCAAAAACCGCAAAGCAAGTTCTAAAACCAGACACCTCCCACTAAACTTCGCCTTTCCAAAGGTGAGCCAATTGGATAAAATCTTCTACGGAAAGTTCTTCGGCACGGCAATTCATAAATCCGTGCTGGCTTAAATGTTCAGGAACCCCAAGCGGCTTAAGCGCATTGGAAAGTTTTTTCCGTCGTTGATTGAATCCCGTTTTTACGATTTGTTTAAACAATGTTTCAAGCCCCTGAAGCCCCTCTTTAGGAGCAAATTTTAATCTGATGACTCCGGATTTCACCTTCGGAGGAGGATTAAACACGTTTTCATGAACGGTAAAAAGATACTCCACCTTATAATACGCCTGAATCAAAACCGAAAGAATACCGTAATCTTTGGTCTTCGGAACCGCCGCCGTACGCTGGGCGACCTCTTTTTGAAACATCCCGACCATTTCGGGAATTTGATGGTAGTGCTCTATGATTTTAAAAAGAATTTGCGATGAAATATTGTACGGAAAATTCCCAATGACCGCCAACGGCTCTCCTTTCATGGGAGAAAAATCGGTTTTGAGAAAATCGCCCACAAACCTTTCCTCAGTCAGCGAAGCATAATTGGCCTTTAAAAAAGCAATGGACTCTTCATCAATTTCCGCCAAATAAAGTTCCGCTTTTTTTTCCAAAAGGTATTTGGTCAGAACGCCCGTACCAGGACCAACCTCCAACACATAACGGTAATTTTCAAAAGAAAGAGCCTCCACTATCTTCCGGGCGATATTTTCATCGGTAAGAAAATGCTGGCCTAAATGTTTTTTTGCTTTAACAATCATAATCACACTTGATCTTGGTTTTTTTATCGGAAATCTGCGCCGCTCGGCAATGCTTCTTATAGGATTGCTGATGCGTTTTTTCAAACTTTAACAGGCTTTATCCTCCTCGAAATTCCTATCTAACTGCTATTTTACGCCGCCAATTTTTTATCCGTTTCGGGCAAATTTCGGAAGATTTTTTCTATTTTAGCCGAAAAATTTCATGTAATGGCAAGAAGTGTAGACGAATTCAATAAAAGAAGACTCCGTTCCAGCAATATTACCGTGGTGATTTCCATCGCTTTGGTGCTTTTTCTTCTCGGGCTGATGGGGTTGATTTTAATCAATGCAGAAAAATATTCGGACTACATCAAAGAGCAATTGGTGGTCAATGCGTATTTCGATGATAACTTCGACCGAACCGACTCGGTTAAAATCATGAAACTCGAACAGGAAGCTTACGCCAAAATCCAAACGCTAGCCCCCGTAAAAAAAGCCACCTACATCACTCGGGAAATGGCCACGGAAGAAGCCAAAAGAAGTATGGGAGTGGATGGTGAAGCACTTTTTGACGCCCATATTTTCCCCTCTTCCGTCGAAGTGGCTCTAAAACCGGAGTACGTGGATCCTGCCAAAATTGACAACGCCATTAAACAACTAAAAGCCGTCCCCGGCATTGTGGACGTGAAAAATAACAGCACCCTGATGGTGGAAGTTTACAACAACCTAAAGCGGATTCTTAACTGGATGTTGGCCTTCTCGGTTTTGTTTTTGATTTTAGCCATAGTGCTGATTAACAATTCGATTCGTCTAAAAATATTCTCTAAACGATTCATTATCAAAACCATGCAGTTGGTCGGAGCTCGCCGAAGATTTATCCTTAAACCTTTTGTGAGAGAAGCCATCCTTTTGGGACTATTAGGGGCCTTGTTCGGGCTTTTGGCCTTGTTCGGGGTATGGTATTATTTCACCTTGGAAATCGGCCAAGCTTTCGTTCAGAACGAGCAACAATACCTTTGGCTGGTGCTTTTGGTTTTCGGAATTGGCGTATTCATTACGGTGATGAGCACCGTGGTGGCCACATGGCGTTTCCTTAAAACCAACATCGACGATTTATATTACAATTAAAAGATCCTATGGCTAAAAAACCTAAGAATCTCCATCCCAAAATCGAAAATTTGGATGGAAAATCAAAAGATACCCGTTCCAGCGGTTCCTATTACTTTGGGCGCGAAAATTACCGTTGGATGCTCATCGGTTTGGCTTTGATCCTCAGCGGATTTCTTTTGATGCTCGGCCCCGATGCCAATACCGTGGACGGCGTATACAGCCCCGACTATTGGAATGACGGGATTTTCTCTTTCCGAAGAATCCGAATCGCTCCTCTGCTTGTCATCTTGGGATTCGGAGTGGAAGTTTATGCCATTCTCAAAAAAAACCGTTAATCTAATAAAAGCGACCCTATTCGCTCTGACCTAAAATAGCACCAAAACGTTTATGGATTTAATCAAAGCCATCATTATTGCCATCGTGGAAGGTTTGACGGAGTATCTTCCCGTTTCCTCCACCGCCCACATGATTTTTACCAGCTCCTTTTTCGGTATTCAGGAAGACGAGTTCGTGAAAATGTTTCAGGTATCCATCCAATTTGGAGCGATTTTGGCCGTGGTGTTTCTCTACTGGAAGAAATTTTTTGATTTCAGCAACCTTAAATTTTACATGAAATTAGCCGCCGCCGTGCTTCCGGCATTGGCTTTGGGTTATTTGTTCGACGACCTCATCGAAGAGGCCTTGGGCGATCCTGTTCCCATTGCCATCGTCCTGATTTTGGGCGGAATCGTTCTTCTTTTTATCGACCGTATTTTTACACACCCTTCCATTGAAGACGAAAAAGGAGTAACGTACAAAAAAGGAATCATCATCGGATTTTGGCAATGCTTGGCCATGATGCCGGGAATGAGCCGAAGCGCCGCCTCCATCATCGGCGGAATGCAACAAAAACTTACCCGAAAAGCCGCCGCCGAATTTTCGTTCTTTTTGGCCGTACCTACCATGCTTGCCGTAACGGTTTATTCTTTGTTTTTGAAAAAATGGGGCGAAGTCGGAGCACAACAGAAAGGATACGAAATGATTATCGCCAGCAACGACCATTTGCTGAGTTTCTTGGTAGGCAACGTCGTGGCCTTTGTAGTTGCAGTCGTTGCCATTAAGTTTTTCATCGGCGTATTAACCAAATACGGCTTCAAACCTTGGGGGTGGTACCGTATCATTGTCGGTACAGCTCTGTTGATTTATTTCACCCAATTCAAATAAATGCATTTGAAATGACGGCTGAAGATTTTCTAAACGGACAAATTCTTTTGGTGGACAAACCGCTGGACTGGACCTCCTTCCAAGCTGTAAACAAGCTAAAATACAAATTGAAAAGAGAGTTCAAACTGCCTAAAAAATTCAAAATCGGACACGCAGGAACCCTCGACCCTCGTGCGACCGGGCTTTTGATTGTCTGCACGGGAAAATTCACAAAAAAAATTCCCGAAATACAAGACGCTCCCAAAGAATACATCGCCGAAATAAAAATCGGAGTTCAAACGGAATCTTACGACACCGAAAAACCCGAAATCCATCCTCAGAACTACACCCACATCACCAAGGAAGATATTGAAAAAACACTATCGGAGTTCGTCGGAGAAATCCAACAACGTCCTCCCGTCTTTTCTGCCGTTCGGATTGACGGAGAACGCGCCTACAATTTGGCCCGAGCAGGCGAAGAAGTGGAGATGAAAAGCCGAGCCACCACCATTCATTACATCCGAGATATTGAATGCGACTTTCCTTTTGTCCGTTTTACAGTAGGCTGCTCCAAAGGCACATACATCCGCAGCTTAGCTCACGACATCGGTCAGGCTTTAAAGGTTGGCGCCTATTTGTATAATCTGAGACGAACCAAAATCGGAACCTATACTGTGGAATCGGCAAAAACCTGCTATCTGGAAAACGAGTTCCGATTTTCAGAACCCTTGGATTAATTTTTTACCGTTTTTATTCTTTCAGGTACCATTTCATCTTGACCTCGTATTCGGGTTTGGCATTGAGGTATTTCCATATTTTTTTATCGTCCGGATGGGTAATGCGATAAAAAATAATCTTATCCGCCGAATATCTAAAATACGGATGGGTTTTCAGCCAACTTTCGGGAGCCTCATTCAACCGGTATTTAGTCACCGAAGACTCGTCGAGCAACGCCGTTTTAACCAGTTGTTCCGCCAACGCCCGATCGATACCGTAAGTTTCAAAAATCTGATTTTTATTCACAAAACCACCCAACCGTTTCCGATAATTAACCAAACTCCCCGCCTCCTTACTGCCAAACCCAAATTCCACCAACTGGGCGTACGTAATCTGATTAAGATCGACTTTAGAAAAATCGGTAGCGTTTTTTTGGACTGCTCCCGAAACCGATCCTCCACCATCCTGAACGGAAGGAATTTTAATCCACGGTTTTAATTCATCAAACGTTTCAGCCGAAACCACAAAACAATTGCGCAAATCCTCGGCAGAAGAAAAGCGCCCTTTGAGTATTTTAGCTTTATAATTAAGGATAACCTTAGCCTGCGACTCGCTAAAACCCAACTCTATCCACCCCTTTTGATCCAAAGCATTGGGATCGAAAAAAGAAGCCACCCTTGGCTTCCGGGACGGCAAAGGCCGAGCAACCTCCTTCGCAGAAGTTCCATCAGACAAAGACGAAAACCTAAGAAAAGGCTTCATCTGGGCGAAATAATCTTCGCTTACGACAAAACAAGATTTTATTTGTTCCTCGTTTTCAAATCGTCCGCCAAGAGATTTTTTATATTTAAGAATCGTTTCAGCTTGCTTTTCGGAGAATCCCATCGTAATCCATTCGGCCTTGGAAAGACGGTTAGGATCGAAAGGAGCATTCAGCTTCAATCCCGACGAACGGAAAAATTTTTCCGAAGGCGCATTTGAGGAATGAAATTCCGGTAAAAGAATATACGGCTCCAGCATTTTGTATTTTTCTGCCGACAAAGCATAACACTGCTTCAATTGAGCCTTGGACGAAAACGATCCCCCAAGGCTTTTTTTGTATTTAAGAATCGTTGCCACTTGCTTTTCGGAAAACCCCAACTGTCGCCATTGGCTCTCACTCAAATCGTTAGGATCAAACTCCGAAATAAAATCGGGCGCAGAATCCTCAAGAGTCGAAATAAATTCTACAGGCTCTTGCGCAAGTTCAGTCGGAGATAAAAAAGAAGGAAGCCATTGAACAGCCAATGCCACCAATGCAATAATCGTAAGGACAGAGAGTTGTTTCCGTCTCAGCTGGTTGGGAAGTTGGGCTTTCATAACAACATGATTTCAAGGTGTAACAATTCTTCAAAAACAAAACTATTCGCCAATATACCCTTTTTAATTAAACAATCAATAATAAAATAAACAAATTATCAATTATTTAATAACAACCATTGGATTATCGCCTTTCTTAACCGCCAGCATGAAAGCCGATGTTTTTTATTTCGTCCCCAAAAATTAACCCCGCCGAAGCAAGCCTCATCTAACCCGCCGTAAACCGACGAAGAGTTTCTTCGTACATCGCTTCGTAAAGCGGAATGACATTGGTAATATCAAACCGCAACGCCTGCTGTTTAGCATTGTGCTTCATCTCCGCCAAAAGCACTTCGTTGCTTAGAAGTTTCACCGTATAATTAGCCATTGCCTCCACATTGCCAATTTCCGCCAGAAAACCGGTCTCCCCCTGGCGATTAACCTCGGAAATCCCACCCGCATTGGAACTCACCACAGGAATCCCCGCCGCCATTGCCTCCAAAGCCGCCAAACCGAAACTCTCCTGCTCCGAAGGAAGTAAAAACACATCCGACAGCTGCAAAATCCGGTACAAATCGTTCACCTTCCCAAGCAGACGAACCTTATCTATCAAATGCGGATTTTCCTCCAAAAACTGATTGATCTTCTCCATATCCGGCCCCTCGCCTATAATAATAAGCCGAGCCTTTAAATGTTGGTTAACCGTCTTAAAAATCTGAAGAACATCCTCCACCCGCTTAACCGGACGAAGATTGGACACATGAATGAGAATCTTCTCTTCAGGCAAGGCAAATTGACTCCTGCAACACGTCCCACAAGGTCTAAACGCTTCGTTATCAATAAAATTATGAATAACCTTGATCTCTTTCTTAATATTAAAAAATTTCAAAGTGTCTTTTTTAAGACTCTCGGAAACCGAAGTTACCGTATCGCTTCGATTAATGGAAAATTCCACGGCATGTTTATAGCTGGGATGCTGCCCTACCAACGTAATATCCGTCCCGTGCAGCGTCGTAACCAACGGAACATCCCGACCTTCTTCCTTAAGCATCTCCTTGGCTGTAAACGCCGCATAAGCATAAGGAATGGCATAATGCGCATGAAGCAAATCCAACTTATAAAGATTAACCACCCTATAAATCATAGACGACAACGCAATATCGTAAGGCTGATACTGAAACAAAGGGTAAGTCTGCACATTGACCTTATGAAAAAAAATGTTAGGATTAGTAATATCCAAACGTGCCGGAAGATTACTGGAGATAAAATGAACCTCATAGCCCTTATCCGCCAAGCTCATCCCCAATTCCGTGGCTACAATACCGCTTCCTCCATACGTCGGATAGCAAAGAATTCCTATTTTCATAGATTAAATTAATTAGTCATCTTGTTTTCAACAAAATCACCGAGGAGGATCCCCGCTCCAGCCTTCCACTCGCTATTAATTGATACCGGAAGTCTTCCTTTCACAGGCGTCCTGCCCAAAAGCCCTCCGGCTGCAGCCCTCATGGCATCCTCATTATTTTCGTAAGCCACCAATACCGTGGAACACTGCTCTAAATTCACATCCCGCAAAGCGTAAGGACTCCCAAAAACCGTAAGGAGCACATCGTGCTTCGCAGCCAATTGCTTTAGAACAGCCTTGCTTTCTTCCGAAATACGGTAAGACTTATAAGCCGTACTATTGTCCTTATGCACCCCCACAATAACCTTAGCCCCTTCGGGAATGGTGGAAACCTCAGACGCCGCTCTAAACACCAACCTTACCCCCTGACCCAATTGCGCCGCCAAAATCTCATGGGGAGCTTCTTCCAAAGGGACATAATAATAGGTTTCGTCTGCCTTTAGCGGCAGCATTTTTTTCTCATCTTTCAGTAAGGTCAAAGCATTGGCATAGAGTTTACGGTTAAGGACTTTATGGCTTTCGTTATTCAAATCCTTATGGATATTTTCCACCGTTCGGGGTTCGTAGCGGTCCAAGCCCAAAAAATATTTGGTCCTAAGCACTTTTTTAACGCTTTCCTCCAGTCTTTTCGGTGAAAGTTCTTTAGAATCTATCGCGGCCTGAATCAAGCGCTTCCCTTCTTTGACACCTTCTGAAAAAAGCATTAAATCATTTCCTGCCTTAAAAGCCATAGCGTCCAATTCCCCCGGACGATAGCGCTTAGCCACCGCCCCCATATTAAGCGCATCGGTAATAATCAGCCCTTTATAGCCCATTTCCTTCTTTAGTACCCCCGTAATAATGGAGGGCGAAATCGAAGCCGGAAGGTCTTTCCCCTTCTCCAAAGCCGGCACATACAAATGTGCCACCATTACTCCACCTACCCCCTGATTCCCCGAAATCAATCGACGGAAAGGCGCCAGTTCAACCGCCTGCAAGCGCGCCAACGAATGAGCAACCACAGGCAAGTCATGATGAGAATCCACCGACGTATCGCCATGCCCCGGAAAGTGCTTAATCGCCGCCAAAACCTTGTTCTGCTGCAACCCTTTCACATACGCCTCGGCGGAAAGCGTCACATTATCTACCTCCGAACCAAAACTACGATTGCCGATAATCGGATTTTCGGGATTTGTATTAACATCCACCACCGGAGCAAAATCCCAATTCACGCCCATCCTTTTGGCATCTTCCGCTATCTTCGACGCCATTTCCGTAATAAGCGCCTTATCTCTGATCGCCCCCAACGTGATTGCCCAAGGCCACTTATGCGCCGTAGCAATCCTTTGGTAAAGCCCCCATTCGGCATCCATACCCACCATCATCGGAACCCGTGAACGCTTCTGAAATTCATTGAGTAATTCAATATGCCTTACGGCATCATCCTGCATGAGAATAAGCCCTCCTATCGATTCTTCCTCCACCAACACTCGAACGTCTTCAATTGATGCTTCTCCTTTATTCGTATACAAAGCCACGATGAACAGCTGTCCCAATTTTTCATCCTGTGTCAGATTTCGGTAAGTCTTATTCACCCAACGTTTTGCCTTAAGCTCCTGCCAAAAACCAACCCCTTCAGGACGATACTGCCCCCAAGCCCAAAGCACGAAAAAAGAAAATAAAACGGAAAAACCTTTAGCCCATCGTATATTCATTGCCATAAAAAATCGTTATCTTGCACAAAAGTACAATTTTTAAAGTTTCAAAACCTTTCTATTTTTGGCATTCGTTTTGGATAATCGAAATTGTATAACCCATAAAAAGATTAACCCTAAAATTATCTGTAATATGAAAAAGTTTTTTCCCTTCATTTTGTTAGCCTCCCTAACTCTTTTTGCCGTAAGCTGCTCTGACAATAGCAGAGACACCGTTGTGGACAATGATACCTACTCCGTTGTTTACGAAGCCACGGGAACGTTTACTTCCCCGTCCTACTCTCTTGTCTACGATTTCCCGAGACGACTTTACGCTACCGACATGGTTCTCGTTTACCGACTTAAAACCGTGGAAAATGGCCAAAAAGTATGGGAAGCCCTACCAAAAACCTATTATTTGGCTGAAGGCGAAATCAATTACGAGTACGACTTCACAAGCAGTGATGTGAAAATTTATATGCAATTCACCTTAGATCCAAGCACCCGAGCAGAATACACCAACAATCAGACGTTCAGAATGCTCGTTATCCCTGCCGGCGCAGGAAAAGCCAAAGTCGATCTGAGTAATTACAACGAAGTGGTTAAATTCTACAACCTGAACGAAAATCACATCAAAACACTGAAGTAAATCCAATTAACTTCATATCCAAAATGATAAAAATCCTGCCCTTGCAAAACGGCAGGATTTTTTTAAGTGTTTCCAAAACCGTTATCTTTGTAACCAACAAAAAATAAAACAATGAGCGTACACATCAGTGCCCAAAAAGGCGAAATAGCCCAAACGGTATTACTCCCAGGCGACCCTCTAAGAGCCCAGTATATCGCCGAAAATTATCTCGAAAAGGCCAAACTGGTAAGCCAAACCCGGAACATATTCTACTACACCGGAACCTACAAAGACAAAGAAATTACAGTAGGAGCCAGCGGCATGGGAATTCCGAGCATCGGCATCTACTCGTACGAACTCTTTACCGAGTACGACGTGGAAAACATCATCCGAATAGGAACCTGCGGAGCTTATACCAGCGAACTTAACTTGTTTGACCTCATTAACGTGGAACAAGCGGCTTCAGAAAGTACCTACGCGCTGCACGCTTGGGAAATGGATGAAGAAATCCTAAAACACCAAGGCAAAATTTTCGACACCATCAATGAAGTTGCAGCCTCGGCCAACATCCAAACTGTAAAAACCAATGTCCATACCAGCGACATCTTTTACCGTAAAAGCCAAGAAATCCCCCCGATTGCGCTGAAACACCAATGCGCAGCCGTAGAAATGGAAGCCTTTGCTTTATTCGCCAACGCAAAATACACCGGAAAAAACGCAGCTACCCTACTCACCGTTTCCGATATTATCCCTACGGGTGAACATCTTTCTGCCGATGAAAGACAACGTGCATTAAGAAAAATGATGGAGCTGGCTTTGGACAGCGCATCGAAATTATAATCTCTTTTTACAAAGTATCTCGGTCATCCAAAAGATGACCGAAATATTTTTTCTTAACCTCCAAATACCCCCGGCTTTCCTCTGTAGCCTGAATCTGAATAGGCACACGGTTTCGCAAAACAATCCCGCTGTTCTCAACATAATGAAGTTTTTCGGGGTTATTGGTTAAAAGATTGATTTCCTTCACTTCCAACATTTTCAAAATCTCCACCGCCACTCCAAAATCCCGATCATCCGCAGGAAGTCCCAAATGCAAATTGGCCTCAACCGTATCCATTCCCTTTTCCTGCAAAGCGTAAGCCTTTATTTTATTGATAATCCCGATATTCCGCCCTTCCTGGCGAAGGTACACAATAAGCCCGCCATGTTGCTGAATGTAACGCATGGCCTGCTCTAACTGCTCTCCGCATTCGCACTTTTTGGAATGAAACACCTCTCCCGTAATGCATTCGGAATGAAAACGCACATTTACAGGTTGAGAAAAATCGGTATTTTCTGCTACGAGAACCAAATGAGGCATCCAATCGGAATCCGACTCCGAAAACGCCATCATGCGAAAAGAGCCAAATGCCGTAGGTACATTGGCCTCTGCTTGCTTTTTGAGCATCCTAAAAATTATTCGATAAAATTAAAACCTATTTATTTAAGTGAATCTTGGGCATGCGCCTCCAACTGAGAAAGATTACTCTTCATGCGCACCAAATAACGATTGACTACCTCATCGTCATTCACACTAAGGTACTTGCGGAGTTTTTGTATTTTTTTGTAGCTCTTCTCAATGTTTCGCATGGCTGTCTCCTGCCCCACCAAGTTGTAGGATTCCACAGCGTAAACATATTCTTTGACATGGTACTTCAGAGCTTTAACCTCCTTATTCAAAGCGCTATTCTCAAACTTAGGAAACGAAGATACAAGCGAAGTCAACTCACCGGCATAAAAAACCTGCCCCGTCTTTTCGGTAAAAGCCCTCGGCGTATAACCGGAAGCCGCCCCCTTCGATGAAGCCAAACTCTCATACACCGGAGAAAGCGTAACCTTCTCCGAAGAACAACAAGCCAAAGCCAATACTACAATTATTAAAATACTTATGCCCCTCATTATGCTTTTCCCTTACCGTAGAGAATCGGGTTCAGACTCTCGTCGTTGTACATCTTCATCTGTTTATACACCTTCATCTTAACCGTTCCGTTCTCTATCTCCTCCAAAAGCCGGTCTATGGCCTCGCCTAAATCCACTTTTTGCTCCTGCAACACTTTTAGCTTTTCCCCGCACTTAACACGGTGCGATTCTTCCGCCGATTCCCGACCAGCTTCCAAAGCCATATGGTAAATCTTAAGCGCCAAAATAGACAAACGATCCACCGCCCAAGCAGGCGTCTCGGTATTAATCCTCGCATCCTCCGAAGGAACCACCGCCTCATAACGCTGCAAAAACCAACTGTCAATATATTCTACCAAATCGGTACGCTTTTGGTTGCTGGAATCGATTCGTCTTTTGATAAGCAAAGCTTCCGAAGGATCAATATTTTCATCACGAATAATATCCTCCAAATGCCATTGAACGGTATCAATCCAGTTTTTGGAGTACAAAAGATATTCCAAACTTCCTGAAGGGTACGGATTACACTCTACCGCATCCACATCGTCCGTCTTGTGATAGTCCTCAATAGCCGCATTAAAAACCGACCAAGCCGATTGTGAAAAAGATTCCATTTTTTATTGCTTTGTTTCGCCTTCCCCTTCTTTTTTGTCTTCCTCCTTTACAGCATCTTTAAATTCTTTGATACCAGATCCTACACCTTTCATTAGTTCAGGAATCTTCTTCGCCCCAAACAAAACGATAATAATCAATAGAATAATCAGTATCTCTTTAAATCCTAACATGTCCTTTATTTTTATATATGATTGTACAAAGTTACTTCTTTTTTATTTATCTCACCCATCCTTGAGGATCTACCGGCGTCGTACCATTCCAAATCTGAAAATCCAAAGTATAGGAACCGTCAAAATCCGCTCCAACTGTACCAATAGGCGTCCCAGCCACCACATTCTGATTAAGCGAAACCGACGTGCTCTCCAAATTCGCATAAATGGTAAAATACCCGCCATGCCGTACAATCACCGTCTTACTTCCCCCATCCACTATAATACGGGAAACCGTCCCCGGATAAATGCATTTGGCCACCGTTCCCCGAGCCACTGCAATTTTAATCCCGTTATTTTCCTCCACGATATTTTTAAAAACCGGGTGAGGCTGTCGACCAAAACGATGGGTGATAGTCCCATAAGCCGGCATGGAAAGATTCCCCCGATTGCTGGCAAAATTACCGCTGGCTGATGCACCAACCCCATAAGCCGACATCACCTTAGCCTCCACAACTTTTTTCTCATCCTCCTTCTTCTTGGTCAGTTCGGCTTCCGCCGCCCTGGCCACCGCCGCCTTCTCAGCCGCCTTAGCGGCCTTTTCAGCCGCTTCGGCCGCTTCCTTGGCTGCCGCCAAACGTCGGGCCTCGGCTTTCTCAGCCTCCGCTGCTTTCCGCGCATCTTCTTCTCGTCTCGCCTCGGCCGCAGCCGCCATTCTCGCTTTTTCAGCTTCTTCTGCCGCTTTTCTATCGGCTATTTCTTTCAGCTTTCGCGCGTCTTCCTCTGCCTTTTTCTTAGCCGCTTCCGCCGCCGCTATACGAGCTTTATTTTCCGCTTCGATTCGAGCCTTTTCCCGCTCCGCAGCAATCCTCGCTTGTCTTTCTTTTTCTTCACGAACTTTTCGTTCCGCTTCCTCCTTCGCCTTCGCCAAACGCATTTCCTCAGCAATAATTGCCCGTATACGAGCTTCCAATGCCTTAGACTCCGCTTGCTTCTGGCTCAGCTCCGCCGTAAGCTTTTGCTCGTTCTTTTTAAATTCCGCCAAAAGAACCTCCTTCTGTTTGCGCTCCGCTTCAATGGTAACCAAATCTTTTTTCTGAGACAACAAAATCGTCTCCTTCTCCTTAACGCTCTTCTGTCTGGATTCTATATTTTTTTGAATTTTCTCGGCAACCCCCATAATCTCGGCCGCCTTTTTATCCTGATAATCCGAATAATTTTTAAGGTACTGCACTCGACGCAAAGCCTCCCCCAAATTTCGGGACGAAAGGATAAACGTCACCTTATTCTGTACCCCCTTATTCTTGTAAGCCTTAACCAAAACCTCCGCATAATTTTTCCGCAAAACCGCCAACTCTTTCTTCTGACGATTAATCTCCAACTGTTTAAGATAAATATCGTCCTCTATGAGCCTTTTTTCCTTTTGGGTATTGTTATAAACCTTCTCCCGAAGGGCGATTTTTTTGTTCACTTCATTAAGGTAAGCCACCGAAAGCTTGGCTTCGTTTTTGGTTTTCGCCAAGTTCGCATTGATGGCCGCAATCTGCTTCTTAAGCTCGTTATTCTGTTGCTGCAATTGCGTCTTGGTTTGTGAAAAAACCACTCCGAAAGAAAGCACCGCTAAAGCGACATAGACTCTTTTCTTTATCATTTAAATCTTTGCTTTTGTATAGTTACTCGGCACAGCATAAGGCGTCTGCATCCTAGAAAAGTCAAATTTCGTATTTTCAATCAAGACCTGGCCGTTTTTGTCGCCTTTTATAATTATTTTAACACTTTTTGGGAAACGCTCGCCCCCAAACAAACCCCAGTCCTCGTACCAAACCTCCAGCGACGACGACGACCGATCTTCCTTCAAAACCACCTTGCTCAAATCCAAACCCGAGGTATATTCCATCGAAACGGTATACCCCATTGTCTTCCCATCCACCGTAATTTTTTGAGGATTAACCGAGTTCAACCGATACCCCGACCCCTGCGTTGTCCACTGAAAATCAGATTCATTCACCGGAACAAACACCCGCCCCGTCAAAAGGTTCTGAAGCGAAGAATAATCAATAAAGTTAACATTCAACAAGCGGTTAAGGTACGCATAATCCGAATCCAAATAAGTTCTGTTCCATTTTTCATACCCCTGAATACCCTGAGGCGTAGCCACTCCCCGAGCCACATTAATAAAAACCGCCGCCATATTCATCCAAATCTTTTCCCCGTTCTCGATATAAACCGTCGCCTCAATAGGCGGAACAAAACGCCCCATCTGAACGTCGATCTTGCTATTAATCTTCACCTGTTCAAACGTCGCCTTCCTTGTGATTTTCTTTATAAAATCAGCCTTCTCGTTCGTCTTAGGCTTCACCAAAGGCTCCGAAATAACCGCAGTTTTGGTTTTACAAGACCACAAAAAAAACACCGAAAACAGAATAAACACTAATTTTTTCACGTCCTTTAACTTTTAAAACAACACTGCAATATCAAAGCCAAACCACACAAAATCATTTGTGTGGCTCGGCAATAGTTCTTAACAACGTTCGGAATCAGCTCTTGGAGAAAAAATCCAAAACCGAAAAATCCCCCAAAGAAATCTCCCTAGAAACCCCATAATACTGCGCATTATTCCCTATCATCGAATTACTAAGATTCCCATGGTTAATCACCGTTTTCTCCTGAATCAAAGAGTGGTCAATATTAGAATTCACCACCTTCGTCCCGTTCCCAATGGAAACAAAAGGACCGATTTTAGAATTTTTAATCTCCACATTTTCCCCAATATAACAAGGCGGAATAATCAATGAGTTTTCAATTTTGGCCGAAACCGGAAAAGCCTCAAAAGCATCTTGCTCGTACTGCAAAATCTTCCCGTTGGTTTCTACCGTAGCATTTTTGTTGCCACAATCCATCCAATCGTCCACTTTGCCCAAAGAAAACTTAGCCCCTTTGGCTCGAAGATTCTCAAGCGCCGTAGTCAACTGGTATTCGCTGCCCTCACGGATATCATTCTCCATGATATAGTTGATTTCCGCCATCAAAGTCTCTGCCGATTTGAAGTAGTAAATCCCGATAATCGCCAAATCCGAAACAAACGTTTTAGGCTTCTCCACAAAATCGGTGATAAACCCATATTCATCAAGCTTAACCACACCAAACGCCGAAGGATCTTCCACCTTCTTCACCCAAATCACCCCATCGGAGTTCTTATCCAAATGGAAGTCCGCACGGAACAAAGTATCGGCAAAAGCCACCACCACGTCCCCCTGCATCGAAGCCTCGGCACATTTAATCGCATGCGCCGTCCCCAAAGGTTCGTCCTGTTTATATATGCTCCCTTTTGCCCCCAATTTTTCGGCAATCCGAATCAATGAAGCTTCAATCTCAGCCCCAAAATCCCCGATAATAAAAGCCACCTCCTCAATCGGCTCGCCTGCCACTTTCGCAATATCTTCCACCAACCGCTGCACAATCGGCTTCCCCGCAATAGGAATAAGAGGTTTAGGAACCGTTAATGTATGAGGCCTCAACCGAGAACCTCTTCCTGCCATAGGGACAATAATCTTCATGTTGTATTTTTCTTTTGTGTTTTTAAAATTATTTTTTCTACTAAAGTCTTTTTAAACCAAAAATCTCCGTCGCTTTTCAGCCTTCTATTTAACGAAGATCAAAACCTTACGTCTCCGTAACGGTATTGGACAAATTTAATAAAAATTTCACTCCCATACCCTCCGTCCAAAGCTCATTTTTGTCATTTTTTCCTGATTTTACTCCAAATCATCGCCTTTTCGGAGTAAAAAATCCAACCTGAAAACAACAAAAACAAAAGGTTGCCCACCCAAACATTAGCCTCAAAGCAATAATAAGACAACCAACTAAACAAACAAAGCCCCAACAGCACAAGCCCCATCTTGCCCACCCGATAAGGAATAGGGTAATACCTCTGCCCCAAAACATACGACAACATCATCATCACAAAATAAGTAACCAGCGTTATCCAAGCCGACACCATAAACCCGTATTTCCCCAAAAGTAATAGATTAGCCCCAATCGTAATGAAAGCCCCCACCCAAGAGATTAACGTCCCCACAAACGTACGATCCGTAACCTTGTACCAAGTCGAAAGGTTGTAATAAATCCCAAAGCACATATTGGCCACCACAATAATAGGAACAATGTCGGTCGCTATCCAGTAACTTTTATTCGGAACAAAAATCCCCTTCAACCAAGAAACATTTGCAATAATCCCCATCGCCACGACCGCCGAAAAAAACGTAAAATATTCCGTCACCCGGGCGTACGTCTGACGAGCATTTTTTTGATTCATCTGACGGAAGAAAAAAGGTTCAATCCCCATACGGTACGCCGTAACAAAAAGCGTCATAAGCACCGCCAATTTATACACCCCGCCGTAAGCCCCCGCATCCCCCTTAGGAATAAGGTAATACTGAATAAATTTGTCAAAATTTTCATTAAACATGAACGCCAATCCCGCCACCATGACCGGCCAGGAATAACCAATCATCCGACGAAAGAGCTCCTTATCGAAAACCCACCTCACCTTACCGATTATCGGCGCCAGCAAGAGCACTCCAAAGACGCTGCCCGCTAAATTACTGCAAAACGTATAAGATACCTTTTCGTGCATTCCCAAACGAGAGGAAACCTCCGAAGGAACCCATAAAAACAAAGCCACCACCGTCACTGTTTGAAGTAAAGACTGCGCCACCCGCACCGCAGAATACCTTATCGGACGGTTATTAAACCTAAGCCAAGCAAAGGGAATCACACAAACCGCATCGAAAAACGCAATCCAAGCAAACCAACGGACATATTCCGGGGAAGCCCCATACCCCAAGAACGAAGCAATAGGACGGAGAAAAACCAAAGTCCCCAATAAAAACAAAGCCGAAAAACCAAGCAAAAACCAAAACGAAGTATAAAACGTTTTCTGCTCGTTTCCCTTCTCCGCCGAATACCTGAAAAAAGCCGTTTCAAAGCCAAAAGTCAAAATCACGTTGACAAACGACACAAAAGCGTAAAGATTGGTAAACTGGGCAAACTCGTCGTTGTCAATAAAATGAACATAAAGCGGATGAAGAATAAAAATAATGATACGAGGCATAATGGCTCCCGCACCATAAATCAGCGTTTCGTTGAGTAACTTTTTCAAACGGTTTTATTTTTGCGCAAAGGTAAAAATAGATTTAGGACTAAAAAATCTCCTCTTCATATTTCGACAAAAAAAGAAACTCCTCCTTCAAACTTTCCCATGCTAAATCTCATCTTTCGAGCGGCCAAGGTAAAGCTTCTGAACCAAAACAATAATCACCACCAGCAGCGGCGTGGCAAGCAATACCCCGATCATCCCGCAAGTCGCCCCCAAAACAAGCTGCACAAAAAGCACCAAAGCCGGAGGAAGGCTCAACATTTTCTTCCGTATGTAAGGTCCAATAAAACCCGTTTCCAATAACTGAACCCCCATGAAAGCCAAAAACACCCATAAAGCCATCATCGGCTCCTGAAGAAGCCCCACCGCCACCATAGGCACCAAAGCGATCATCGGACCAATATTGGGGATAAAACAAAACAAAGCCGTAATAAGTGCTAAAACCAACCAATAATCCAAACCAACCAACAACAAAGCTACTGCGGTAAGACCAAACATAATAAGCATCTCCAACAACTGGGACTTCAACCATGTCTTCAGGTTGATATAAAGCGCCATAAGCACTTGTTCTCCTTTTTTCTTTGCTTCTTCCGGAAGCAAAATAACCGCTCCTTTAAAATATTCTTTCGGCGAAACCGCAAAAAACAACCCGATAAAAATAACCGCATACAAATCCCCAAAAACACCAAATGTAGACGAAAAAAACTTAGTAAAATAACGAGTTCCCGCCTGCGAATCCGAAGCTCCCTCTTCCACCTGATCCTTTACCCAACCATAAACCGTCGTTCCCTCCAATCGGGATTCCACATTCGCTTTGATTTCCGGAATCTTTTTCACAAAGTCATCTACCTCGGAATGCAACGTATCCCCCACAAGATAAAACAATCCGCCAATAAACGAAAAATAAGCCAAAACTGAAATCGTAAGCGCCAAGAGATAAGGCATCCGCACCAAACGCTGTATTTTTTTAGCCAAAGCAATAAAGAGAACCCCAACCAAAAGCCCAGCAAAAACCATCAACAAAAGATTAAACACTTCCACAAAAAGATAAGCCAACAACGAAACCGACACAAAAACTACACTAAATACCAACGACTTTTGCATCTGAGAAGAAGGTTTTCGACCCCCACTAATAAATCGACCCAACATAACTGTTCTAAAATTTTAAATCAAAATTATACAATTAACACTTATAAATCATTATTATTGAATAATTTACAAATATATTAAAAAAACAGTTTTCTTATCAACCTCTCGATTCTACCACAACGCACTCACTTTTTTTCACCTCTCTGATAAAAGCAAAATATTTCTTAAAAAAATAATCCTTCAAAAACTAATCTTTCCACCCCCAAGGTTTTTGCTCTATCCCTTCCAAAGGCACAGACAAATCGAAACTAACCGTAAAAACCCTATCGCTCCCCACCCTCCTAAGGTTATAGGTAAAAACGTTATCATCCAAAGTCATCCACCAAATATTGGTTGATGCATAAGGAATGCGTTGGGCTGTTTCGCCATCCGCCGGAAACATCTGAAGGTTTTCAAATCCCGGATTAGGATTCTCCCCGCCATACCAAGTTACTTTATCTTCTTTACCGTCTTCATGGCGATGGTCGTGCTTCAATTGGATTTGTTGTTCCTTATTTTTGGTCAATACCCAAGTTCTCGAACGGTCTTCCCCTACATAAAAAGGAATTCTTATACGATCCGTTTCGCAAGACAGCACCTGCATCACCAACCGCTTCCCCGTAAAACCATCCCCCGGCTTTCCTCCCGCCGTCAGCTTCCCCTCATAGGCCTTTCCGCAATGCTTTTCCAATTTCGACCAAAATTTTTGACTCCCCAAAAGTTCACTTTGCGCCCACACTCCAGAAGTTAAAAAGAACGCTACTAAACCAAAAAACCGATTGCTTTTCATTTTTTTGTTTTTTTCGTTTTCTCCAAAGATAACGATTTTAACCCAACCATTGCCCGCCAAAAACACTTCTGCCGTTCCCTCAATAAACAAGAAAACGGCAGAAGAACCACTCGATCAATAATCTAAAAATTTCTAAACGAGCTCTCCGTACAAATCGAATTCTTCAGCCGAAGTAATTCGAACATCTGCAAATTCGCCCACGGATAAATACGTATTTTCAGCCGAAACCAAAACCGTGTTGTCCACGTCCGGAGAATCGAACTCGGTACGCCCTACAAAGTAATTCCCTTCCTTCCGATCGAAAATACAGCGGAAAACCCTACCTATCTTCGCTTGGTTCTTCTCCCAAGAAATCTGAGACTGCAACGCCATGATTTCTTCCACACGGGCTTCCTTCACCTCCTGCGGTACATCATCCTGCAAAGCATAAGCCGTCGTATTCTCTTCGTGCGAGTACGTAAAACACCCCAAACGGTCAAAACGCTGCTCAGCCACCCAGTCTTTCAATTCCTCGAAACGCTCCTGCGTTTCACCAGGATACCCGACAATCAAGGTCGTACGCACCGCCATTTCCGGAACCTTAGCTCTGAATTTAGCCAACAAAGCATCCGTTTTTTCATGCGTTGTCCCCCGCTTCATAGACTTAAGCAACTCGGTGTTGATGTGTTGGAGCGGAATATCAATATAATTACACAACTTAGGTTCCCTCTTAATTAAATCCAAAACCTCCTCCGGAAACCCCGTAGGAAAAGCATAATGCAATCGGATCCATTCGATTCCCTCCACCTTCACCAACGCCTCCAGCAAATCTCCCAAAGCCCGTTTCTTATAAAGATCCAAACCATAGTAAGTGAGATCTTGGGCGATTAATATCAACTCTTTTGTTCCTTTTTTAGCCAATTTTTGAGCCTCCTCCACAAGTTTTTCAATCGGAGTGGACACATGCCCCCCGCGCATCAAAGGAATCGCACAAAACGAACAAGGCCGGTCGCAACCTTCCGAAATTTTAAGGTACGCATAATGCTTCGGTGTTGTTGTCAGGCGTTCGCCTACCAGCTCGTGTTTATAATCAGCGCCCAAATGCTTGAGCAACACCGGCAAATCCCTTGTTCCGAAATACTGATCCACATCAGGGATTTCTTTCAACAAATCAGGCTTATACCGCTCCGACAAACACCCCGTTACAAACACTTTCTCTACTTCGCCACGGTTTTTGGCCTCCACATAATCCAAAATGGTATTAATCGACTCCTCTTTGGCATTATCGATAAACCCACAGGTGTTAATCACCACAATATCGCCACGCTCTTGCTCGTGCACCACGTCTTTCCCGTTGGCCTTAAGCTGCCCCATCAGCACTTCGGAGTCGTAAAGATTCTTGGAACAGCCGAGCGTAACCACATTGATTTTTTTCTTTCCCGTCGATTTTGTTCTCATAACGCTAAATTTAAAAAAGAAGATTAAAAACCCGCAAATTTAGCGATAAAATCCTTGCCTCCCTTTCTTTCTTGCATTAAAAAGCATTACCCTCCGCAAATAAAACCCCTGTTTTTCAAAACCGTTTCTTTACCTTTGAATAAAAATATAAAACATCATGTTAAATTTTGAATTTAAAAATCCTACTAAAATCCTTTTTGGTAAAGGGGAAATAGAAAAAATATCAAAAGAAATTCCTCAAAATGCTAAAGTGTTGATGCTCTACGGAGGCGGAAGTATCAAGTCTAATGGAGTGTATGAGCAAGTTAAAAATGCGTTGAAAGGCTTTAATGTTTTGGAATTTGGAGGAATACCAGCCAATCCAGAATATGAGGTTTTA
The DNA here is from genome assembly GCF_036016955.1 of Bergeyella anatis. Taxonomy (NCBI): domain Bacteria; kingdom Pseudomonadati; phylum Bacteroidota; class Flavobacteriia; order Flavobacteriales; family Weeksellaceae; genus Bergeyella; species Bergeyella anatis. The sequence goes on along the minus strand of NZ_JAYWXI010000001.1, from coordinate 274,751 downwards.
ATGGAGGCGTTGAAAGTCATCAAATCAGAAAATATTGATTTTCTATTGGCTGTAGGTGGAGGTTCTGTTATTGATGGAACTAAATTCTTAGCTGTCGCAGCTAAATATGCAGGTGAGCCTTGGGATATTTTAACTAAAGCCATTCGTCCTGAGGAAGGCGAAGCTTTAAGTTTTGGTTCAGTGCTTACTCTACCAGCTACAGGCTCCGAAATGAACTCGGGCTATGTAATTTCTAGAAGAGAAACCGAACAAAAACTCGGTGGTGGTGGCAACGGTCTGTTCCCAAAGTTTTCGGTATTAGACCCAGAAGTGATAAGAAGTATTCCTAAAAATCAAATCGCTAATGGTATAGCAGATGCTTACACGCATGTTTTGGAGCAATATATGACTTTTCCTACCGTTGCAACGCTTCAAGAACGAATGGCAGAAAGTATCTTGGTAACGCTTCAGGAGATGGCTCCTAAGGTGCTTCAAGAGGATTTTGATTATGATTCTGCGGCTAACTATATGTGGTGTTGCACAATGGCTCTTAATGGACTGTTGCGTTTAGGTGTGGCTACCGATTGGGCGGTACACGCTATGGGACACGAGCTTACGGCTTATTTCGGTATCGACCATGCGAGAACTTTAGCGATTATAGCACCGTCTCATTACCGTTATAATTTTGAAACTAAGAAGCAAAAATTGGCTCAATATGCAGAACGGGTTTGGGGTATTTCTTCTGAAATGAACTTGGAAGAAAAAGCCCAAAAAGGGATTGAAAAAATGGAGCATTTCTTCCATTCTATAGGGATTAAAACCAAGTTGTCAGAATATACTTCGCAGTTTGAAGGCACCGCCGAGAAAGTGGAAAAAGCATTTACAGATAGAAATTGGTTAGGTTTAGGAGAACACCGCAAACTCACGCCCGAAGATGCTAAAAATATCGTAAAGATGAGTTATTGAGATAAATATGATTTTGATAAAGTATGTTATAAGGAGTAGATAATATTGCTAAGGTAGTTATGATAATAACGAAAAATCTTTATTAAACAACAAAATGGATATGTAAGATATAGTTTACTATCTTTTTCTTATAAAGAATATTGTATGAAAATAATATTTAGATTTATCGGTTTATTTTGTTTTATAATTTACGGTTTTGGACAGAATTATAAGATGGTCTATTCTTTTGAGATGAAATATAATAGTAAGCACGAGGGAATTAGGGAGTATATGGTATTATTACAGAAAGGTCAGGAATCGGAGTTTTTAAATCAGAAATACTATGTTATTGATTCTATCAACCGTCAAAATCCAAAACAAAAGCAGTATATCACCCCGCGTTATTCGGATATTGTGAAAAATTCTTCAGAGCTAAGGAAGTCTTTATTTTATAAGCATCTTGACGGTTTTATTTATGAATATCCGAAGTTTGTTCAGTTGAAATGGAATATTCGTAAAGAAAAGAAGGACATTTTGGGCTACCATTGCCAAAGAGCAACCGTAGATTATGGAGGTAGGCATTGGGAGGCTTGGTTTTCTAATGAAATTCCAATCCAGTCTGGACCTTATGTATTTCGAGGGTTGCCTGGACTTATTTTAGAAATAAAGGATACTGAGGAGTATTTTAAATATCAAATGATTTCAATAGAGAAACAACACGAAATTAAGTGGGTAGAGCCTTCTGCAGTAATGGATGGGAAGCTAGAAAGGCTTAAGGAAGATCGTTGGTTAGCCATTGTCCAAAGCTATTATAATAACCCAATCGCTAATTATAAACTTCATAATTGGAAAATGTATAAACAGGACGGCTCGGAGTTTACGGAGCAAGACTACAAAGAGATGGGTCGGCAAATACAAAATGAATTGAAAAGAAAAAATAATCCAATAGAAAAAGAATATCAACTTATCGTAGAGTAAGCTATTAGGAGGTGATTTATTAAAAAAGCAAAACGCCCTTGAGAACACTAATCTCAAGGGCGTTTTTATATTATTTCTTTCGCTTAGCTTTGGATTTGGCTTTCGCTTGCGCGCGATTACCGCCGGGCTTTGATTTGGGTTTGTACCTCGCTTTTGGGCCGCCTAAATTGACTTTTTTGTTTTTGGCTTTTTTTTCGTGGAAAGCACCGCCACCTTCTGCCAGCTTCACCTGAACGGGATTTTTCATCTTTACCTCGTCTTTTTCCGAAGCAATTTTCTGAGGGTTAATTTTCACTTCTTCAGGAAACGGCAGCTCCTGGATTTCGCGGTTCATAAGGAGTTCGATTTCCAAAAGCGGCACTTCTTCTTTCTTGGTGGCAAACGTTACCGCCTTACCGTCCTTATCCGCCCGTCCGGTACGACCGATACGGTGAATGTACTGTTCCGGCACTTCCGGCACCTCAAAATTAACCACGTGCGTAATGTCCGAAATATCCAACCCCCGAGCCATTACATCCGTCGTAATCAACCCCCGAAGGTTTTCGTCCTCGAAACGTCGCATCGCCCTCAAACGGTAATTTTGGGATTTATTGGAATGAATGACGTCGAACGCGCCAGGAAACCACTCGTCGATTTTGGTAAAGAGCAAATCCGCATGGCGTTTGTTATTGGTAAAAATCAAAACCTTAGCCATAGCCTCTTCGGTTTCCAACAGGTGCTTAAGCAAATTCATTTTGGTATTAAAATTCTCCACCTTATAAACCGTCTGTTCTATTTTTTCCAGCGGTGTCCCTGATTTAGCCAACGAAATTTCCACAGGCGCGGCAAAATACTCCTCCAACATTTCGTCCACCGCTTCGGTCATGGTCGCCGAAAACAAAATATTCTGACGCCTTTCGCGCATCATCTCAAAAATATGCGTTAACTGAGGGCGAAAGCCCAAATTAAGCATCTCGTCAAACTCGTCGATAACAAGCTTCTGCACCTCCTTGAGCGATATTGCATTGTCTATAGCCAAATCCATTACCCTTCCCGGCGTTCCCACCAAGATGTCGCATCCGTCGTCAAACAAAAGCTTCTGCGTATTGATGTTTTTCCCACCATAAACCCCTACGATTCTCGTCGTCATTTCGCGGGTCAGCGTCTGCAAAATTTCCGTCACCTGAACCACCAGTTCGCGGGTCGGTACCAAAACCAGTACCGTAGGATTTCCGCTCTTATTATACTTCCACGTCTTAAGCACGGGAAGAAGATAGGCCAAGGTTTTTCCCGTTCCCGTCTGCGCTATCCCCATAATGTCCCGCCCCGAGAGCACCGGCTTAAAACTCTTCTCCTGAATAGGCGTCGGTTCGAAGAGTTCCAAATCGGCCAAAACATCCAGCAGTTTTACGGGTAAATCAAAGTCGGCAAAAGTGGTCTTGCTCATCATATTTTGCTATTTCCTGCAAAGATAGCCTTTTTGAAATTTGTCAAAAAACAGCTCCTCCTAAAAAACGATAGTGCTACCTCTAGAGGTAGCACTATTGTCTAAAAAAAGAAATACATTACTGTCTCCATCCGGCATCGCCCGATAAATCCGGCGTATCCTCATCATAACCGTCGGCACAGATGATAGGAGTAGCAGCTATAGATCCTGCAAAAGGATTTTCAGAAGACTCACGCAAACTTCTATCAGCTTGGTAAGACAATATAACCGTCGAGAAAGAATTCTCTTTTCTATTTACAAAAGCAGATTTATAATAGGTATTATGTCTATCAGTATCAGAACCTTGAGAAGAAGAATAAATAGAAGAAAAAGATAATTCTGTTTGAGTATAAGATGCCATTGTCGTATAAAAAAACAAAAGGCTTTGAGTGGACGTTTTAACAATCCGAGGATAGACAGTAGGATTCATATTTGACCCTCCAAGCATGAGACTCCAGCTACCAGGTAAAAATGTATAATCGGTAAAATCATCCTCACCCGGTCGAACATCCACTTGCTTTTGGAATAACCCCTTTTCGAAACTTTGAGTACTATTCCATATTTTGTACCCGTTATCCGCATGCAGCGGTGGCGTTGCCGGACATTTATAAGCCTTTGGATTTTGCATGATAGTAATCGGAGACGATACATACCCTTCTCCGTAAGCAAAACGAAGGGTTCCTAAAAGAACTAACCCAGGCTCCGTCCTTTCCTTAGGCGTAATCACAATTTCATTGCCTTTAAACTCTATGCTTTTGATAAAACTTGGCAATTCTCCATGGACTTTTAGATTGGACTGGTTAACCTTCAATGTAGAAGTATTATTTTCGTGAATCGATAAATAATATTTATATCTATCATATTCATAAGCCGGCTCAATTTTTTTTGCCGTGCTGGAAAAACCCGTTATTTGAAAATAATCTGTAGGCTCCTGATTAATTGCAAGTATCAATTCGGCACCGTCACTCGGGCGACTAACTTTAATATAGCCTATTTGCGAATAATCAGACGTCTTAGATCTGGTCGAAATAGACAACGTCCCGTTCCCGGAAGTTCCTGTTGTACCGGTTACCGTAATCCATCCCGAGGCATTCCCCTGCAATTCGTACACCCAAGGTTCTGCCGAGTGAATTTCAAACGTATACTGACCGCCCGATTGACCAATCGTTGTCACATTCGGCGTCGCATAAAAACTGATATCTCCCTGAACTTTTTTGGTTGCAGAAAGGCTAGGAAATGGAATCCTAGTAAACGTAGCCTCTAAATCTCCTCCAGAAGCCTCCATCGAAACTCCCGATAACGTATAAGAGAGCGTTTTACTCTGTCCTGCAGGAAGATCCACGGTGTTGTTTTGCCCCGCCAACAGGATTAAATTACTCCTAGCTCCCGCCAAAGCAACAGCATTATTAAAATCAACCTGAAGCAAATCGTAACTATTATTATTCGTAACCACAACTTCCACATTATTCTCTCCCGTCAGGTATTGGTTATACGCATAAATTCCATTTATCTGAAGCGAGCTAGCCGATACGTTAGTAAACAAACTTACCTCTTGTGTTGCTAATACCCCTCCCGATACGGTAGAAGTAGGAATCACCCTTGCTACAAGCGTTACAGGTTGCAAAGCAATCCCCTGAAGACTATAATACAACGTGATTTCACTATTAGGATCAATACTAACCGAAGTATTCTGCCCCTGAAGCAAGCTCACACCAGAATCGCCCGACAGACTAACCAAACCGCTCAAATCCGCATTGGTTAAACTAGCCGTAGAACTATTATTCTTCAAAACTACCTTTAGGCGGTATTGTGCCGCATCATAAGTTTTGTTTGAAACATATTCTCCTTCGAAAGCAATTGACATCGCTCTCACATCACCTTCCCTTTCTACCATGACGTCCGCTGATGTACTAAACCCTGGCATTACATTAAGGGTAACATCAATTGTTCCTACATTAGCCGGTGTCCCCAAAATCTTATAAGTAAGAATTTTACTTTCTCCAGCAGCCAACGTAACATTAGAATAATCTTCTGCCCCATAATAAGAAAGCCCCTGTGCCACGCCGCCCAAAACCAAAGCCTGGGCAAGATTAAGTGACGAAAACGTTACCGATGATTGGTTAGTGACTTTAAAACGTAAAGTATTTTCTTCTGCAGAAATATTCTGCATCCACACTCCCGTCGCTCCTAAATACTCCACTTTTAGGTATTTGTTCTGATCCCCTTGAAGACAGGTCCACACGTTTTGGGTATATATCTGAATGCAGTCCATGGTTTTATTATACACCATAAGCCCTTTTTGGGCTTCCGACAAGGGCATATTTTTGATTTGATCGTCCGTCAGGGAAGGCATAAGCAATCCTTCAGCCTGAGAACTCCCATCCGTAAGAGCCTTCACGTGAAGTGTGGCCATGGGTGCATCGGGTATTAATCCCTGTTTTTTGTGCGTATAGAACGCTCCAAAACATCCCTAAGGTCATTAAAATAGTCAAAAATCGATTCATTATCTATATTATTTATAAGTCAAAGATTTTTTTCATTAAAAAAAAATGCTCTTAGTGATGCAAACATCAAAAAGAACATTTTTAATTTCGTGCGATACTTTTAGTACCGCTCTATTCGATCATTTTGTATAGTACTCTACGATAAGATTGTAAGTCCCGTTAAGCGTAGTATAGATATTACCATACGCCGCGAAAATGTAATTCCCCAAAACGCCGTTAACCGTCTCGTTAGGGCGATACTCCGTAGAGTTAAGTACCACTTTTCCGGTTGCAGGGTCTACCAAAGTAGTCTTAATGAATACCGTATTAGCCGTAAACTCCGATGCATTCAGTTTTGCATACGTGGCACTATTGAACGTTACCGGCACCATTTGGCGGTATACCGGCTTAGCCGTACTGGCATCTGTATAAAAATTCTCGCCTGTAAGCACCGCAGTACTTGTATAGTCGGCGGCTTTTAGGGTAGAAGCTGCAGCCTCTCCAATACGAACCCACTTACCTGCAGTAACATTTCTAGTAGTAGCACCAGTTGGATTATAAAAATAGTAAAATCCCGGTGATACAGTTGTTTGAATTCCCGCAGTAGCAGGAGTATCAAGAGTAGACCCCGTGCCTGTGTTATAAACCACCATACCATCATACGCTGTCCTGAATTTAGCTGGTGTAGTAGTGGTAGTGACAAACGTAAAAGTAGTTAAATCCACTCTCGGAAAAACAAGCCCCTTACCCACATTATTTGGAAAACTCACATATCCCGAGGCATCCAAAAATGCACTTTCTCCTGGAATTGTTTGATTCGGAGTTGTCTGAATATTAATTTGGGAAAATAACACCACAGATACAACTGATGACAGAACACATAATATTTTTTTCATATACATATCTTTTTTTAATATCCTCCTATAACATACCAACTCCAAACGTCAGTATTATTCTGTTCATCCCCACTTACTTGAACACTAACAACAATAAATCCCTTACCAATCTCTATTGTTGAATTATTCACAGGTGGATTTGATATAATATTTACAGTTGATGTGGTCGACTGATTGCTAAATGCTATAACCCTTCTTTTATTAACTTTCGGATCAGGCAAAGCTAAAGTTGCCGCTCCGCCACCAGCAAGCACAACAGCATAGTCCGAACTGGTCCAATCTGAAGAGGCCATCGGCAAATTTGCCAACCTTGCATTAGCATAAACAGCTCCTTTCGTTTGGAATGTCCCGTTAACTATAGTTCGTCCCGTTCCTGTGGTAAAAGTCATGTCATTGTTATTCTGGGTAACTGTTGTTGCCTTGGTCAGCGTTCCGCCAAGTTCCACGGTTCCGCCGTTTGCAGTCAAACCGTTAGCCGCCGATACCGACGCACTGCTCGCCACATCCGCGCCTAACTTAACCCACTTGGAGTCGCTTCCATTCCAATAGTAAAATCCTTTTCCTGTACCGATAAAGGCAGTATCTCCCGCACCTACATCTTCCTTAACGTAAACCAAAGTTCCGTCCACTTTATTGGAAATTCTCATAGCCCTGGCCTTTGTAAGCTGAGGAATCAAAACCCCCTCATTGGTTCTTTCATTATCGCCTAAACCACTTGTTTCGTAATCAACACCGGCAGTGCTCGGTCTAATTTCCAAAGTCGCCCGGGGTCCCGTTGTATTAATCCCCATTTTTCCGTTGGTCGTCTCTTGCCCGTAAGCAAAAACTCCCAAACCTAAAAAAGCCAACAGACCTAACTTAGTAGTCTTCATAACCATATTTGTATTTTTAATTTTTTAACCTTTATAAAAACGCGAAAAATCGCCTAACTCACCTCAAACGCCTTCCCGCTCCGCCAACAACCGTATCGTTATTCCATACACGTCATCAGTCTACAAAAAGAAGTTTGACAAGGCAAATGTATAAACCTTTTCCGAAGTACGCAAGGTTTTTCTTTCTTATCATCGAAAAAAATCACTTCACAAAAGCCATTGTTTTTCAAAAACTTATCACCAAGTCGCTAAGCCAGCACCGCTTCGTAAAATTCGTCCGGCATCACCCCCAAATGACGACATAACTCTACCACTCCCCAAAACGATTCCATCGCCGCACGATGCCCCGAAGGGAGTGCCAAATGCCCCCAATCCGTCTCGACCGCTAATCCTCCGTCCTGCAAAGCCACCCGAGGGTAAGCCTCCCTACGAAAAAACCGCATCCCCTCAGCTTCCTCCAAAAGCTCCGTCTCCCCCTCAGGGTAAACCACAATCCCCCCATCCGCCACCGCACGAAGCAAAGCCTCCGCCAAAGCCCCCTCGGGCACTTCCCGCAAAAAAACCACATTCGGCTCCAAAGCCAACCCCCGATCCCAATCCGAAGAAGAAAGAATAAAAAAATCGCCATCCCCTTCCTGCATCCTCTCCCCCAAAGCCCCTTCATAAGAAGCCCCACGGCCAAAATAACGCAGCACCTCCTGCACCACTCCCACCACACGAGCCTCATCCTCCACAATCCAAACCCGGGTCGCCCGCCCCACCAAATTCTCTTTTATCATGGTTTTCTAATGTTTTTCGATTCAATAAGCCCCTCAAAAGCCGCCACCACATTTTCCCAACGCGCCGCATCCTCCACACGGATGCCGCTGCCATTATCCCGAAACACCGTCCGATCTGCCATCCTAACCTTTATCGAAGTCGTCAAATGATTGTAAAATTTCTTATGATCTTCCCGAACGCCCGCCAAACGATTGCGCTCCACCGCCTCGTACAAAGCCCGCTTTTCCTCCGCAGATACCGTCGCTTTACGCCGATAGCGTTCTTTCCCTTTCTGATAAAAATAATAAAGCGTCTCGCCCTTAACAAATACATTTTCGTAAAAAGGCGATTCGCCACCGCTACGGCTATAACTCAACTCGTAATCCCTAAAAACCTTATGCTGCCCTCCACAAGCCCCCAAAACCAACCCAAGCAGCAGCAAAAGCCCCGACGCCCTAAGCCTCGGAAGAAGAATCCAACGTTTTGTTTTTTCTCTGTTCGTCATAATCATGCAAAAGGTTAAAATCCTGCGTTTGTTCTATCGCTATCATAATTTTTTCGAGTATCGCCTGCGCACTTTCGTCGTCATAATCAATCTCCAAAGGTTTCTTAAACTCCATGGTCGGCCTCACTCCCGTTACCTTTATCTTCAGCCCCTTTTTGTCAAAAGCACGCCGAAATCCGTTAATCTTAATGGGAACCACCACCGGACGCTGCTGCTTCACCAACTTCGCCGTCCCCTTGCGCCCCTGCGCAAAAGCCGAAGTCGTCCCCTGAGGAAACGTAATCACCCAACCGTTATCCAAAGCCTTCATTATATTATCCACCTCGCTCATGTCCACCATGCGGTTCACATTTTTGCCCTCCGCACGCCAAGTCCTTTTCACCGTAACCGCCCCCGCAATCTTAAAAATCTTAGGCAAAAGCCCCTTGTTCATGGTCTCTTCCGCCGCCACATAATAAAAATCCACCTTAGGATTAAGCAAGTAAACCGGATTCTTTATCGTATTATGATAACCGTTATTAATGGCGCAAAACGCATGGTACATCGCCGCCACATCCGCAAAATAAGTCTGATGGTTCGACACAAAAAGCACATTGGTATCCGGCAAGTCCACCAAATGCTCCGTCCCGGAAATTTCCAACTTATTAAACCCATTGAAACGACGGTAAGACACCATCCCCAAAATGAAAATAACCAAACGCTTCAACACATAAGGTGTCCCAAACGCATCCCTAAAGATATTCTTCTTCGCCATGATTCTATTACGCAAACACTAACAAGCCGCGAATTTACAATTTTTTCAGCAAGTGGCTGAATTCACTCAAAATCATGGCGGTCGCCCCCCAAATCACATGCCCCTCCAAAACAATCACCGGTACCGCCTGCCCACGGGACGAAGGCAAAACCCGCCGCTCCGGCGTCAAAGGCATCGAAAGCAACAGCCGCACAGGAAACTCAATAAGCTCCACCGCCTCCGAAGCCTGCAACCGAAACAAAGGCTCCCGCCCCGTATAAGAAACAAAAGGATAAACGTAAAAATTACTCGGCGGAATATACAAAGGCGTCAGCCCCCGAACCATCCGCATACGCCAAACAGGCACCCCAATCTCTTCCGAAGTCTCCCGAAGCGCCGTGCAAGAAAAATCATCGTCCCAGGCTTCCCGACGCCCTCCCGGCAGCGAAATCTGCCCGCTATGACGATCGTTCTCATTATGCGAGCGCACCATCAAAGGAAAATACCACTCGCCCCCCTTACGGTACAAAAGAATATTAACCGCCGCCAGCCCCGGGTTTTTAGCCAAAATCGCCTCACGAGTATACCCCTCACGGTACGGCGGAGCATAAAAAGCATGCGCCCGCTCCCCCTCCAAAGAAGCCCGCCGAAGCCGATCCAATAAATCCCAACCCAACTGTTTCATCCCACAAATGTAGCCATAAGAACCGAAGACACAGTTTAAAAAAAAGTTAAAAAATAAAAATCCCCCGCCAAAAGCAAGGGATTTTTTAATCTTATCAAAAAAAATATCAACGCTTATTTTTTCAATTCTTCCAAAAATTCGTCGTGGGAAATTTTCGTTTCCTTCTTTTTGGATTTTTCCAAAATAACGTCTTTAAGCTTGCCCATGGCTACTTCAGAAGAAATCTGTCTCACTTGCTCCTGATCCTTAAGCATCTCCACCGCATACTTCTGAATCTCCTCATCCGACAAATGGTGAATGCCGTACATCGCCAACTGATTGCGAACCATCTGCTCCGCCTGAGCCAAAACATCCGCATAGTCAATCTTCACCTCGTTGTCGTTAAGAAGTTTTCCTTCAATAATCTGACCTTTCACCTGGTTCTTTTCCGCCTCCAAAATTTCTTTCGCCTGCGCCTCGGTTTGGATATTCGGATTACTGAACATCAACCACTTAACAAGGAATGTCTCCGGAAGTTTTACCTCCTCCTTCTCGTTCACCTGCTCCAAAATCTTGTTCACAAAGTGAACGTCCGCATTTTGTTGGAAATATTCATCCAATTCGGATTTTACTCTTTCCTTCAACTCCTCCTCGGATTTAATGTTGCCTTCGCCGTAAACCTTATCGAAAAGCTCTTGGTTCAACTCGTGAAGGTTCAATTTATAGATGTCTTTCACCGCCACCTCAAGTTCGTCGTGGTGCAAATGCTCCACTTCCTCCTTACGGAAGCCCAGCTGCTTAGCCAACTCTTCATTACCCGACAACTCCTCTTTGGTAACTTTCAGTGTTTCGTCTTTTTTCAACTTCTTCACCAATTCGTAAGCCTCTTTGGTGTCTTTGTTTACCGTCGCAAATTTCGGCTGGTGGTTATGCTCGCCTTCGGCTCCTTCTTCCACCACTTGGCTGATCTGAAGCGCCACGTAAGAATCCTTAGTAATCTTATCCTGCTCTTCTCTCTCCGCAAAACGCTTCTGCATGTTTTCTATGCTCTGACCAATTTCTTTATCGGAAGCCTCCACCACAAAATGAGGCGCCTCGTATTTAGCCAAATCAATCGTGAAGCTAGGCTCGTATCCTACCTCAAACGCTACGGAAAGCTGCTCTGCACGGAAATCCAAATCATCCACAGGTACCGGCACCGGCTGCCCCACCAAACGAAGATTATTCTCCGTTACATACTGGTTAAGCGCTTCCGATACTTTCTTGTTGATTTCCTCAAAAGACACGGATGCCTCAAACTGTCTTCTCACCATCCCCATAGGCACTTTCCCTTTTCTAAAACCAGGAACCTGCGCATTTTTGGCATAGTTATGAAGTTGTTTTTCCACATTGTCCTTGTAGTCTGCACGATCGACTGTTACCGTAAGTAAGGCACTGACCTCATCGTGATTTTGTGCTGTAACCTTCATTATCTTAAAATATTGATTTTTTGAGTTTAAAAAATTTTAGTTCGCAAAAATAGGAAATTTTATTAAAACATCTTTTATATCCCCCAAAGTAATTCAAACAAAAAAACCGGGCAGAAAATCCACCCGGTTACGCTTCAAACAGAAGCCTTCTATTTTACCGTGATTTTGGCATCCACATCCGCTTCACCTCCCGTTACACGTCCCAACTGATTCCCCTGAGAAGGGTAATTTTGGTCAACCGAAGTGGGCCCGTGATACAGCTTCACATCCACCCGGGCATTGGACGGCGCCGAAGTTATCGTCCAACGGGTTCTAAGCCCCAAACGATGCCCATCCGTCCTTACCACATCATCCTCGGCCCTAACGACCTGAGCCGTAAATCCAGCCACTTCAAAGGTTACAAAATGTTCATCCTTTTCTGCTATGATTTCATCCAGCATGCTGTGGTAATGGTCATCATGACGATGGTAAAAATCCACCGAAACATCATAAACCTTACCGCTTTCCAAAACCAAATCCCGATCCGCCACACCACCAACATAACTAATGGTCTGAACCTCCGAGCTTCCCTGCAACGAAACGGTAAGCGTCATTTTTTCAATTTCCTCATGGTCATGCACATCCTCAGGAACTTCCGCCGTATTATGGCAAGACAAAATCAAAAGAGAAAAAGAAAAAAGCGTAAAAATTTTAATTAAGTTTTTCATTGTAATCAAAAATTAAAGGTTAAAAAGTTAAAACGTATATTTGAGTGTAAGAACGCTATTGCGCCCCAACTCCGGAGCGAAATACCTCATCCGATTGAGGTAATCGCGGTATTCGGTATTAAAAATATTACTCACCCTAAACTGAAAAGAAAACCCTCGAAACAGCTCCGCCCCAAGCGACGCATGAAACAGAACATACCCCGCAGGCGGCGTACTCACATCCAACACACGGTTAACCAACTGGCCCTGCTCAATTCGGGAGAGCGAAACGTTATAAACAGGATAGCGTCCCTGTCTGAAAACACTCTCGTTTTCCAAACGGAAAAACCAAGACCGAAGCCTCTGCGGTTTCCATTCCAAAGCGTTTCTGAGATTGGAAGGCATCATCATAATCAACGGCTCGCCCAAGGAAACATCCTCTCCGCGAAGTCCGCTAAACTGCCCCGTCCACACCAATCCCGGACGCAACACCCATCGAAAATCCGCATCCAAACCGTAAAGTCGCGCCTTGGTCTGACGGTAATCCCAAATCATAAACACCCCTCTATTGGAATTCTGAATCCCCGTAGGCACCTGATTAATGAAATTATCCGAAAGCATCAGGTAAGGACTAAGCTCTACAGACAAACCGCCCAATACCTCCCATTGCCCCTTTACGGAAGCATTAGCTTGGTATATTTCCTCGTTTTTGATTTTCAAACTCCCGATTTCGACAATCGCCGCCGAATGATGCAAGCCGTCCGCAAAAAGTTCCGCCGCATTAGGCACCCTTCCGCTGCGAGACAAATTGAACTTCACCGTCCAAACCCGTCCCGAAGAATACCCCAGCCCGACATTAGCCGAGAAATTGTGAAAATCCAACACAGGACGAGCCAGCACCCGACTGCCACTGGACGCCACCTCAAACGAAGAATACAACGATGCAAATCGCTGATCCCAATCGCTACGGTTATAATACTTATAAGCATCATAACGGCTGAAATCATACCTCACCCCCGATTCCATCCGCCAGCGCGCTCCCAACGAATGCTGCCAAACGGAGAAAAAACCAAAATCATAGCGGTAATAATCGGGAATGATGCGCTTCGCCTGTGTGGCAGGATTAGGGTAATTATCCTGTAAGCTGCCATACACTCCGCTTTCCAACTGCCAACGCTCTCGTTCCAGCAAATGTTCCAATTTCAAATGATGAGTCACCAAACGCAAATCCATGGAGGGCACTCCGCTAAGCGTCCCCCGACGAATATCGTATTCTTTCCGAGCATTAGACTGGAAGTCATACTGAAACGTTAGTTTCCCCAAAGTCAAAAACCGTTTATAGGCTTCCAACTTTGCCAAATGATGACTCACCTCCTGCCGAGGATGGCCCACCCGATAGGAAAAACCTCCATAATAATCGTAAGCGCCTCCAGCCGAAAGGACTTTGTAAAAATCATCCGGGCCACCCAAATGCGACCCTCTGAAAATGCCAAAATCCTGATAAATTCCGCTGTAGCTTACCTCAAAACCTTGTTCAAAACGACGTTGCCCAAAAGCCAAATGATAAGATTGCTCCTGAGCTCCCGTATTCTGAAGCGTGGTTGTCGGAAGCGAAAGGTCGCCCAATTTTTTAGAGGTTCCTCCCGTGCGCACAAACCAACGGTTAGCCCAAGAGCGGATTAAATTAGCCGTCAGTTTGCCTCCGCGCCCGTTACTGATGCCCGAAAGCGACACCTCACCAAAAAGACTGTCTTTGGCAGGCACCTGAAGCGGCTGTAAAACCACAACTCCACCCGAAGCATCTCCTCCATACTTCAAAACACCGGCTCCCTTAATCACATTAATTTTTTGGAATGCCGTTGTTTCTACACTCGGAGCGTGTTCCACTCCCCATTCCTGCTCCGCCATGCGGACGCCACCATTAATGACCGCTATCCGACTACCGTAAAGCCCATGAATCACGGGTTTCACGATATTATTTCCCGTTTTCAAAGCCGAAACTCCCGAGAGCCCCGAAAGCAGGTTCCCCAAATTTTCGGAAGACTTACTGCCTATGACTTCCCGACCGACCGCAGCGACCATCGCCGTGCGCCCCTCCGATTTGAATCCGGAAACCTGAACCGCCTCAAGAACTTCGGCATGATGCTCCATAGGAACAACCATCTGTCTATCGCTCTCCAAACGGAACGCCAAGCTATAATTTTCACAATCGTGGTGTTCGGCCGCTAAAACATAATCGCCCGCCTCCAACTGATTGATACGAAAACGCCCCTGACGGTCCGAATACGCCACTTTACCGCCAACGGTAATTTTGGCACCTGCCAACGGAGCCCGGTTATGAAAATCCGTAACCGTCCCGTAAATGCTGAACCGTTGTTGAGCAGACACCAAAACCGCCGCCAACAAAAGCACAAGCTGAAAAAGTAATTTCATTTTTAGATTAAAATGGATTGTAATAGTGTAATACCAAAAGCTTCCTCTTCCCAAGCTCGTAACCCGAAAAGAAAAGCAAAAAAGACAAACTATATCAAATCCACGGGAGGCCCACGAAGAGGCTGGGTATAGAAGTCGGAAGTCTCCCATCGGCAAACGTCCTCGTAAAATTCCGATCCCAACCATTTTGTTTCAGCAAAATCGAACTCGAAAACCAAAGGCTGCATCCACTTGGTTTTGGTCATAAAATGGCAGGCAATACAATCCTTTGCCTCGCCTCCCTTGAGGAAAACCGCCGGGTTATCGCCCGCTTTACCAAAACCCAATGCGCCCTCGCCCAAATGAGAGTGCTGGTGAGTCTGAACAGAAACCAAAACCACAAAAGCGTAAAGCACCGCCATAAGCGAAGCCACCCCTTGTTTTATGATTCGATTTCTGAACATCCGACAAATTTAATGATTTTTTAAAAAACGATATGCCATAAATCAGTAAAAAACTTACCCGATTTTTTGTAAATTTGCTACTCACATTAGATATACACAAAACTATGATGGTGAATTCAAGAGTAAAGAAGATTGGCGTTTTGACGTCGGGAGGCGACGCCCCCGGAATGAACGCGGCAATACGTGCCGTTGTGAGAACCTGCATCTACCACGGACTCGAAGTTGTAGGCATAAGGGAAGGGTATAACGGATTGATCGAAGGTCATTTTACCAAAATGGGGCCACGATCGGTAAGCAATATCATCAATCTGGGAGGAACAATTCTAAAATCGGCACGATCGGAAGCCTTCCGCACACCCGAAGGAAGAAAAAAAGCCTTTGAAAATTGTCAGGCCCAAGGCGTTGATGCCTTAGTATGCATCGGTGGAGACGGAACCTTTACCGGAGCTCAAATTTTCAGCGAAGAACACGGCGTAAAAGTCATCGGCGTCCCAGGAACCATTGACAATGATATTTTCGGAACCGACTTTACCATCGGGTACGACACCGCACTGAATACCGCCATGGAAGCCATCGACAAAATACGCGACACCGCTACCTCGCACAGCCGCGTATTCTTTGTGGAAGTAATGGGACGCGACGCGGGATTCATCGCCCTCAATTCCGGAATTGCCACCGGAGCCGTGGACATCCTCATCCCCGAGCAGCACGACAGCTTGGAAGAAATGTTCGACACTTTCAAAAAAGCTCAAAAAAGAGGTAAAAATTCCAGTATTGTTGTCGTAGCCGAAGGCGAAAAACTAGGCAACATCTACGATTTGGCCCAAAGCACTAAAAAAGAATTCCCCAGCTACGATATAAGAATTACCGTTTTGGGGCACATCCAAAGAGGAGGATCCCCAAGCTGCGCCGACCGCGTATTAGCTTCCCGTTTGGGCTATGGCGCCGTAATTGGACTAATGAAAGGCTTAACCAATGTAATGGCCGGTATAAGATCCAACCAATTGGTCTACACCCCAATCGAGGACGCCATTAAAAAACACAACGAAATCAACCAAGATCTTCTCCAAATTTCGGAAATCTTGGCCCTTTAAGAAATATAGAAAAAACAATTAAATTTTAAACATTATGTCAACAATCAAAGTAGGTATCAACGGGTTCGGAAGAATCGGAGGTTTAGTATTCAACGCGATGCTCGAGAGAGACAACATCGAGATCGTGGGGATCAACGACCTTATCAACGCAGAATACATGGCGTACATGATGAAGTACGATTCCGTACACGGAAGATTTAACGGAGAAATCCAAGTTGAAGGTAACGACCTTATCGTAAACGGTAAAAAAATAAGAGTTACTTCCGAAAAAGACCCTAACAACCTAAAATGGAACGAAGTTGGCGCAGAATACATCGTGGAATCCACAGGGCTTTTCCTTACCAAAGAAACCGCACAAGCCCACCTGAATGCCGGAGCTAAAAAAGTGGTTCTTTCCGCTCCTTCCAAAGACGACACCCCAATGTACGTTATGGGCGTAAACCACAAAGATCTTGCGGCCGATACCGCTATTTTCTCCAACGCTTCTTGCACCACCAACTGTCTTGCGCCTTTGGCTAAAGTGCTTCACGACAACTTCGGTATCGTTGAAGGTCTTATGACCACCGTTCACGCAACCACCGCAACCCAAAGAACCGTGGACGGTCCGTCCATGAAAGACTGGAGAGGCGGTCGTTCAGCGCTTCTGAACATCATCCCTTCATCCACTGGTGCAGCAAAAGCCGTAGGAAAAGTAATCCCTTCCCTTAACGGAAAACTTACGGGGATGTCCTTCCGGGTGCCAACTGCCGATGTTTCTGTAGTAGACCTTACCGCAAGATTGGAAAAAGAAACCTCTTACGAAGAAATTGCCAAAGCAATGAAAGCCGCTTCCGAAGGCGAATTGAAAGGCATCCTAGGGTACACCGAAGACGCGGTTGTTTCTCAGGACTTCATCGGAGACAAGCGAACTTCCATCTTCGACAAAGATGCCGGTATCATGCTTTCGCCAACTTTCGTGAAAGTAGTATCTTGGTACGATAACGAAACCGGTTATTCCAACAAACTAACCGATCTTTTGGTTTACTCTGCTTCTTTGTAACCCCAATCGGTTTTTAACCCTAAAAAACTTCCGAAAAAATTCGGAAGTTTTTTTTATTTAAGCCCGCGCTTCAAATCCATAAAAAAGTTTAATCCTTATTTTTGCCCAAATTTCAAACCAATGAACAGTCGTTTTCTCCTTGCTTTGCTAATCGTATTTCTTTCTTGTTCGGGAATCCTTTCCTGCCAAACCGAAACCAAAGACGATAAAAAAGTAGAACGTAATGCGGCAGTAGATTCTGCAATCACGGCCTTTCAAAAAAACCTTCTGAAAAATCAACTGGACGCATTGATTAGCGAAAAAAAATTCAATGGAATCCTCTCAATAAAAATATCCCCCTTAAAATAAAATATACAAATTAGAATAGAATAAAAAAGCCCGAAAAAGCCCAAAAATAAAGGCGTTAAGGCGAAAAAAGCCCCTGAAAAGCAAACTAAACGAAATATACACTTAATTGAAGATAATTGAGTTTTAATTGAGTTTTTGAGGCCCTGAAAAATGCATTAAAATGAAACATTTTAAGATTAATATAAGGATTACCTGAAAAACCCCCAAAATACCGCAAAAACGCCCCTTTTGGGGCTTTTTTTACGCCCTATAATGAGTAAACGATGATCCTTTTAGATGGCATTAACAGAAGAGGGCACTATACCCCGCAAAAGATGTATTTTTTATGTTAGGGAGACATTTAGGGAGATACTTAGGGAGACAAAAATATTGTTTTTTTTTAACTTTATAAGAGGGTGTTTATACATTTTTACTGCAACTTAACGCCTTTTTTTTAGTTATAATGTGGGTGTTTAACACTTTTAATGCAAGTTTAAATAAATGTAAAATATTGTTTATCAGTTATTTAAAACGAAAAACCTATCTTTTATACCTATTTTCGCTATTGTTTCTTACAGCTTTACCGTACTACCCTACAAATACAGGGTCAGAGCTGTACTCTTTTACCACCCTACCCAAGACTAAGAAAATTCTTCTGATATTTTCTTTTCTTATTTTAAATGGCTCGTGGACTAGCTGTCCGTCGGGATAAGTTTCTGTATTGGTGCTGTACGCCATAATGCACTCATCATCCATTTTACAGGTTTGCATTCGCTTGGTTACTCTTATTTCGTCTGTTTCTATAACATAATTTCTACCCCAAACAATGCTATTAGTGTCGTAGATACGCTTTAAGGCTAGTATGCAGCCGTTAGGATATTCCACCATACTGGTGCCGTAGTGTCTAATAGCAGCTGTGGCACTCGGGAACCAATCTCCTGCGTCTATATAGTCTGTGGCCACGGATACTGCGTTGTAGGTATCTGCGACCAAATCTGTTCCTCCAATGGTTGCTACATCGTCATAGAAAGGGATTAAATTTTTAGATTTTTCTACTTCGCCACCTTGTTTACTTTTTAGCATCTCTCCCTTACCTGTCAATAGCCATTCTGGATTCAATTCGGTGCATTTTGTATATAATAACTCTATATCATATGTGTTTCTTGCCCTCCATTTTGATATATTTTGAGCAGGTATGCCTAAAAAACGAGCGAATTCAGCATCAGAGGAAAATTTTTTATACTCTTTTATTTTATTTAAAATCAATGATTTATCCATTTTTTAAACTATTTTATGTAAAAAATGTACTCAAATATTTGTTATTAAGTACAAAATGTATTTATATTTGCCCTGTAAAACAATTGTAAACAATTTGAACAATGGACAAAAGTACGAAAAAAACAAAGCACTATAATATCTACAATAAAGATATTATCCGAAAATTAAGGAAGAAATACGGCACTTCGCCACACTTCATCTACGCCAGCCTGCGCGGCGACCGCACCAGCGAAACCTCCATCAAAATATGCGAGGATTACAGAAAAGCCGAAGTAGAAATTAATAAAACATTAGCTAAGATATAAACCAAAAAATTATGAAATCACAAAAAATTACAAAAAAAGGAGACTTAGAAATAGGTAAATGCTACAGGGACGGCGATAGCTTTTATTATGTAACAGGTCGCGTGGAATGTTATGAACGCTCTTTTCTAGAGGCTATAAGTTTTGATTTTGATGAAATGGAAGTAGACCTATCCACTCCATATATAGAAGATATAGTAGAAGAAGGAGATTTTGAGGAGATTTCTCTCAAAATGTTTTTAGACTCATTTAAAACCTTTAAAAAAGAGAAAGAAGAATACCTACTACTAGAAACGGATACACTAGCCTTAGCAGATTTAGAATTAAGAAAAATACCAAATCAATGAAAAACCCTATCCACCGCATTTTTTGCACACGCACGAAAGTTATTCGCAATTACGAAGACCTTTCAAAATCTACAAAGCAGGAAAAATACCTTCTATTTGGTAAGCCACTAAAAACGATTACTCGCAGGGCAACCCGAGCGGAAATATTAAAGTCTTTCAACTCTTTATAAAACGGATACTTAAAAATAATAATTATGAAAGGTACAAATCTTAACAAAATGTTGAATAAAAACATCACTTCTCGGAAAATTTCCATTGAGACATCTCGCAAGATATGTGAAAGTCTGGCAACTCGTACTCCAGAAGCCTTAAAAGACCTTGGTACACTAACCACAATTGCTCAATTTTCTTCTTCCCCAAACAGAGGGAAGAGACCAAGCGGAGCGACCAGAGTTCAGATTCAGGTTTATTATGTTGAAAAGTTGGAGGATAATAGACTACGCTGCATTCTGACCGACCGTATCCTACCGCAAACGAACGAAGGTAGATTAGATGTGACTCAATTACATCGCGAAGTTCCTCCTCAGAGTTTATGTACTTGGGAGCAATAATATCAACATTAATTATATACAAAGGCACCATCACTATAATTTTTGATTAGACACCACAAATATAGTGATTTATCCCGAGCCAATGCGATTGGTTAAGCGGAGCGAAACCGCCTCGGGAGCAACTTATAAACCTAAAAATAAGTGTACGACTATCAAAAAAACATATTATCCATACCTGCAAAACTTCTCTACGAAGACTGGGCATTGATTAGTTATGATTACTATAAGATGCTTTGTCGCAGAGGTAAGTTGGTTCGCACCAATGAAGGTAAAGGACTTGGAAATCAAGCGTGGGTGTCGTTTCACGATTTGCCTGTAGTAAAAGGAGTGGATATTAAAGAGTTTTGTTTGCGTACGCTCGGAAAACCCGAAGATGTTTTAGTAAAAAATTTGCTAGAGGGCGAAATTGTTCCAGACCCAAAGGCGATTGACTTTTATGCACAACACAGAAAGCCAAACGGCAAACCACTTACTTTCGATAAGCAACGCGAGAAGGCAACCAATGCGATGATTTTAAATGCCATTGAAACCATAATGAAAGACCGTGTAAAAAGCAATAAAATATTCGGCAAGAAGAAAACCCAAATATGGCAAAACATCAGCGATGCGGTTAATGCAATTAACACAGATAAATGGCTTTACAATCTACCGAGCAATCCAAGAAGTCTGCAAAGAAAATACAACGAATATTTAAAGGATAGATATATGGCATTCATCCATAAGGGCGAAGGCTCAGACAATGCAAGAAAGGTAAATGAGGATATAGAAATGCTCATCATTAGCCTGTATTGTTTGCCTAATAAGCCTTATATGAAAAGCACTCACGATATGTATTTGCAGTTTATGGGTGGAGCTTTGGAAGTGTACGACCTGCAAACAGGTGAGCTTTACGAGCGTGAAAACTTTTTTGATGAAAAAGGTAAAATGGTAGAAATATCCGAAAGCACTATCAATAACTATATCAATAAGCCCGAAAACCAAATCATTATAGCGAAGTTCAGAAATGGCGACTATGATTATAGCCACAAAGTGCGTCCGCATGTACACCGCCACGCACCAATGTTCTCGATGAGTAAAATATCACTTGATGACCGTGATATTATGCACCATAAGTTGCTCGATGGCTCTAAAGTGATGGCCTACTATGCCTTTGACGATTTGAGCGGTGCGATGATAGGGATTGCCCACAGCAAGAGCAAAAACCACGAGTTATTTTTGGACTGTCTCCGCAATATGTTTCAGTTTACTGCCTCTCACGGCTTAGGTATTCCGATGCAAATGGAGGTAGAAAAACACTTGGTAAGCGATTTTTCGGAGGGACTAATGAAGGCGGGTAATGTATTTCCTTTCGTTCGTTGGTGTAATCCTACTAACTCGCAAGAGAAGTATGCAGAAAACCGCATTAGAGCCAAGAAATATGGAACCGAAAAAGATAGACACCAGAATGTTGGTCGCCACTATGCAAGGCTGGAAAGTAACCGAGTAACAAGGCAAAAGATATTTGACGAGCAAAACGACAACTACAAGTTTGCCAAAGCTAATTACGAGCAAATAGTGGCGTGGGAACTGGAAGAGCAACGCCTATTTAATAATGAGCTACACCACGACCAAGAGCGTTTCCCTGGGAAAACTCGCTTAGAGGTGTTTTTGGAAAATGTGAATCCAAACCTGCCAAAGCTCAACAAAGCACTCTTGTCTCAGTTCATTGGCGAACATACGGAAACAAGCATTCTAAGAAATCAGTATGTAAAGGTGCAGTACGGCAAGTACCAATTACCAAATCCGCAAGTGATTACTATGCTGGCACCAAACAATTACAAGGTAGATGCTTACTATATGCCTGTGGAAGGAGAAGTAACAGAAGTTTACCTCTACCAAAATGGCGAATATATCTGTAAGTGTGAACCTGTACCAACCTTCAACCGTTCAAACGCAGAGTGGACAGATACAGACGCCGAAAAGTACAAACAAGCAATGGATTATATCCGCAAGTTTGATGCTTTTGAAAAAGAAATAAGAGCCAAAAAGCTCAGCAAATTAGGAACAATGCAAAGCACCAATAGTTTTATAGATGTAGAGTGCGAAGTGGTGGAAACGAAAGAGAAAGAAGAATATGTCCATATAGAAAATCATCAAGACCAAAGAAGCAGAGCTATTAACGATTTGTAAAAAATAATTTATGATAACCAAAGAATTTAAACAACGGATTGCAGAAGCAGTAATTATGAATCTTCATAATTACAAGAATGCAGAAAAACACGCTCAATCTTTAGGAGTAAGTTCCAGCCAATATTCTAAAATCTTCACGGGCGGAGACTTGGATTATTCGCTGGCGGATGCCAAGTGGATAAACATTGCTAGGAGATTGGGGGTGCAATTAAAAGAGGATATTCCTTGGGTAACGGTAAAGACGGAAACCTATGAGTATGTGTATAGCCAATTAAAGGCTTGCCAAACAAGAAGTATCTCCGCCATTCTTTGTGATATTGCAGGCATTGGAAAAACACACACGGCAAAACAATATGTAAAAGAGAACCGAAATGCGGTCTATATTGATTGTTCGCAGGTAAAATCTAGGCAAAAATTGATTAGAAAAATCGCCCAAGAATTTGGGATAACCCACACAGGGCGTTATGCAGATGTGTATGAGGATTTGGTATTTTATCTTAAACAGCTAGACTGTCCTATTATAATTTTAGACGAAGCAGGAGACTTAGATTACACCGCATTTTTAGAACTAAAAGCTCTATGGAATGCCACCGAATATGCTTGCGGTTGGTATATGATGGGAGCTGATGGATTGCGAGAGAAAATCAATCGCCAAAAGAACCTTAACAAAGTGGGTTATACCGAGATATTCGACCGCTATGGAAACGATTTTAAAAAGGTAAGTCCAGAGGGTAAAGAAGCATTGGAAGATTTTTACCTAAAACAAATTGCACAGGTATCCCAAGCTAATCAATCAAGCCTTACCCCCAAACAAATGTACGCCAAAACAAAGGGCAGTTTGAGAAAAGTCAGAATTGAAATTGAAAAACAAAGATTATTAAGCAATGGCTAAGAGTGAATTAGAAATACCAAGATATTATACTCACAACGATATTGAGAATGCAAAATTCAATGAGTTAGAGTTTACAGGCGAATGGTTACGGCATTTAGGAACTCCCGAGCGTGCAAGTAGTATTTTGATATACGGAGCTTCGGGACACGGAAAGACTTCCTATGCACTGCAATTTATGAAGTATTTATGTGGCTTTGGAAAAGTATTTTACAACACCGTTGAAGAAGGCATGAGGGCAAGTTTTAGACGCTCTCTGCGTCTAAATAACCTAAAAATGGTGAGCAGTAAATATGTTTTTCAAAGTGAGCGATATGACGATTTGGTAAAACGATTAGACCGAAAGCGACAGCCTAAGATAGTGTTTGTGGATAGCGTGCAGTACTGCTTTCGTGGTAAAAAGGACAGGGACTATTTCAACCTAGTAGAAAAGTTTCCGACTACACTTTTTGTTTTCATTTCACAAATGAGTAAAGGAATGCCAAAAGGAGCCGTTGCCGATGCCATTATGTGGGATTCACAAGCGGTAATAAAGGTAGAGGATTTTAAGGCGTATGTAGAAAAAAGCCGATGCGGTGGCGATGAGTTGACGCCCTATATCATTAACCAACAACAAGCAGAAAAACGCGAAATAAAACTATTAAAAAAAGGATGACATGAAAAACGAAACCGCACAAATTGCACACGAAATACTCGCCTTTGACACGCTGTACGGAGTACTGACATGGGGAGACAGGTTGATACTTCATGGCTACATATCGGGCCGCGGAATGGAAGTCGAGCCAACGGCTCGAATAAATAAAATATCCGAATTCATCCGGATCAACCGCTGGGAGGCGCCGGAAATGAAATACATGAAAGACGAGGTTCTTCTTTATGTGGAGTGTCCTGTGAAACTCCGATACATGCCTATTTCTCAGTATGTTAAAAAAAATCCCAACCCATTAGAAAATGAAGACATTTAACAACTATCAGTTTGAATTCAGGGCTTACGATCGGAAAAAAGCCGCTAAAGAAGCCTTGAAAAAAGCCAAAGAGTTAGAAAACCAACGAAAAAAACAACAGCAATGCAAGAAAGTATAGGAAATGTGTTTTTTCCTCCAACGGAGGAGGAACTCAACGAAATCATCGCCGAACTTAAACGAAGGATTGAAGATGAAAGCTACGAGGAGGAGTGGGTAAAAATCCACGAAGAACTCCTGTTTCGCGAAAAACAATTAAAAGAATTAATCATAAAAAATAATACGATATGAACCTATCAAAACTGCCAGCGGAGGAACTCCAAGCGGAGCTAGACCGCAGAAACCAAGAAAAAGCGGAAGACAGAAAGGCTTACAAAGAGTTAGTAAACAATGAACTAACACAAATAATTGAACCTTTGAAAGTAGTAGAAATGCATCTTAGTGAATCGAAACTATATGTGTTTGAAAGCCTAAACACCCTATTAGACCTCAAATCTAAGGTCTATGGTGTGAAAGACACACAGCAGTCGCACACATTTACCGACGATAAGGGGAACACCATTACTTATGGCTTCAGGATAATTGACGGTTGGGACGATACTGTTACCGCCGGAATAGAAAAAGTAAGGGAGTTTCTGCAATCTTTAGCAAAAGATGAAGATTCTTCAAAATTAGTACAAGGAATTAACCGCCTCCTTAAAAAAGATGCAAAAGGCAACCTAAAAGCAAGCCGCGTAATAGAATTAACGAAGTGGGCAGAGGAGATTAACAACCCCACTTTTACTGATGCCGTAAACATCATCAGACAATCCTACAAGCCGCAACGCTCGGCGTTCTTTATTGACGCCAGCTATACCGATGCCCAAGGTAAAAAGGTTAATATTCCGCTGTCCATATCGGCGGTGGACTTCCCCGAGGGGACGGATATAGAGGCATTGTTTCCAGTACATGAGGACTATAACCAAAAAACAAATAAACATGAGATATCAACCGATAAAAAATAATTACACGCCTAAAAGTATATCCTTTTTAGACGGTTTTAATTGTACAAAACAAAGTGTAGGTTTTTTCATGGAGGTGGACGAGGCGAAAGCTACCAAAATAATCGTACACCTAATAGATAATGGGAGAGAAATAAAAATGGCTAAACTCGGATTAGACGGCGATTTCAGAGAAAACAATACCGTGATATTTGACGGAAAAACCTTCTTTAGTTATGATGCTTATAGGATTTCTGATTGGGCGAAACCTATCCTCATGGTTTATTATGAAGACGGGACAAACGAGTGTTACGAGTGTTGGTATAGAGAAATAGAGGTTTAGCCTTAATAGACACTTCACCTTCCGCACTGGCAGGCTTCGGGGTTCAAGCCCCCGAGCGGAACAAAAAAGAAAGTATGGCGAAAAAAATAACAAAAAAAGCTATCAACATCATGAAGATTGATGTTATAAGCCAAAAATTAGAAATTTTGGAGCACAGACTGACTATGAGAATGACGAAAGGAAACAAAGCCTCTATGTTTTTGCATATAAAAAGCTTAAAGGAAAATTTAGAAGAGCTAAAAAATAGGTTATAATATGCTAAACATTTTACTTGGAATAATATCCACCGTGTTTATTTTCAGAGCAATGGCTAATAGAGAAAAATTAGACCGCTGTTATAGAATGGATATAAATATTGAACAAGAGGAATTTTTAGAAATTTTAAACACGATAGTGGCAATTATTTTTGGATTAGCCGCCTTCATAGATTGGAATTATTATTTGAACCAATAAAAAATACTATGGCAACAATAAAGAAACTCCAAACTCTCTTCTCTAAAAAGGGCTTCACGATAGATGAAAGACACGAGGTCATCTACACCTTTACAGGCGGACGAACCCAAAGCAGTAAAGAGCTATCTCCGCAGGAAATAGAAGACCTCTGCAATGCCTTAGAGGGTATCAAAAAGAGTAAAACCAAGCTGATAAGCACCTGCCTCTCCATTTTGGAAACAGAGGGCATACACCGCCCCAACGAGCCTATTTTAGAGTTTACAGAAAAAGGAGCAAAGCCCAATCCTTTCGGGCATCTGAACCGCTGGATGTTGGAACGGAGTGTTTACAAAAAACCTTTGGCTTTTCATTCAGCCGAGGAGCTGGAGGTGCTTCTCCGCCAGCTTCACAAGTTGGCAGAAAACAACCGAAAAGCCTCCAAAAAATTTGGCAATAAGGCTTATTGGCATAAGGCTAACAAACTTAAAAATTTGAATTAAGATGAAAATCCAAATAAAAATAGATCAGGAAACGCTCCTACTACTCAATAAACTAATGGGAGATTATGGTTTGTTGGCTAAATCTCTGCCGAAAAGTAAAACGGGACAATCTATAATGATAGAACTTCGAGATATTCTGTTCAAAAAAGGTATTTCTTCTTTCGCCAATGACACAAAAAAAGCATCTAAAATAACAATGAGATACCACACCGTTGAGTGCCTTTATTTGTGGATAAAATATATACAGGAGAGTACCCAACTGGGAGCCTATGAAAATAACAAGTTGGAAATTTTAAAAAATCAAATCCACCCCTCAATAATTCAATAATATGAGAGAATATATCGCTTTACACAAGAAAAGCTCCCGAAAAATTTATTTCAAGTACAGCTTTTTAGGTGTTTTAGAAGAACTAAAACTGTACGGCGAAAAATACACAGAGGAACAAGTGAAATGGGTATTACAAAGTACAAGAATGCCATTTACAGAATCTCAAATGTTGTTTTTATGCTCTAATAAAAAGTTAGATTTCGACTATATGCCAATGCCTACAGATTTGAGTTTTGAGTTTTTCTGGAACCTCTACGGCTACAAAAAGGGCAAAATAGCTACCACCCAAAAAGCGTGGAATGCATTGTCCGATGCAGAGAAAATAGAAGTGTTGCTTTATATTCCAAAATTTAAGACAACAAAGCAAATGGATAAAACGGCAATGCCGTATCCTTCAACCTTCCTCAACCAAAAATACTGGTTGGCGGATAAAATATAAATAGTTATGGTAAAAATATATAAGCGTTCATATACAGATCCATGGTTTGTGGAAATAGGAATTTCTATAAATGTACCACAAACAAAAATAATAGATTTTTTAGAAAAACGAGGCTATGAAATTAAGCCTTATATCTACAGAGAGCCTGCGGAGCAAGGCTTTTTAATAGATGAACCACCCTTTGAGGAGCAAACCTTAACCGCTACCAAAAAGGGCGAAAAGCAAAGCAAAGACAATTTATATTTAAAAGTCTTTGAAAAAGAGTTTAAAAAGCATTTAAAAGAATTTTATTAACTAAATATTAAATTATTATGACAAATCCAATTGTGAAATTGGCAGAAAAATGCCAAAAAATTTTCAGAGAAAACATCGAAACTCGAGTTGTATCGAAAAGAGGGCCGGATCATTGCCCGACCATTACAGTGGAGATAGAACTCCCCGACGGGAGGGTATATACAGCCTCCGCAGAAAACCAAAAGGTAGCAAAACAAAAAGCTGCTAAAAAAGCCCTCTTGGAAATATAAAAAAACACCCGCAAAATTGCGGGTGTTTTTTTTGTATTGATTACCAGTTTTTTAAGTCAAAAAATAAGGTATTTGCATAAAAAAAATGAAAAAAAATTTGGATAATATAAGGCATATACCTATATTCGCATAAGAAAATTAAAGGTAACAACAATTAAAAATTAAAGTTATGAACAACACAGTAGAAATTTCAGGCAGAGAGGTAATTTTAGAATCAGCAATCGCTAAATTCAAAAATCACGGTTGCTATCAAATAAAGATAGAACTCCTTTATAATGAAGAAAAAAAGAGTTTTTCAGAAATTACAACTAGTATGTCTGACCTTGATGAAATCAGAGAAATTGAAGACTTAAAAGAGAGAGAATTAGCTCTATACGAGTTAATTCAGTACAAATTAGAAAGCAAATTAGAAGAATGGATTAGAGAAGCGGATTCTTTCTTTTATATAGAAGGCTGGAGAAATGGAAACGTTGTGGGTGTCATCAATACCGATGGAAAACTTAATTCCTTAGAAAATATGGATTTATCAAATTATATGAGTTTTGAATCAGAAGAAGATGCTGAGTGGTACATCACTAATGTGTTAAAAAGAGATGTTGATGTTGAAGATGAAAATGGTTTCTGCTATTCGATAGCAGAATCTTACTAAAAAAGCCCCTTTTCAGGGGCTTAATAGAAAATTAAAGTGTGCAGCAGTTGCACAACAATTAAAGCACAAAGATATGAGTTATTTATTTGACTACAAAACGCCAGAATTTCTACTGGCGGAGCTGCCAATAAAAGATGGCTCGCCAAATGACGATAGACTTTGGGTCTATTGCGTGAAAGCTATATCGCTGATTGAGGTTATAAACCTCAATCAAATTAAAGCCCACAGCTTGAGATTAGCTGATGAGAAAACATATAAGAATGAAAGATGGGGCATTGCTTTTGTTCAGAATAATTGCGAATATCTAGGGCTTGACGAATCAGAAGTAATTAAGAATGCTTGGAAATTTCTAACCGATTACTTTGATTGGGAGGATAAAAATATAGCCGAAAGTTCAACATCGACACTCAACTAATGAAAAACATCAAACAAATCAAAAAAGAACTCGGTCTAAAAGATGCCGACATATCTGAAATTTTTGGATATAAAACACCGGCAGCCTATTCGACTTCTTCGGCTAAGCCGAGAATAGAAAAAGGGATAGAGGCTATCTATCGCCTCATAAAAAAGGCCGAGGAGAAAAAATAAAAAACCGCTGGGAACTTCCGAGCGTTTTTTTTTATTCTTTCATCAGAATATTGTAATTAAAAATCTTGCCATTTTCAATTAAATACTCTATGTCCACAATATAATCACCGCTATTTTTTTCTTCTAAAAAATTAGAAAGTATTTCCCTTACATATTGACAACTATGATAATTATTTTTTTTATTGGGGAACAAAAGAATTAGACCGCTGTATTTTTTAACTTTATATGTAATAATATCAGTCTTTAGGTCAAATTTTTGTTTAATTCTAAAGTTTTTTAAAAACTCATCAGCCAAAAATGATACGAGCCCATCTGTATCAACTTCTTCATGATTTTTAAAATTAAATTTGGTTTTGGCTTTATTTAGCATTTTTTTTGCCAATTTATCAGCCCAATCATTATTATTTTCCATTTGCCAAATATAGTAAAAACCCCGGCTTGCAATAAGGCCGGGGTTTTTGTATTTTTGCGAGTATGAGAGGTTTAGCAAATAAGGGTAGAAATACGGAACTTATCCGCTATCGCAACGAGAAGTTGGCGGCACGGTTCTACTATTATTCCTATTTGTTAGGGTTGAAATTCTCTCGTTGCCTAGAAAACTTAATCCCCGAGTTTGACCTTTCGGAAAGCCGTATTTGCGATCTTATTTCGGAATACTCCGCGTATATTAACCGCTTAGAATTGCAAGGCGTGGGCATTGCGGAATTAAAGCAAGCTTACCCATTTATGACTTGGTCGCCTCTTGTTTCCACCCACAAGAGTAACGCAAAGCAACTGTCTTTAGACCTTTTCTCAAATTTTGCTCCGTAGCACTTTGAAAAGTAAACGCATCAAAATGGTTATCTTCATAGCCTTGCAGTTTGTTGTAAATTTTCTCCGACAAATCCAAATAAGCCATTGCTTGCTCTCTCCTGTTCTCTTCGGTAAGCGAGCTGGTATCACCTGCTTTGACTACCAGTGTGAGCGTGAATTCGGCGTTGATTTGTTGGAATATATCTTGGAAAGTATCTGTACTAACTATGTTAATACCAATAAGCACGGCAGGGTATGCCAAAGGCGGTTTTTCTTCCATTATTTGCCCGAAGTTCAAGTCTATATATTTGATTTCGGGAATTTCTTTAAGAAGCTCCAGGAGCTTGTTGTAAAGTCGTTTCATTTTTTAAATATTTTTTTAAGTTCAATGATTACCGTGTTTTGTATTCTCTGCCTTAGCTCGGCAGAGCTTTCCTCATCGCCTATAAATTGGCGTTTGGGTATGTTTTGATAAATGGTTCGGGTATGCCCTTTTACAGCGATAGGTTCGCCTTTCTTACCTCGTCTTAGAAAGGGATTAACTTTTTGTTCTACTACTCCCGAAAATCCATCGTTATGAGCCTTAGCATAAGGAACATCAGCCCCACCTGCGACTACCCTTACTTTATCTTCCCACACTTGTCCAATCCGAATACTCCGCCTTAGTTTTGCGGTTTTGACGAGCAATGCTCGTCCCTCTTCGTCTCGTTTTCCCCATTTGGTGGGATTTTTTCGTTTTTGCCACGCCTCGCCATTGTAGCTTTGTCGGTCGAAATTATCCTGTGCAAAATGCACCACCTCCTCGCCGATAATCGGTGGAAGTTCTCGCATAAACTGGGATGTTTTTTGTTCAATATTTTTAAATAATTCTTCAGCGGTCATCTTTTAAAATGGTTTTAAAGTTGTTTTTAATAAAACTTTTCGTATATTTGCATTGTCGGGGCGTAAAACCTCTGACACGCCTTTTATAAGGTCACCGGCCATAGTTCGTTTTAGAATTATGGCCGGTCTTTTTTATATCGGTAAATAACCCTGCCCTCTTTAGAAACAATTACAATTTGTTCGGCTAAAAAATTAAAATCTTCATTGAGATCTAATTCGTTGAGCTGTTTTATTACTCTTTCTAAATGGACTTTGTGGTTCAATTTGATGACAACATTCTTGGCTTGCTCTTGCCCGTGTTTGATCATGGATCCAATTTTTCCAATTTTGAATTTACCCTCGTAGCTTTCCATTTCCCAGAAATCATTATCAATATTGAAATCGGGTACTTTTCCATAGTAAGGGGTGGCTTCGAAATGAAAATCGTAAGACCAATGCTCAGCTTTTATTTCGGGCAATACCTTTACTCTTGCTTCAAAATATTCTTTCAGGGCTTTGGCGGTTGTGATTCTATTCTCATACTCACGCTCCACCCTTGTCCGTTCTGTTTCGGAGGTTGTGTGTTTTTTTGCCAAAGTAGAAACTTCCACTCCGTCTATTTCTATGTATCTCAAAGCATCAGTTGTCAATTGGGGCGTATTCGCAATGTATCTATTATCTTCTGTGAAAATTTCGCCCGTAGCCCCCACATTATTCAAAAAGGCTTTTGGAATATCAATGTAAGGCAATAAACGCTGTGGCGTTGGCTCGGCATTTCTTAGCTTAATTACATCGGTTCGGCAGTTGAAATGATTCGGCGGAAAATAGTGCTGTAAAAAAGGGTCGTCCACAGAAACCACAATGCCATGTAACGGGGAGCATATTTCGGAAGTGCGGTCGTCCATAGTTACCATAAATTTCACGAACGGAAAAATGTATTTATCCCGTTGGATTTCCTGCCATTTACGGCTCATCATCGCCCCTGCAACAATCGTGTCGTATTCTGTTTTTAGATAGCGATTAGACATTCCGACTATCCTCATCGCCTCTCGCTTGAATTCATGCCATGGGCGTATGCTTCCGTCGGGACGAAGCAATAAATTATTAAGACGAATGCAGTCGTTATAATTTTTCGCAACGGAGAATTTCCAAACATTTCGTTTTAGCACCTCTCGGGCGATAAAATCGGGCGTGCCATAGTCTATACCGTCCAAGATGTAGCCTTTATCTACTGCTTTGGATAGTTCTTTTCCTGTCTTCTTCACTATCGCCGTAGAAAAGCCGCCTTTTGGAGGTGTTTTTTCTTTGTAAATACCTCTAATGGTGTCCAGCCAATCCTTAGCCAACAAATCCGCCCAGTCGGGCTGGTCGTTGTTGTGCGACAAATGCACGCAGCAGTTTTGATACTCCAGTTCTAATGCTTCCCAATCCAGCTCCTCGTATAGATAGAAAACTACCGAGGAGCGTGGGCGAAAAAATCCTTTAGCTTTTCAAAAAGGCTTAACTCTTTGGCTTGTACTTTTTTCTTTTTAGGTGTTTTTTCTTTTGGATTTTGGTCTTTGTTTTTCTCTTTGGTTTCTTCTGTTTCCTTGCTTTCTTCGTCCTCTTCGGTGTTGGGTTCTTGGGCTTCGGCTTGTATTTTCTTGCCTCTTGGCAAACCAAATTCTTCGTAAAAGTAGTCATCGTCCACGCCGTCGGTAGTCAGATTGTGTACTTTCTCGGCAATTTCCATTTTTTCCTTTGCCGTCATTTCCCTTTTTTCCTCTATGAAATTGAAGAAACCGCCCGCCACGGGATAACCTCGTTTTTCAAGTCTTGGCTTTAACTCTTGATTGAGAAATCTGCGAACAAATATTTTATCCGCTCTCTGTAAATCGTCTTCGGTGTCGCCGTGTACTTTGGCTTGGGCTAACGAAGTACCGTCGGTTGTGGTCATTGTTTGCCCTTGGGTACTTATGAGTATCTGTTTATCCCAATGGTCTAGAAATTCTTTGTGTACGGCTCCGTTGGATTGGCTGGTGTTAATCGTATCAACTTCGGAATTTTTGGACATGGTCATACTTCCTGCGGAGCCTCTTTTTTGGAAGGCTTCCTCCATTTCTCTTTGTCCGTTCTC
Organism: Bergeyella anatis; assembly: GCF_036016955.1. Classification (NCBI taxonomy): domain Bacteria; kingdom Pseudomonadati; phylum Bacteroidota; class Flavobacteriia; order Flavobacteriales; family Weeksellaceae; genus Bergeyella; species Bergeyella anatis. The sequence goes on along the minus strand of NZ_JAYWXI010000001.1, from coordinate 241,931 downwards.
ATCATCGGGGTCGTATTTTCCGATGAGTTGAGGAATGCCAAACAGCTCACAAAATTGGGCGTAATCTGCTCCGCCGTTTCGTTTGAAAATAGCGTAAGGAGCGGTGCGAGCGAAAATCCCCAAATCTCTATCGTTCCCAACATTCAAAAGGAAGTCGTCGTTTTCGTATGGAAAGCCCTCATCGCTCGAAGTATCTTTTAGAATCTTTTTATTTAAAGTGTCTAAATGCCTGCGGTCTATACTGTTTATTTTGAAGCCGTTGGAAAAATCCAACTCAATTACAGACTTTCCGTAAAATTTAGACAATAGAATCTCACGCAAAAGGTTTTCAAATTCGGGCGTGTCCATAAAGTCCCACATTTCCTCTACTTCCTTTCCGTCTTTTTGGAAAGTGAGGTTGGCATTGGTAATGGCTCGTAATCGTTTGTCCATCGCCTCATAAAGCACGCCGTCCAGCAATAAGTTATTGTATAGCTCAACAAGGCGTTGTCGCTTTCCTCTATATGCCTGTGAAAGTGCAGATGTCCAATTTTGAATGTCAAGCGGACTGTGTCGTTCGGGTTTTACGACCAGTACTTGGCTAATTTTTAGCCCTTGATTTTGGTTATTCGTTTTTTCGTTTTTCATTAGTAGTGGTTTTGTCTTGGTGGATTAGAATGATAGCTGAATGCTTTTACTTTGTCTTCGGTTTCTTCCAGTTTTGGGAGATTGGCAGGCATACCTTTATAGACGGCATTCAGCCAATTAACCGCTTGTTCGTAGCGGAATTTTTTATCCGAATATTCTATGTTTGGGTTGGAAAGTCCCATGATTTCCCAAACAGCAATGTCCTTGATTATCTTCACTAACAGCGGATTGCGTTCTGTCCCTGTTTTAGCGAAAATTTCACTGACATTATAGTCTTTCATTAGCTTAGTAGTGGCAAACTCAATCGCCATATCTATACACGCTAAGGCGATAGTTTCGTCGTCGTGGATAATCGCTCGGAGTTCTGTCTCGTGGCAATGCGTTTTTAATTCTTCTATTTCTATGTACATAGTCTTTGCGTTTAGGGGTTAGTATCGTTTTTTATTGGTCGGCTTCTCGTGCGCTTTCGGGCGGTGGTCGCCGTCTATATTTTTATGGTTAATTATCCAAATCGCACCCTCGCAGGCATCGGGAGCGTCGTCGTGAGCTCTACTCTTTGGCGATAGTGCCAAAAATTGAAACTCGGCTTCTTTCATGTCCTCTCGCCCTTTTAACTCTTCGTTAAAAATGAATTTTCCGTTTCGGTTGAGAGGTTCGAGATTGCTCTCTATTCGGTAGAACTTCTCGGGCTTTTTGCGTTCGTCCGCTTTGAGTGGTAGCGTAATGTTATAGCGTTTATTCGCCTTTTTTATCTCCCTTTTCAGAGTGTCATCTATCCACGGATATTCTATGTAATAATAGACTGAAACGCCCGAATTTGCCGTTTTTTTGTCCGTTTCGTATAGATGCTCCAGCATCTTTGCGGTGGAAGTTTTTTGGCAAAACATATCTATTATATGATATTCGTCTTTGTATTTTCCAACCAAAGCCGTCGCCTTGTAGTCGCCGTTTTTCTTATAGGAAGGGTCGGTGTAGGAAACAAGAAATTTATACTTTTTAAGCGGTTGAATTTTGCCATATTTCAGCTCCTTGAATACTTTTCCAAGATTGATAGGATTGTTAAAATATTCGCCTTGCACCGCTTGGGCTGAAATCTTAGACAACACACGGTCGATATGTTCCTCGCTGTTTTTCGCTGGCCAGGTAGATTTTCCGTTTTCATCTCTAATATTGATAATATCGGCATGGTCTGCCATTTCGATGGCTTTTTTGATACAACAGTAGTCGGCGATGATGTTTCCGTTGAACAAGACCGTCAAAGGCTCGGAAACCGAGCGTGTCGCATACAATGCTTTTTCAAACCAAGCCCATTTTTTATCTACGGTATCGGGGTTTCGGCAGTCTTCGTCCGTGTCGAAGTCGTCCACGATAATTGCATCGGGGCGTATATCCTCGTTTCTCGCTCCACGGGGTGCGTTACCCGCCCCAACGGCGATGAACATCGCCCCCTTTTTGATTGTGAACTGGTCTTCTCGCCAGTGTCCGTGGTTCTGCTGTACGCCATAATCGTGGATAATTCTGCTGTTGTTTTCAAAAGCACTTTTAAAAGGTTTTAAAAGACGAACGGCAGATTCATTGGTAGCTGATGCGATGATGATAAACTTCTTTTTCCCCGTGAGGGCTAAATAGGTAAACTCCATCATGGCTCTTGCCGACTTGGCAAGTTCCCGCGACCACGCACGCACTTCGTACCACTCCATGTTTTCTGTGATACGCTTGGTACTGGCTTTGTGAAATTCCGCAGGTTCGCATTTGTAATACTTATGGAAATAGTATTTGAACCACTCTTCGGGATTGGCTTCTAAACGTTTTTTTCGCCTCTCGATGTCGCTGGCGGTTTCGGATAAGTCCACGCTGGCTTTTTGGCGAAGATTGGTATAGTACTGTTGCCAAAATTCTAACGCTTTTCTATCCTCTGGAGTTAATCTTTTGGTTGTTAGCATAGCGTTAGAGTTTTGATTTTATAAATGTATCGGTGTAATCTGCTAACAACTGGGCATCTTCGAGGTTCTCGGCTCTCACAAAGTCTAGAAATTGGGTTAAGGCATTGATTATTTCGGGCAAAAGTGCCTTAGTCTCTAAATCCTTAATATTTTTAATGAGTTGGTTTCGGATTTGAGCCGTTTTGAAGTCGGCGAAACGAAATCCCTCGTCTTGCTTTTTTATAAAAGCGTTGAGTTCTGCCAGCTCATCTTGCATTTGTACGAGTTGCTCTTGTCGGGTAAGCAAAATATTTCTTCTCAGCCCTTCCCATTTCTCGGCTTTTATCCATTCGGAGAGCGTATTGACGGACACTCCTACACGCTCGGCGAGGTCTTTTATGGTGATGTTCTTTTCTTGTAGAAACAAGATTTTAGCGTATTCCTTTTTTTGCTCTCTTTCCTTATTAGAGAGCCTCCCTTTCTTTGCCATAGCGATTAGTTTTATGGCAAAATTCCTCCATTAAAGGTAGTTTCTAAAGCTGTTAATTTATGATACCCTAATTTTTAGGGTATGATACCCCGAATTTAACAGTACCATAAAACGCCAGCTTTTCAGAGCCTTTTTCTTACTCCAATTTTGCCCCGAAAACTAAAAGAAACAGGCAGATGAAATTCATACTAAATGACGAAACGAAAATCAACTCCAAAGGTTTTAGAGTGCTTAATAGTGGTATCAGCCTATCGAGGTTCTTGGATAACCCTGTGTGCCTAAATAACCACTCGAATAATACCAAAGATGTTCTAGGAACTTGGGGAAATGTAAGCATAGACGGTAATTTTCTAACCGCCTCGCCTGAATTTGACACCGAAGACCCCGACGGAAAAGAGGTTGTGAGGAAAGTAAATGCTGGAAAAATAAAAGCCTGCTCCATAGGCATTTTTATTGAGCCTAACGGTATGGAATTGATTAACGACGAATTAGTCGTTACGAAGTGTGAACTTTTTGAGGCATCTATTGTGGCTGTGCCTTCCAATGCCAACGCTATCGCCTTGTATAATGAAAAAGGCGAAATCTTATCGGACAAAGAAGTTACCAGTCTTTGTTTATCCGCAAAAAATAATCATTCAAAACTAAATACAATGAAACAAGTAATAGCCTATCTGCAATTAGATGCAAATGCAGATGAAACGGCAATCATTGGTGCCGTGAAAGCAATTGAGGCAAAACTCACCGCCTCAGAAAACGAAAAAGCAGCGCTAAAAGCCGAAAATGAAACGCTAAAAACGGCAGAGCAAAACCGGCTAAAAGCCCTACTTACCGCAGAGGTAGAGCAAGCGGTAAAGGACGGAAGATTGGACGAGGCGGGCAAAGCCCCGATTTTGGAAATGGCTCACGACTCTGCTATAACATTACTTAAAGCCTTACCAAAACGAAAATCGGTTTCAGAACAACTACAAGGCGATGAGGAAAAACTCGCTGCATTTGATAAGATGACTTGGGACGAGCTGGACAAAGGCAACCATTTAGCTTCACTAAAAGCCGATTATCCTGACTATTTCGCTGAACGCAAAAAGAGGCAATTCGGCAAGTAACTAAAACAATAACCATTAAAACAAATAACCATGGGACTAGAAAAAGAAATTTGGAAATCAACCATTGAGGAGAAGTTAAAGCAGGATAATAGCTTCCTCAATCATATATCCGATGTTTCGGATAGTAATATTATTAACGGAAAGATAGTACACATACCACAAGCGGGAGCTCCATCTAAGGTAGTTAAAAACAGGACCACTCTCCCAGCAGAAGTGAAAAAAAGAACGGACGGAGAAGTTCTTTATAAAATAGACGAATATACTACCGACCCAATTTACATTCCACACGCGGAGACGGTGGAGCTATCTTACGATAAGAGACGCTCAATATTAGACCAAGATATTGCGAACTTATCGGAAGAAGTCGCAGAGGGTATGCTGACGAATATGGTAGTGTCTCCTGTTGGAGATAATAAAACGCTACCGACAAAAAATATTTTAGAAACCACAGGTACGGCAACCACTGTACTTTTAGAAGGAGCAACGGGTAATCGTAAAAAGTGGACATTATCGGATTTGCAAAGAATGCAAAATCTTATCCGCTTTCAAAAAGCGTGGCAAGAGGGACAAATGTACGCTCTATTACCAGCAAATGCCATTTTGGATTTATTCCCTGCGGATAGCCAACTTACCGCAACCTATATGCAATCTGTAACGGAAGAAGAACGCAGGTTAGGTGTAATGTTTAAGGTACAAGGGTTTAATATTATGCTTCGCTCTTCTGTATTTACAATGACTGCCAGCAAAGAGTTTAAAGCCTTTGGTGCCGTGGTAGATAATACAGACTCCGAGGCTGGAATCTTCTGGAACAAATTTATGGTAGAGAAAGCCTTTGGAGATTTGGAGACTTTTGAGAGAGAGAAAGACCCACAATACTACGGGGATATTTACTCTTTCTTAGTTCGTATGGGAGGAAGAGCCAAGAGAAAGGATTTTGAAGGCATTGCGGTACTAAAACAAGCTAACGCATAAAACTAACCAAAACCAATTGCAGGGATTATTCCCTTAGTCCCTGCATTTAAAAACTAATAACCTATGAGAACTATTAAGTATATCGTTTTGCATTGTACGGCAACGCCTCAAAACACCACCATTGAAAGCATTAAACGCTTTTGGAGAGAAAAACTTGGATGGAAAAATGTCGGGTACCACTACATTATTAAGCCCGACGGGGAAATCGTCCAGCTTGCGGATTTAAACACCATTACTAATGGGGTAAAAGGGCGTAACAAAAATGCTATTAATGCTGCTTACATTGGAGGAGTAGAAAAAGGCAAGGCGGTTGATAACAGAACCGTTCAGCAAAAAGCCTCACAAGTAAAACTTTTGAGAGAGCTACAAGCGAAATATCCAACCGCAGAAATTCTCGGACATCGGGATTTATCGCCCGATTTGAATGGCGACGGGATTATCTCCCCTCACGAGTGGACGAAAGAATGCCCCAGTTTTGACACAAGAAAGTGGCTTAAAGAAATCAATTTTTAATTATGAAAACGCACCTACCACAACCTTTTGAACAAGAAGACATAAGGAAAGATCCTAAAGCGGTTGTGATAGGACTTTTAATAGGCTTGCTTCTAATGTTCGGTAGTGTGATAGGTGTATTATTCAATCGGCGAGAAGAGGTAGATGAAAATTGTAAAGACAGGATATTCAAACTATACGACACTATTCTAGTTGAAAGAAATAAACGAATATACTTCTATGAACGGATGATTTTCTACCAAAAAGAAAACAAACGACTGCAAAAACAGGACAGCCTAATAAAAAGCAATACAGAACCGCTAATCAACAAAATTTATAAATATGAAAAGTAAAATTTTTATCATCATTTTATCTCTACTGCTTGGTTTTAGTGTGTTTTTACACATAAAGAGAGAATGGGAGCTTGGCAAAAAAGAGCAACAAATTTCGGAGCTTATAGAGCATTCGGGGAAAAATGAAATTATAAATCATTATTACCGAGACAGCATCAAGCACACGGTCTTCAAAGAGAAAGTAGTGGAGACCACGAATGAGAAGCAACTCGCTATCGGCAAAACCTACGCAGATAGCCTAGAGCAAGCACTTAAAATGTCCATCAAAAAGATAGACCAAGTAAGTAAGATAAATGCCGAGCTAATAGCTCGCCTCCAATTACGCGAGTTTACTCAGCCTAATGGAGATAAGGTATTATCCCACAAAGATAAATACCTAAATCTAAACTATTATCCGCAGACGGATAGCGTGGAATTTAGATACAATATTAGGTTAAACGAAGCTCGCTATAAGGATAAAAAGTGGCTTTTCGGAAAGACAAACCATTACATAGATGTATGGTCTGACGACCCAAGGGTGCAAATTAACGGGCTGAAAAGCTACCGCATTAGGGGACAGCCCCTGCCTCGCTGGGGGCTAGGCGTACACGCAGGATATGGTATATCCCTTAACAACGGAATACTACAAACCACCCCCGTCATAGGGCTAGGTATCAATTATAATTTAATCAACTTTTAAAAAATAAACATCGTGAGCAATTTAGAGAATACGACAACTGCATTAAGCCTTTTAGAACTAGCAACAGCAGAGGCTAAAAAGATTTTTGAAAACTACCCCGAACTGGAAGAGGTTTACATCACTTCCGACATGCAAGGGTTTAAGGAATTGGAAAAAGCGGAAAATCAAGCCGCTTATCTGAAAAATAAAAAAGTGCATCACTTTAAGAGAAAAGATTTCAGACAGAAAATCTTTGTTTCAGAAGCGGACATACAAACCGAAGACCAAGCGGGCGAAGAAACTAAAGCCGAAGATGATGAGAGAGCCGAGCTAATGGCTAAATATGAAGCCAAGCACGGAAAGAAAGCCCCGCATAATATCGGGCTTGGAAAATTAAGAGCTTCGGTTGAAGACTAATTTAAAAATCATTTAAAAAACCATTAAAAACTAATAACATGGCAGAAAAAGCATTATACAGTCTTAAAACTATCAAAATTGGGGAGGTCGTAAACAAAACAACAATGCCACAGGACAATGCCCTTACGGCGTTTAAAACTTACAGGGATAGTTTTGAGATGACAGAAGAAGAAGGTTCTTTGTCTGAAGAATTTTGCGACCAAAGCGATGAGCCTATCGTTGTATTTCAAGAAAAAGGAAAGCGAGATATAAAAGTAAGTACCTACGATTATACGGCTGAATTTATCAAATCTGTAAAGGGCGGTACTGTATTATCAGGCGAGTGGAAAGAGGGCGACAATACGCCAATATTTAAGGCTTTACAGATAGAAGCGGACACTGGACATTTAATTAAATGCCCTAAAGTGCAAGTATTTGCAAGGCTTAATATTAAACTTAAGAAAAAAGAGCTGGCTTTATTGGAAATTACCTTTAGACCGCTTGCAAAAATAAGTATAAAAGAGCCTGCATAATGGAGCAACTAACAGAAATAAAAGCAGCTAAACTATTATTAAAAAGGGGCGTGGAGTTAATGCTCCCCGCTCCTTTTTTTCTTAGGCTGTTTGGCAAAAAGCAAATCAAACTAACGCTAAAAACGCCCACTTTGCAAAGTCAGTTGGCTATATCAGAAGCGTTTTTGCAAACAGGTATTTTCCTCAAAGAAGACGAAATTTCTATGCAAAAAGCGTTGGAAATTCTATCCAATCACGGCGTACGCATCACGGAAATCGTGGCAATGGCTATCCGAAACGAAACCAAAATAAACTGGAAAGTTCGCTGGCTGGCTAAGCGATTAAGAAAAAACATAAACACAGAGGAAATGTCCTATTTATTTAGTCTTTTGGTGGCATTTAGCGGTGTGCAGGATTTTACAAATACTATCAGGTTGATACAGGAGACGAGGATAACGAAACCCATGAACCTGAGTCCGACGGAGAAAACGAGTTAAAAAGCGATAGCTTTCATAGCGTTTTTGGGTTTGTAGGCTATTGTTGCCACAAACTACACATGAGTAAAAAGGAAGTCCTGCAAAGCACTTTTGCCGAATTAAATATGATGCTGACTGATGCTCCAAAAGTCCAATACAAAAAGAAAGAGCCTAAGAAATTGAATAACATTAACGAACTCGCCGAGTGGCTGGGAGCGGAAGAAATAGAAACAGAATAACTATGAGCGATTTAGAACCTATCAAGTTAGATTTTACCGTGAATAATAGTACCGTCTTTGAAGAATTTGCAAAGATGGTTAAGGCGGCTCAGGAGCAAACGAAAAGTGTGGACAATGCTCAAGCTAAATTCAAGGAGTATATCAATACTCAACTATCCGCTTCTGGGGCATTATCAAAAAATGCAGAGCTCACAGATGCTCAAACGAAAGCCCTCCAACGCCACGCTGAAACGATAGTCTATTTGAGAGGTGAAGTCGCTAATACTTTTGACCCTACGCGGTTAGGTATTTATTATTATGAACTGCAACAAGCCCAGCAGGCGATTAAAGGCATTTTAGAATCGGCAAATAATAAAGCGGCGTTGATAGACACTGCCGAAATGGAAAAAGCTAACCAAAAACTCCAAGAAGCAGGTCGATTATTAGACCAAATTTCGGATAAAACATTCACGCCCTCATTTGCTTCTCCCGAAGAGTTGGAAGTGCTTAGTACGGAAATCAACAACGCTAACGACGAGTTGGAAAAATTGGGCGTGGTCATTGACTTTATTTCAGCGAAAATGGGAACCATGGACAGCGGTTCTCAGGCGTTCAAAGATTTAGAGAAAGACATCCAAACAGCAAACCAAATGCTGGGTAGACTGCCACCGTTTTACGACACAGCAGGCAACAGCATCGACCAAATGACCGATTCTCTCAAAGAGTTTCAAAATCAACTCAACGGCGAAACTGACCCCGAAAAAATAAAAATTCTCAATCAAAATATTGAAAATTTAGAAACCAGCATCAAAAAACTGAAAAATGCAGGAAAAGAGGGCTTTGATGACTTCGGTAACAAGTTAGAGGAAAACAAAGAAAAGACGGTCAATCTCCAAACGGAGCTGGCAAACTTGGTGCAGTCTATGGCTCGCCTCCGCATGGCCGGACAGCAGAATTCGGCGGAATATGCGACCTTAAGAAACAGAGCTGTAGAAGTCCGAGCTGCCATTGCCTCGACAAACCAAGAAATCAATGCCTCAGCCTCTTCGACAAGTGGTTTAGACACTTTGATAAGGGCAACCTCCGCCGTGGCATCGGGATACTCCTTAGCCCAAAGCGCCTCCGCATTGTTCGGCGCCGAAAACGATGCCGTGGAACAAAGCATCATGAAAATCACGGCCGCCATGTCTGCTTTGCAGGCGTTGCAGCAGATCCAGTCGGAAATGAAAAAAGCCGACAGCATTGCGACCATGGCGCAAACGAAAGCCCAAGGGCTTTATGCCGCCGTTGTAGGGACAAGCTCCGGCGCGCTCAAATTATTCCGAATAGCCCTTGCTTCTACCGGCATCGGCCTTATCGTCATTCTTTTGGCCTCTTTGATCGCCAACTGGGACAAAGTGACGGCGAGCATCAAAAATTCTTTTCCGGCGTTGGATGGCTTTGGCGATAAAATAGACAAGATGAAATCCTACCTATTTGGCTTTCTGCGGGCTTATTTGTCGCTTTACGAAACGGTATTCAACACCTTAATGAAGCTCTTAAACGCAGACTTCAAAGGCGCGTTCAAAGAAGCGACGAATGTGGGTAATAATTTCATCAATGCCGGGAAAAAGGGCTTCGATGAATCCGAAAGAGCTAATGCCGAAAACAAAAGAAACGAACAACTGGAAAAAGAAAATGCCAAACTGGAAAAACGCATCGAAATTTTAGAGGCGGCCGGAAACAAAAAAGCAGCGAACAAGCTGCAAGAAAAAATTTTCGCTAATAAGGCGGAAATGTACAAAAAAGACACCGAAAAATTCAAAGAAAACGAACACCAAAAAAAGGTCTTTCAGGCACGCGTCCAAAAAGAACAGGCGGACGAATCGAAAAGAATAGCCGAAAAACGCCAACGCGAAGCGGAAGCGGCAGCAAAAAAAGCGAAGCAACAAGCCGAAAAACGCCAACGCGAAGCGGAAGCGGCAGCAAAAAAAGCGAAGCAACAAGCCGAAAAAGAGGCCGCCGCGAGAAAGTCAGCCATCGAAGCGATTGATAAAGCGGAGCGGGAATATCAAAAAGGTCGAATGAATGAAGCGGAGAAGGCTCTTGCGGACATCGAGGACAAGTATGCCAAGTTAAGGGAGGATGGGAAAAAAGCGAAAATTTCACCCAAAGAAATGATGCGCATCGACCTACTGGAAGTGGCTGAAAAAGCCTCCGCCACCGAAAAACAAAAGAACGATAAGTTCTTCAAAGAACTGGAAGAAAAAAAAGAAATGTTCGCCGCTTATGAAGCGTTCAAAACAGCCGTCGGAAAAGAAGAGGCCGAGCATCGTTACCGAGCCCAAATGGACGAGTTTGAGAATTACGGCGCTCTCATTGAAGCGGAAATTGAAAAATTAAAAGCCCTCGGCGATGGTCTTTCTCCGGAGCAAAAGCAAAAGTTGGAGAAGCTCAACACCGAAAAAAGCAACTACGAAAAAGACCAAAACAAAGAAGCGGAGAAAAAATACATCGACACGTACAACGCGCTTATTACTTTGGACGAAAAAAGAAAGGCGATTGAAACCCGTTATCAGCAAGATCGAGCGCAGCTCCATCTCATCGCGGATGAAAAAATAAGAGCGGCCAAGCTGGCCGAGCTCGAATTTCAAAAAAAGGCCGCCTTGGATGCGGTGAATAGTGAGGCCTATGAGAGGGAGACAGTGATGGAAAGGCTTTCGCAAAGTCTGATAGGCATCACGAGGCGGGAGTTGAAATCCCGAATCGAATCGCTCGAAGAATACCGCGCCGCGGCCGGGGACAATATGGATGAGCAACAAAAGGCTTTTATTGACGGCGAAATAGCCAAAGCAAAGGCCGTCATGGCCTCCACGGATGTCGGCGTTGAGGAAAAAGTGCTTTTGAAAGAAAAGGAGGAACTCCTAAAAAGAATCACCGAAAAGCAAGCCAAGGGCGTGAGTAATGTTTCGGAAGAAATGGAAGCCCTCGATGCGGTCAATATGAGATTACGGGATATTCTCGCGAAAAAATTCGCAAGGGTGTCGGAAGTAGCCGGGCAATTGGGTGGGGCTTTTTCGGAGCTTGGAGGGGCGTTGAAAGAATACGACGAAGGGCTTGGCGACACGGTGGAAACCATGGGCGAGCTTCTCAATGTCGCGAGTGAGGTGGCCGGCGCCGCAGCGTCGTTTGCCTCGGGCGATATTGTGGGGGGAATCACCAAGACCATCAAGGCCGTTGTTTCGGTATTTTCCATCGGTGCCAAAGCACGAGAGAGTGAAAGAAAAGCCCAGGAGGAAATTAAAAAATATCACGATGAGATTTTCCAGGCGCAGATCAATTACAATGCCGAGCTCCGAAAGCGAATCATCGAAGAGGCCCGTCTGAATGACTTGTACAAGTCGAGGGTTACGAATATTCGCGAAGAAATGGAAGCCCACCGAAAAAACATGGCGCAGGTGAAAAAGGATCAGGAGGACGTTTTCCGGCGGTTGATGAACGCCGACACCGTGATAGGAATGAAGACCGAAAGATACGGCGGCTTCTTAGGTATTGGCCGAAAAACGCGAGCCGTGGAACAAAAGGCGTCCGTTGCCGAAGCCCTCGGCATGGGTAAGTGGATAGAAAAGGAAATTGCCAATTTCCGAGGCATTCCCCTAAAAGTGAGGGTGTTTGAGCCCGACGAGGTTGAAATGACCGACGAGGTATTCAAACGCCTCGAAGAACTCAATGCCGAAAAGCCACTAACCGGTGATGCCAAAGCGGCCTACGAGCAATTGAAAAAATTGCGGGAAGAATATGGCTCCATTGAGCAAGCCCAAAGGGAGCTGGACAATCAACTTCGGGAGGCCATTTCGGGAACGACGGCCAACAGCCTTGCGGATAGCATAAAAAAAGGCATAGCCGAAGGAAAAAAGAGCTTTGCAGACTTCGCCGACGACATCGAAGGTTTCCTTCGTAATGCGGTGTTGGCAGGCTTGGAAACAGATATTTTTAAAGAAAAGACCCAAAAACTCCACGAAGCCCTTGCGGAAATGATGGCCGACGGGGTCATCACTGCCGAAGAGAGGGAGCAGTTCAATCAACTTTACATGGCGATCGTGGAAGAAAGCCGCCAAAAAGTTGAAATGCTAAACCAAGCCGGCATCGGCGTCATCCAGCAGCAGGAACATATAAACAGCCTGCAAGGAGCAATCAAGGGAGCCTCGGAGGAAAGTATTGGCATTTTGACCGGACACATGGCCGGGCTTCGGCTTCATGTCATTGAGATCGTCAAGATGATGAAGTCCAACGGAACCGATGGATTAGAAAAGCTGTCCAAGCTCATCCAAATCCAACAACAAATCGAAAGAAACACGCGAAAAACAGCGGAAAACACGGAAAAGTTGCACGACATCGACGACAACATCCAAAAAGTAGAAAAAACAATAAGCTCGCAATACAACGACTTGAAAGCATCCGGATTAATCTAAAAATATGGAATTTAAAGACCGATTGAACGACCTACTACTCTCCGATATTGGCACGGTAATAATGACCGGAACGGAGGAACTGCTCGCTTTTCCCGAGAGGAAAGAAGTGCTGGAAAACGACTGGCCTGAAGAAAACGGCTCGGAGTACGACCTTTCCGAGCCTAAATTCAAGGACAAGGAAGTAACCCTGAAAATGGGAATCCTCGCCGATAATGACGGGCTATTTTGGGATTACCACGGCGACTTGTTCAACGAGCTGAAAAAGCCGGGGCTTTTATCTCTGTACATTTCTGACCATGAAGAAACCTATAAAGTATTTTATAAGAAATCGAGCAATTTTAAAAAGGTTTTAAAACGCCTTAAAAACGTCCAAAAAGTCTTCGTGAAATTTGATCTAACATTAAAAGTGATAAGCCGTGTTTAGAATTGAAAGAAATAAAACAATAGTAGCTGAAATAAAATCGAAAGGCTCCGTTACCGAAAAATTATTTGGTGAGGAGACCGTTACAATGGATTTCACGCTGCCTAACTTCGTGCTTTTCCGCATAGGCGATGCCGTGGAGGTTTATGGCAAAACTTATTACATCTCACAGGAGCCTGTGGTTAATAAAAAAAGCTCGCGGGAGTATGTTTACAACTTAGTTTTCAATGGCGAAAAATACCGCCTCGCTGAAGCTCAATATTTTTTCTATGATGAAAACAATGAACTTAATGTCTCGGAATTTTCTATCACGGCAACCGCTCAAAAAATGATAGAGCTTTTAGTGGCTAATGCCAACCGAACGCAAACAGGCTGGAGCGTTGGGAATATAGATAGCACCGAAACTAAAACAATAGATTTCAGCGATTATAATTGCCTCGCCGCTCTTACCCGTATAGCGGAGGATTTTGGTTTGGAGTTTTGGGTGGATGAGGACAAATCTATTCATTTAGAAGAAAGAAAAAAGGTGTCTGGTTACACTTTGGAATATGGCAAAAGCAAAGGGCTGAAAGGTATTACCCGAAATCCTTACACAGAGAGTAGCTTAGTTACTCGTCTGTATGCGCGAGGCTCTTCCCGAAATATCCCAAAGAACTATCGCAATGGGCAAAAGTTCTTGCGTATGCCAGTGCCTTTTTTGGAGAAAAACACCGATAAATACGGTGTTATAGAACATACACAACCCTTTGAGGATATTTACCCAAAGCGTGTAGGTACTGTTACACAAGTCTATGCAGATAATCCTTTAAAATTCTCGGATAGCACTTTAGATTTTGATTTAAACGAGTACAACGAATATGGAAACACCATACTACAAAAAGGTATATCGGCAAAAGTTATCTTTCAAACGGGCGATTTGGCGGGTTACACGTTGGAAGTTCGGGAGTATGGCTTTGATAGTGCGACCAAAACCTTCACGCTTCTAAAAAACGACGCTGAAAAGAGCTTTGAAATTCCGTCCGACACCTTCAGGCCGCAAGTGGGCGATAAGTATATTATTGTCGATATAGCCATGCCAAAGGCTTATGTGGATAAGGCAGAGGCGGAGCTCCAAGCTGCTGCACAAGACTATTTGGATAAAAATAGTGAGCAGCGATTCATCTATGCCGTAGAACCCGATCCTATTTATCTGAAAAAAATAAATTTCAATTTGAAGCTGGGGCATACGGTGAGATTCAAAGACTTGGACTTTGGATTAGACGATGATATTAGAATCATTAGTATCACTCGAAACCTCAACGATCCTTACGATGTTAGTTTTGAAATCGCAGAACAGGCAACCATTACGCAGATTGTCCGTAACTACATCGAAAAAGAAAAAGTGCTCTCCGGCCTTCGCAAGGAGCAGAAACACAACGCCCAAATGGCTCGCCGTTCGTGGCTATTTGCAGAAGAAATCAAAAACAATGTGTTTGATAATGAGGGCTATTTTGATGCTCAAAAGATAAAGCCTTTGAGTATTGAAACGGGGATGCTTTCGGTGGGTTCCCGGATGCAGCAGTTTTCGCTTCCGGATGTTGCGCTAAGTTTGTCCGAAGACGGTAAGAGACTTCGGAACACAGCAGGGCAAATGGTACATCTAACGATAGACCCGAACGCCCCGAGGATTTGGAATTTAGCAGAAAATACGACGGCTCAGTTTAGCGACAATTTCAATTTTATTTATGTCAAGGCGGACAAAATAGGTGCTAATGCAACCTTAGTCGTAACCGAACAAAAAATAATGTTCGACAGTGATCCGATATTTTACTTTTTTCTTGCGGGCTCGGTGTCTTCGGCAATAGATGGCATTCGTCGAATTAAAACCTCACACGGCTATACGCAAGTCAGCCCCGGAGAGATCACCACCGGAAGAATAGCCAGCCCAAACGGTAGCAATTACATAGACCTGAAACAAGACGGCATCGAAATAAACGCCAAAGTAACCTTTGCGGGCAATAGTCCTGCCATACAGCAAGCGGTAGATGCGGTGAGTGTGGGAGGTCGGAATCTGGTAAGAGAATCTAACGTTTTTCTAAGTGGTGCACCGGCAGATGGGATAATCGCCAACATTACTTCGGAAGGGTATTTGAGGGTTGCCAGCTCGCTTCCAAACGGCAATTGGCATACAAGCTGGTTTTCAAGAATAGACGAAATAGAGGAGCAAATGACAGAAGGTGAAGCCTTCACTATTACCTTTTGGGTGAAAAGGTTGAGTGGTCATGGTAAGCCCACTATTTACCTGAAAGATGGAATGGGTTACTTTCATCTAAATGGCGAATTAAACAACTCCGAATTCAAGCCCCTAAGCTATACAGGAACTTGGAAAAAAGCCAAATCATTACGCCCTCATTTAGGTTGGGCACCTGCAAATGGAGAATTTATCATTAAATGTTGGAAAATTGAAAAAGGTAATAAAGCCACTGACTGGACACCTGCTCCGGAAGATATACAGCAAGAGATAATGTCGGTAAAGTCAAAAGCCGACCAAATAGATAATCTCGGCACAATGGCGTGGCAGAACTCCGTGGAAAAAGCGATGTTGGGAGACACTATTGTGCAAGGCGGTTACATTAAAACGGAGCTTTTGAACGCCTCGGCAATAGTGAGTAATGGTGGAGGGGCGACAACTGCCCAACTTAATAATGCCATCAACAACATCATTGTTGGGGGGCGGAATTTGGTTTTGGATTCTGACAGGGAAATTTCGGAGGGACATTTGGATTTTAGGTACAGTTTCGAGAATGACCTTAAGAAATTGAGAGGGAAAACCGTCACTGTATCTGTGGATGTAGAAATCGAAGGCGCTACAGGAGGGAGGATAGGTTTTGAGCCTTCGCTCGTGTTTGCAGACGGGTCTTCGATTTGGATCAGCTGCTGGAAGTACGTGGGCACGAATGAGAACTATCGAGGAAGAATATCTGAAACGGTTGAAATCCCCGATAAAGAAATTGTGGCAGTATACCAGCGGGGGATTTATGTCCAGACGAGTGGGCATTTGACGAAAGTAGGCCGTCCCAAATTTGAATTTGGCAACAAAGCAACCGACTGGACACCTGCGCTTGAAGATGTAGAAGCGCAGTTTGCCAACCTTCAACAAGGGATGAACAATATTCAAACCTCTTTGTCTGATGTGAAGACCAAGACCGATAACTTCGCTTCTATTCAAGGCGGGTTGATGATGGCTAACTTGATGTCAGTCGGAAGCAACCAAGCTAATCAAAACGCTTTTATTAGTGGTATTACCGACGAGGGGGCAATGAGCGTGAGGTTTGGAGCAGGAGCTAATTATGCCAATAAAAGCACGGCGCCGTTCCGGGTGTTGGATAACGGAAAAATGTTCGCCGAAGACGCGGTTATTTCAGGGGAAGTGAACGCGAGAGGCGGAAGCATCGGCGATTGGCGGATTTCAGATTCGGTGCTTTGGGCTTCCGACGGAAATGGAAACGACCCATTCGCTCCCTTTTCTAGCTACGCCTTCTTTTCTCCTTCCCAATTTCTCATCCGAAAAAATGGCGACACGAGAGGCGACACGAAGGAGGTGCTGATGGGAATAACCCACAGCATTGCTTCCGGGACAGAAGGAGCTTCGGCAGCAATAAAAAGCACCATTAAAAAAACACCCTTCGATCTCGACAAACATAATGTGGCCCTGCGGCTTGAAGCGAAGAACGGAGTAGAAAATACGGCTTTAGAGGTTGTTTCTGGTGACGTCAGAATAGGAGAAGGGAACCTGATAATGGGTGAGAAATCCGAGGTGTTTGTTGGCGGGGAAAAAGGGTTTACTGGGAGGGTCAGATTAAGCGTGGGTAGTAGAAATGCATTCGGGACGGTTGATTTTTGGGATCAGTATTTGATATTCAAAAATGGAATGCTAATAAGGATATAATAAAACAAATAAAATAGCTATGGAAACGAAAAAATTACAAAAAGTGAACGAAAGAGTGGCCACGACGCTAATGGAAATCATTGGAGAGAAGGCGATTTATTATCAGTATGAAACCGATTACAACACTAAATCGCCTCAGACGATTAATTTTAGCACTCAGCTGAAAGATGGGAAGACCTTATCAGGTTCTTACTCTAAAGGAGGAGGGCTGTCATTAAATGGAACGGGCGTAAATAGTGTGGAAGATTTACAGGTAGTCAATACCGCCTTTTCCACTATCTTAGAAATCATCAACGGGTATGAAGTTGAAAAAGAAGTTTCAGAAGAAGAAGTAAAAGATGGTGGTAGTCAATAAATATTTAGTACCGAAAGGTTACACCGCGATGGCGGTGTTTCCTTTCATCTTTCTGAAGAAGAAAGAATATAAAAACAACAAGTATCTCCTAAACCACGAGAAAATACATCTAAGACAGCAATTAGAATTATTGATTTTACTGAACTTGCAAACACCAAGAGGCAAAAAGATAGAAGGAGCAGAACGAGAAGCTGTTTGTGATATACTTAAAAAAGCTGACGAACGAGGTTTTGTAGATTGGATAAGCCTATCTAGTTCCCTTAAGTTTTCTATGAATTACGGAACTAAGTTGAAGGATTTTACAGAAGACACGCTATACAACAGCATCAGAAAAAGTAACTATGAGACTGCAAGCGATTACCTCACAGGTATAGAGGTGGTTTCAGAGGATTACAAATGCTTATTTGCAAAGTGGAAAGATAATGCTAATGTGGTCTTCTTAGTAGACCCACCGTATCTAAGCACAGATACCGCCACCTATAAAAATGAAGACTACTGGCACCTAACGGATTATTTGGAAGTGCTGGAGACCTTGCAGGGTGCTAATTACTTCTACTTTACGAGTAATAAATCACAGATTGTGGAGCTCTGCCAGTGGTTAGAGACCCGCACAGCCGAGAACGCCAACCCATTCAAGGGAGCAACCTGCACCGCAGTGAACAACCAAATTACTAGTAAATCTAGCTATATAGATTTGATGTATCACTATAAAAAAGGGGCTGAATAAGCCCTCTTTTTGTGTCAAAAAATGTACATTTCAAACTAAATTTTTGTATATTTCGTTTTGCCGATTATAAAAACCCCAAAAACAACCCTTTACGAAAAAGCAAACGGCTACGAAAACTTTACCTCCCAAACCCCCATTGATAGTAGCAGCATCTTTGCCATAGGCTCAGTCAGCAAACAATTCACCGCGGTTCTCATCCTACTGCTTCAAGAGGAAAAAAAACTAAAAATCACTGACCCTGCCGCACTTTATTTACCCCAACTAAAAACCACAGAATACCAACAACTCACCATAGAACAACTCCTAAACCATACTTCCGGGCTGAACGACTTCGGCGAGCGCCTGCTCTTCAAAAGCGGAACCGATTACAACTACTCCAACAAAGGTTATTTCTTCTTAGGAAAAATCATCGAGAAAGCCAGCGGAAAAACCTACGAGCAAAATTTAAAAAACTTGTTTGAAAAAGCAGGCCTGCGGACTTCGTTCTTTCCCGAAAACCTCCCCCAAAACGCCCGTTTTGCCAGCGCACATACCGGTACAACCGAGCTCCCCTCTCCCGTAAATCAAATGCCCCTGCGACTGGCTTCCCCAAACATATCCACCCCAGCCGGCGGACTTCTCTCCACCACCGAAGATCTGCATCGTTGGAACAAAGCTCTATTCGGGGGAAAAATCATTAATTCCGAATCGCTGAAAGCAATGACTTCCATCACGGCTTCCAGAAACCATTATATTTTAGGAAACGTAGGGTACGGCTATGGCATCATGATAAACCCCGACCCCGAAAGCCCGAAAGCCTATTTTCATACCGGCTACGTCAAAGGTTCGCCTTCCCTGCTGATCTACTACCCCGAATCGCAAACCTCTGTGGTTGTTCTTTCCAACATCGCCGACGAAACCAAAGCCAAAGATGCCTTTTTTCTCCCTCACAAAGAAGTAAAAAGAGCCGCTGATTTAGCCGAAAAAACAGCCTCTCTAACTCGGAAAGAAAAGCTAATCCCTTAATCAAAACTCCCCCAGCCTAGTTCTCCCAACAGAAAAATAAACTAAATTTGCCAAGTGGAAACAGAAAAAATCATCATGGGCATCGACCCCGGAACCACCGTCATGGGCTTCGGAATCATCGCCGTAAAAAAAAACAAAATAACCTTAACCGCCATTCATGAGCTCATCCTCGGCAAACTTCCTAACCACGAAACCAAACTAAAACACATCTTTGAACGAACCCTCTCCCTAATCGACGAATACCACCCCGACGAAGTGGCCTTAGAGGCTCCTTTTTTCGGTAAAAACGTTCAATCCATGCTTAAATTGGGAAGAGCCCAAGGCGTTGCCATGGCCGCCTCACTGCACCGCGACATTCCGATTACCGAATACTCTCCAAAAAAAGTAAAAATGGCCATCACCGGAAACGGAAACGCCAGCAAAGAACAAGTGGCCGGTATGCTGAAGCACCTCCTGAATCTCAAAACATTTCCCACCAAACACCTCGACGCCTCCGACGGACTGGCCGTAGCCGTCTGCCATCATTTTAATTCCAGCACAATGGCCAAAGAAAAAAATTACTCCGGATGGGAAAGTTTCATCAAACAAAACCCCGACCGCATCAAATAAAAACGCCCCGCACGAAGCGAGGCATTCAATTTATAGCGCTCTAAACCCTTTGAATGTCGGCACCTATAGCCCTCAAACGACCGTCGATGTTCTCATAACCGCGATCAATCTGCTCAATATTATGAATCACGGATTTACCCTCCGCCGATAATGCCGCAATAAGCAAAGCATTACCCGCCCGAATATCCGGAGAGGTCATGGTCGTCCCCCGCAAAGGAAATTCATGGTTAAGCCCAACCACCGTGGCTCTGTGCGGATCACACAAAATAATCTGAGCCCCCATGTCAATAAGTTTGTCCACAAAAAACAAACGCGATTCAAACATCTTCTGATGAATCAATACCGTTCCTTTCGCCTGAGTTGCCACCACCAAAACAATGGATAGTAAATCCGGCGTAAATCCCGGCCAAGGCGCATCCGAAACCGTAAGAATAGACCCATCGATAAACTTCTGAATCTTATAAGTCTCTTGTGAAGGGATGTAAATATCGTCCCCGCTCTGTTCCAACGCAATCCCTAATTTTCTGAACGTACTAGGAATAACCCCAAGCTGATTCCAATGCACGTCCTTAATTGTAATTTCGGATTTAGTCATCGCTGCCAACCCAATCCAAGATCCGATTTCCACCATGTCGGGAAGCATCGTATGCTCCGTCCCATGCAGGTGCGTCACCCCTTCTATCGTCAGCAAATTAGAACCAATCCCCGAAATGTTGGCCCCCATACGATTCAGCATTTTACACAACTGCTGGAGATAAGGTTCGCAAGCCGCATTGTAGATCCGCGTTTTGCCTTTCGCCAACACAGCAGCCATAATCACATTGGCCGTTCCCGTTACGGAAGCCTCCTCCAAAAGAATAAATTTCCCGCGAAGTTCCTTAGCCTTCAGCGTATAATACGATTCGATTTCGTCATAATGAAATTCTGCACCCAGCTCCACAAACCCCTGAAAATGGGTATCTAAACGACGACGGCCAATCTTATCCCCTCCAGGAGTAGGCATATAAGCCTCACCAAACCTCGCCAACATCGGCCCCAAAAGCATAATCGAGCCCCGAAGACGAGCCCCGTCTTTTTTAAATTCTTTGGATTTGATATAATCAAAGTTTACTTTATCCGCCTTAAACGTATAGTCGCCTTTTCCGTTTTTGGTAATCGCCACACCAAAATCACCCAAAATTTCAATCAAACGATTGACATCGTGGATATCCGGGATATTTTTAATCCGAACCTCTTCTCCCGTCAAAAGCACCGCACACAAAATTTGCAACGCCTCATTTTTTGCCCCCTGAGGAGTAATCTCCCCCTGAAGTCTACGCCCTCCCCTAATCTGAAATGTGCTACTCATAACTACCTTCTGTTTTTATTTTGCTGGTTTTTATACCGGTGATTATTATTCCTGTTATTTTGATATTTCTGGTTTTTATTACGGTTGTTATGAGTCGTATAATAGATTTTGCTCTTCTCCAGCGTCTCAATTCCCATAAGATCCAAACGATTGTTGGAAAGCTCCTTTAAATGACGGAAAATAACATCGTCCGTCACATGTTCCTTATTGTAAATATTATAAGATTTCTTCATGTTGTTGGCAATGACCCCTATAAGAGCCTCCTTCTCTTCGCTCTCTTCCTGCTCGATCGCCATGTCGATAAGTTGCAAAATACTCTTCCCGTAAAACTTATAATCCCCCTGAAGAGCCGGATAATCCATCCGCTTCGGCCGTTCCGCCATTTCTTCCCTCGTAGGAAAAGCATAAGGCGAATCCACATCCAAATCGTAATCTGCCAAAATATAAAGATGATCCCAAAGTTTATGTTTATAATTCTCCTCATCCCTCAACTGCGGATTGCGCTGCCCCATAAAATCCACAATAGCCATCGCCATTTCATTGCGCTCCTCTTTGGTGGGAAGTTCCTTGCACCGCTCCACCAACTGCTGTATAATCCGGCCGTATTCCGGCATTTGGAGTCTTGTTCTTGATGTATTATATTCCATGGTTGCAAATATAGTCATTTCATTATTCCAAATTCAATACTTTAAAAGGCATTCGCCCCCTATTACCAATAAAAAAATCCGGACTGAGCCGAATTTTCATTCTTTCACGTTATCTAAGAATCGCTCCCGCTCCTCAGGCGAGAGATTGAGGCAAATGGTGCTGCCCAAAGATTTTCGCCGCTCCGCTATCCGATCGTAAAGCCAATCGCCCACCATTACGGGAAAAACATTAAGTCTGGAAAGCAAAGCATAACGCCCTCCCAGCAACAAAGCTATTTTGGATACCGCCTGAGATTTTTTCAAATAGAAGGCTTTAGGTTTCCATAAATAAAGTGTATCCAAATGGTTCATCTCCAGCCCCCGTTCTTTCAAAAACGAACGACCAAAGTCCGATTGCAGCGAAGCAAAGCGAAAAACAGCTTTTCGATCGTGCTTCAATATCCAACGAACCCAGCGATTGCAAAATCCACAATCTCCGTCATAGAACACATAATACTTGGATTCCTCCACCATCTCCCAGCGCGATTAATCTTCGTCCGAATCGTGATCCTCTCCAGAAACGGAACCTTCCGCCCCCGCAACCTGATGGCTGGCCGCCTTGAAATACTGAACCATCTCCGCCTTCTGAGCCTCCGTTAGTTTGGCTTCGGGATGCGCCAAAACATAAGAATCCATCGGCATGGCTCCTTTCTTCACAAGCTCCGCCGCTTCATCCAGTTTTCCGGCTTGACGCTTCGCATCGTACGTCGCAAAAGTGGAAAAGTTAAGTTTACGACGCCCCTCATCAATATGATTTTTCAAAAACCAAGCCACCGGCTGGATGTTACTGTACCAAGGGTACTTGGTTTCGTTACTATGACAGTCGTAACAAGCATTGCGAATATTATCCGCCACCCCCTTCGGCGTGTTTTTTATGGCAAGAAAATCCATCCCCTGATCCACGGGAGGATTAGTTTTGTCGATTCTGAAAAATTGGATGAACACAAAGGCTACCAAAAGGCCAATAAAGAGTTTTTTCATGGGTCGTAAAATTTGAATTAATATCGTGTTTTTTTAATCACTTTCCCTTTAAAGTGCAAAAATCACGCCGAAAAAAACTATTTTCATCGAAACAAAAGCCCTCCTTCCCTCTTTTCAAGTTCCACCACCTGAAAAAGAAATCCTTCAAATTAATCGAAAAAAACTTAACTTTGCGAAAATTTTGGGCTCGGATCGTCCGGGTAACCCATTAATAATCATTATCATCTTTCAGCCGCAACACAGGCAAGGTGATTATTAAACAAATTTTATGAGCAATATTGTCGCTATCGTAGGACGTCCCAACGTAGGAAAGTCCACCTTGTTCAACCGTTTACTCGAACGTAGAGAAGCCATTGTGGATTCCACCGCGGGTGTAACCCGAGACCGCCATTACGGCAAATCCGACTGGAATGGCGTGGATTTTACCGTCATCGACACCGGAGGATACGAAGTCAGCACCGATGACATCTTCCAAGAGGAAATCACCAAACAAGTCGAACTCGCCGTTGATGAAGCCACCTCCATCATTTTTATGATGAACGTGGAAGAGGGACTAACCGACACCGATCGTGAAATTCACAAAATGCTTCGGCGTTCCAACAAGCCAGTATACATCGTCGTCAATAAAGTGGATTCTTCCAAAGAAGAACTCGCCGCTACCGAATTCTATCAGTTGGGCATCGAAAAATACTACACCCTTTCTTCTGCCACTGGATCCGGTACCGGAGAACTTTTGGACGACATCATCCGCGATTTTCCGACCACCGACTACAAAGATCCTTTCGAAGGACTGCCAAGAATAACCATCGCCGGACGTCCCAACGTGGGAAAATCCACACTAACCAACGCTCTGTTGGATGTGGAACGAAATATCGTAACCAATATCGCAGGAACCACAAGAGATTCCATCGAAACCCTGTACAATAAATTCGGACACGAATTCGTCCTGGTTGACACCGCCGGGATTCGCCGAAAAGCCAAAGTAAAAGAAGATCTGGAATTTTACTCCGTTATGCGTTCGGTAAGAGCCATTGAGCATTCTGACGTAGTCATCATCATGGTCGACGCCACCCAAGGCTGGGAAAGCCAAGACATGAACATCTTCGGCATCGCCCAAAAAAACAGAAAAGGCATTGTTATTTTGGTCAACAAATGGGATTTGGTCGAAAAAGAAACCAATACCATGAGAGATTTCGAGCGCTCCATTAAGGAAAAAATCGGCCAGTTTAACGACATCCCCATCCTCTTTATTTCGGCACTGACCAAACAAAGAATTCTAAAAGCCGTGGAAACCGCCATGGAGGTTTACGAAAACCGTAAGAAAAAAATAAAAACCTCCAAACTAAACGAAATCATGCTGCCCATTTTCGAAAATACCCCTCCACCTGCCCTAAAAGGCAAATACATCAAAATCAAATACTGCGTACAACTGCCCACTCCAAGCCCGCAGTTCGTCTTCTTCTGCAACCTTCCGCAGTACGTAAAGGAGCCGTACAAACGATTTACCGAAAACCAATTAAGAAAAGAATTCGGATTCACAGGGGTGCCCATCGAAGTCTATTTCCGTCAGAAATAAAAACCTAACATCAACTAAATTTTAAATCATTATGGTAACGATTCTCTCCGATCAATTCTCCTTGGTCAATTCATGGATCAACGACCTGCGCAATACCAAAGTCCAACAGGACCGAATGAAGTTCCGCCGAAACATGGAACGCATCGGTGAAATTGCCGCCTTTGAAATTTCAAAAGGCCTAGAGCAAAAAGAAATGGAAATCACCACACCGCTGGACCTCATCAAAGTAAAAGAAATTGCCGTACAACCCGTTATTACAACCATATTAAGGGCCGGCGTTCCTCTTTTCCAAGGACTGCTAAACTATTTCGACAAAGCCGACTGCGGTTTTGTCGCCGCCTATCGGAAACACGACGCCAATGATTATTTCTCCATCAAACAAGATTATCTAACCTGCCCCAACATCGATGCCCGTCCGCTTATCGTAGCCGACCCCATGCTCGCCACGGGAGCCAGCTTGGTGGAAGCCCTAAAAGATCTTTTAAACCACGGCACCCCCTCGCAACTGCACATCGTGGCAGCCATTGCATCGAAACAAGGCGTCGAAACCGTGCAAAAAGCCTATCCCGACGCTCATATTTGGATTGGTGCCGTAGACGAAAAACTTACTCCGAAAGGTTACATAACCCCAGGATTAGGCGACGCCGGCGATTTATCCTACGGAGAAAAATTACAACGTTAAACCTAAAAAACTGCCCCAAAAAGGCAGTTTTTTTTATTTTCATCCAAATAAATTATTCATCCACGGCCATAACCAAAACCCCAATCGAATGCTCCCCCGATTTCAAAAGCTCCCATGCGGCTGAAGCCATCGTATGCCCCGTAGTATACACATCATCAATAAGCAGGATTTTTTTTGGCGATCCCAAAGGTCTATTCAACGAAAAAGGATGCTGACTTAGTAACCCTTCCCTTTCTTTACGGTCTTTTTGGGCTTGTGCTTTTTTATAAAAATTACGCCTCAGCACCTCTCCGTCATGCTGTACCCCCAAATGTTCCGCCAACGTTTCGGCAAAAAGATGCAGCTGATTATACCCTCTCTTCTTTTCCTTTCGGGGATGCAACGGAATACTCACCAATAAATCGTACTCTTTCAATTCGTCCGCCCAACGCTCCAAAACCCATTCCGCCAAAACACGCCCCACCTTCTCCCGTCCCCCATACTTCAACTGATGTATCATCTTCTGACTGAGATTTCCCGGCTCAAACTTCATCAAACCATAAGCCTTCCTTACAGGAAAGGCCATTCTGCATCTCTTTTCCAACCCATCATCCACCCCTTCCACGCCATGAATAAACCCAATCGAAGGCAAACAAAGATTGCAAACCAACGCTTCTGACCCAATAATCCGAGAACACCCCAAACAACGATTAGGAAAAAGAAAATCTAAAATCATCATAGAAAAATGGCAGGTTAAATTACCTGCCTCAATATACAAAAAATCATGGATTCGTTGAAAAAAAACTATCTTACGACAATGGTTTTCTCCTTGGATGAATCCCAACGGTACTCGAACCTAAGCTGCTTTTTATCCGCATCATACGAAAAAGGAATACTCCGCAAACCAATTCGCACCCTTTTAGGCACAAAATCCAAATGATGCAAAACCAATTCCAAGTGTTTCCGTTCCGCCGAATAAGCCCCTCCCAATTCATTTTCCAACTCAATCCGCAGACGTTTCCCTTTCCGCTCCAGCTCGATTTCCATTTTCTCATATGCCCCGCTTTCCCGGGCGGACGCCGACACACCGTCGTCATTATAAATCTCCGTCTCGGAAGCCTTCACCTTTTCATCCAAATAAAAATGCAACACCAACTCCCGCCCCGTGTAGGCTTTGGTCGACTGCATCGGCTTAGCCATAGGAATAATCGCCCCTCCCCGAACAAAAGTCGGAATTCCGTCCTCCCGAAGGTTCACCGTGTGGTAATCTCCACCTTCGTAAACTTTCCCACTGTAATAATCGTACCAACGATTCCCTTTAGGAAAATAAACCCGTTGCGTAGTCTCTCCGCTTTTCAAAACCGGAGAAACCAAAAAATCATCCCCCCAAAGATAAGCCTCCGAATAAGCATAAAGCATCGGATTCTCGGGCTCTTCAAAGAAAAGCGGCCGCATCAGCGGAAGCCCCTTCCTGTGATTCCGATAAACCAAATTGTAATTGTACGGCAACAAAGCATAGCGAAGCTCTATCGCTTTTTTAGCCAATGCCTTGGCTTTGGCACTACGAAACACCGCCTCACTCGGAGCCTTCTCGCCCGTATGCGGACGATAGATAGGCTGAAAGACCCCATACTGCAACCATCGGGTATAAAGTTCGTCATCCTCCTGATCTCCAGCAAACCCGCCCAAATCACTACTCATATAAGCAATCCCCTGAAGCCCCATCTGCAAGGAGATTTCCGGCTGGCTGCTAAGTCCGCCCCAGTTTTTTCCCACATCGCCCGACCACGGCACAATCCCATAACGCTGCGACCCAGAATACCCCGCCCGCATCAAAATAAAAGGACGCTGATCAGCCTGATATTCCTTAAAGCTCTCAAAAACCAATTTGGCCCAATCATGCCCGTAAATGTTATGCACCTGATCGGCCGTTCCCGTTTCATGTCTCAAAAACGACGGATGCGCTTCCGGTTCGCCCAAATCGCCCCAAATCCCCGTCACGCCTTTAGCCAACATCCCTTTATAAATCGTCTTAAACCATGCATTAGCTTCGGGACGGTAAATATCAATAAGCCCCCCTTTACCGAAGTAAAAATCAAAAACCCCAGGATGCCCAAGCGAATCTTTAGCCAAAACGCCGCGATCCAACGCCTCCTGCCATCGTTCGGAAGTCTGCAAAACAAAAGGTTCGGTAATAAGAACCGTTTCCGTATCCATCGCTCGAAGTTCAGCAATCATTTTTTCGGGATCGGGAAACGTTTCCTTATCAAAAGCCAAATTCCCAAGCGTCCCTTGGATACTCTTCCCAAACCAATACAAATCCAATATCACCGCATCCACAGGAATCGACTGCGCACGAAAAGCCTTAATCACCTCCAAAGTCTCCGCCTGAGAACGGTAACCGAAACGGCTGGAAAAATTACCCAAAGCCCAACGTGGAAGCATCGGCTGACGCCCCGTGAGCGCCGTATAGTTTTCGAGCATTTTCGCCCAAGTTTTTCCCGTCACCACTTGGTAAACCTTTCGCCCCGAAATCGTCTCGTAAGACAACGTCTGATCGCCACGGCTATCCAAATCCAAATACCCAATCGGCGCATTATCAAAATGAAGCAGGTACTTCTTACTGGAAACCACTACCGGCATAGTGTAATTAAGCAATTCACTATGCGCCCCATAGCCATAATGTGCCCGATTGTAAAGTTCAAAACGATGCCCTCTCCGATTCATCCCCACAGCTCGAGCCCCCGCTCCATAAAGCACTTCGTCCGGTGTCAGGTTGAATTCTATCGTTTCCAAATCCTTTTTCTGATAACCGCCCTTTTCGGAAATCAAAAATACCCCGCCATCGTAGTAAGAAATCTGAAATGGGTTTTTATCAATCATTATCGCAAGGGTTTTCCCTTCAATCCTAATACGCTCGGCATCCTGTTCCACACGAACCAGAACGTCCTCCGGCTTCATCACCACAGCATGGGAAGCCTCCTGAAAAACCTCACCGCTAGGCACAAACGCCGTTTCCACAATAGCGTCAGAATAAAACTTAAACAAATAACGCCCGTCATTGGTTTCCAAAACCCAACCGCCAGCCCCCTCGGAAAACGAAACAAACCGACGTTCCGGATTTTGAGCCCCAAACAGAACAAAGCTCAACACAAAAACAACAAATGCTAATTTCTTCATCAAAAAACAAATTGGAAGCGTAAAGTTAAGAAAATAGCCCCGCCTCCGAAAGTGACATTTAGCATCTCTCAACTTTGCTTATCTTTGCACCATGATACGCATTACCAAAATCTTCACGTTCGAGACCGCCCACGTCCTCTACAACTACGACGGCAAATGCAAAAACATGCACGGGCACTCCTACAAACTTTTTGTCACCGTGAAAGGAACGCCCCTGAACGACCTCGACCACCCCAAAAACGGAATGGTGGTGGATTTTGGCGAAATCAAAACCATCGTGAAAAACGAAATAATAACCCCTTGGGATCACGCCGTATTAATCAATGGCGACTCTCCGCACGAAACCCTGGGCAAAGAACTTCAGAGCCAAGGGCACAAGGTCATTTTTTGCCCTTACCAACCCACCTGCGAAAACATGCTCTACGACATCGCCGAAAAAATAAAACGCAAACTTCCCCCGTCGGTAGAACTGGCCTACCTAAAACTCCACGAAACCGAAAACTCCTACGGCGAATGGTTTGCCGAAGAAAACCCTTAACCCGATTTTCAAAATCCAGCATTTATTTTTTCATTCCGCTTTAATGACAACCATACGGCTAAAACCCCACAAAAAAGTATTCTTCTGCTCCGACCAGCACTTCGGAGCCCCCTCTGCCGAAGCAAGCAAAAAAAGAGAAGCCCTTTTTGTCCGATGGCTGGACGAAATAAAACCCGAAGCACAAGTGCTTTTCATCATGGGGGATCTGTTCGATTTTTGGCACGAGTGGAAACACGTCGTCCCCAAAGGCTATGTAAGAGTACTGGGCAAAATCGCCGAACTGAAAGAGGCCGGAACCGACATTTATTTCTTCGTCGGAAACCACGACCTATGGATGAAAGACTACTTCGAAAAAGAACTGGGCATCCCCGTATTCTTTGAAAAAAAACTCTTCGATGTCGACGGAAAAAGATTCCTACTGGCCCACGGAGACGGCCTAGGCCCCGGCGATTACGGCTACAAACGGATGAAAAAACTCTTCACCCACCCCCTCGCCCAATGGCTATTCCGCTGGTTGCATCCCGACATTGCCATGCCCATCGCTATTTACTTCTCCCAAAAAAACAAAATGATTTCGGGGGAAGAAGACAAAGCCTTTCTCGGCGAAGACAAAGAATACCTCATTTGCTATGCCAAAGAAAAACTAAAAACCGAAAAAATAGACTACTTCGTCTTCGGACACCGCCATCTTCCCATGACCCTTAACCTAAACGATCAAGGAGCCCAATACATTAACTTAGGCGATTGGGTTTCTTATTTCACTTACGGCGAATTTCAAACCACCTTCCAGCTAAAAAAATACAAACCCTAAACCCTCACAAGAATTTTCTATGCACCTCAACAATCTCCCATTTCAGATCAAAAGCATGGAGGAGTTTCAAAAAGCCTGCATCGAAACCTTTTTACACCAATACCAAAACGTTGAGGTCTATCGGCATTTCGTGGATTTCCTGAACGTTCGTCCCGAAAACGTTTCACAAATCGACCAAATCCCCTTTCTCCCCATCGAAATTTTCAAAAAACACGTGGTGATCGACCGTCGCTTTCAGCCCGTTCACTACTTCCAAAGCTCTGGGACAACCAACATCCAAACCCGATCCCGCCACTACATCGCCGATTTTTCGTTATACGAGGAAAGTCTGCTACGGAGTTTCGCCCACTTCATTGGAGCCCCCGAAACGTTTGTCTTTTTGGGGCTGTTGCCAAACTATTCCGAAAATCCGCACTCTTCCCTCATCTACATGGTGGATGCATTAATGAAAGCCTCCGCCCATCCCGAAAACGGCTATTTTCTTTACAACCATAACGAACTACTGGCAACCCTCGAACGGTTAAAAGACCAAAAAGCTATTCTTTTCGGGGTTTCTTTTGCTCTTCTCGACTTCTTGGATTCCGTGCGTACCCTTACCGGCCGAAACCTCGAAACCCAAGACCGCCCCCTTACCATTATCGAAACCGGAGGAATGAAAGGCCGCAAAGAAGAAATCACCAAAGACCAACTCCTGAAAAGCCTGAAAGAAGGATTCGGAACCGAACGCATCTATTCCGAATATTCGATGACCGAACTCCTCTCCCAAGCCTATTCCCTGGAAGAAAACACCTACCAGTGTCCTCCCTGGATGCGCATCCTCATCCGAAACACGGAAGACCCTTTCGCCTATCTACCAGACGGAAAAACCGGAGCCATCAACATCATTGATTTGGCCAACCGCCACTCCTGCGCCTTCATCGCCACACAAGATTTGGGGAAAACCCTCCCCGAAACTTCATCCAACCCGCTTCACCCTCGCTTCCAGGTGCTCGGTAGAATAGACCATTCCGACATCCGAGGCTGCAGTCTTTTGGTCTCCTGAAAAAATCCACAAAATAAAAAACACTCAAAACCAAGGCTTTGAGTGTTTTTTTTCGTTTCCTTAAAACTTCGCCATAAGCTTCTCCTCCTGCAAATCCAAATACCGCAAATGTTTCCGTATGATTTCCTCATCCAACAAAAGCTCTTCCGAATTTCGCCGTAACAAGTAAGCCCTTTGGCTGTTTAATACATCCAAATGAATCTTACGGTATTCTTCCAAGTGAAAAATAATCTCGGTACTCTCCAGCCTTTTCTCCCAATGCGACAACTGGTCTTTAAGTACCGGAAATTGTTCCAATTTATCACTATACTCATTCTTGATCTTCTCCACCGCTATCCTCGCCATCTGGATATTAATCTCATCGTCAATCTCTTTTTCAGGGCGCGTAAAATCCGGATCCTCAATCTTAAGCTGGCGAATCAAAAAAGGAAGTGTAAGCCCCTGAACCACCAAAGTCAAAAGAATCACCACAAAAGTAATGAACAAAATAAGGTTACGCTGAGGAAAAGCCGTCCCGTCTTCCAACGTCATGGGAATCGACAAAGCCGCCGCCAAAGACACCACCCCACGCATCCCCGTCCAGCCCAAAAGCAAAGGCCCCTTCCAGCCCGGATTCTTCGTATCCGCCACCGGAATAAAATTCTTCATCACCATTGTCGTTACTACCGCTCCATACGCCGCAATAATCCTCACCACAATCAAAACCACCGTAATCAAAACCCCATAACCAATCGCCGTATACAAATCCGTATCCCCCAAATTCCCAACAATTTCCGGCAAGTCCAAACCAATCATCATAAAAACAAAACCGTTAAGCAGAAAGCAAAGACTCTCCCAAACAGACACCCCCTGAATCCGAGAAGTACTCCCCAAAAACGAATGCTGACGGTAAGCAAGGTATAACCCGCCAGCCACCACGGAAAGAACCCCCGAAGCATGCACCTCCTCCGCAGCGATATACATAAAAAAAGGAGCCACCAAAGTCAATACCACGTCAATGGTCGCATCCGTAGGTAAAATCTCATGCATCTTGATGAACACATAGCCAATCAACAATCCGATGCCCACGCCCCCCAAACACATCCAAAAAAAGCTCAGCGTCGCCTGATGCCAAACAAACTGCCCCGTAGCCACCGCCACCATAGCAAAACGAAAAACAATAAGCGAAGAAGCATCATTCAGCAAACTTTCCCCCTCCAAAAGAGAAGAAAAACGTTTGGGAACCTTAATAAATTTCAAAATCGCTCCCGCACTCACCGCATCGGGCGGAGAAACAATCCCCCCCAACAAAAACCCCAAAGCCAAAGAAAACCCCGGAATAAAATGGTTGGCAATAAAAGCCACCACGCAGGACGTAAAAAACACTACCACGAAAGCAAAACCAAAAACAATACGCCGCCAACGCCACAATTCTTTCCAGGAAGTTGCCCAAGCCGCCTCGTAAAGCAAGGGCGGAAGAAAAATAAAAAAGATAAGTTCCGGATCTATCGTCAATTGAGGCGTCCCTGGGATGAAACTAATCGCAAGCCCCGCCAATACAAGTAAAATCGGATAGGCAATTTTGATTTTTTTGGCCAGCATGATCAACAGTACAATCACCACCACCAAAATCAAATAAAAAGGAAATACGTCCATTTTCATAATCAAATTCTTGTTTCTGTTAAATTAATAAAAAACATTAACTCCCCGAACCGAGCGAAAAAGCCAAAAACGAAACCCAACCTCAATGATGATGGAACAAATGCCCCAACATTGCTAATCCTACACCCAAAACCACCAGCCCCATTTTTGCCCAATCCACATTGTGATTCTTGTTGCTTTCAAAAATAATCACCGACGAGATATGAAGAAAAATTCCTCCGACCAAAGCCAAAAAATAAGGCTGCCACTGTGGATGAAAATAATTCCCCAAATAAATGCCCAACGGAGAAGCCAAGGCAAACATCACCACCACAACCCAAGAAAGCGTCCTAAACGGTTTTTTCCGGCCAAAAAGAAACGCCCCCAAAACAAATGAAATCGGAAGATTATGGAACAATATTCCCTGCAAATAAGGTGAACCGACCTGCGTTTCATTGGAAAGCGGAATCCCCTCGATAAAAGCATGAATAAACATCCCGATAATCAATCCCAAAGGAAGAATCCCCTTACCCGAATGATGAAAATGGCCATGCTCGAACCCCTTGGTAAGGTTCTCCAAAATCATCTGGAGCAAAACCCCGCCAATTACCCAAAGTCCGATATGATGATGCTCCGAAGCATATACCTGAGGAAAAACCTCATTCAGACACACGGTGATTAAAAACCCCGCACTCAAAATGAGAAGACTCTTGGCCAAACGCTCCCGCTCCCCGTAATACTTACCCAAAATAACTCCCAGTAATACACTGGCGATCAGTAACGTTACAATCATTTCTCTTTACGAAATACGTTAATACATCTCGGCGATTTTTCAAGCTCGAAAGGATTCAAAGCATAATCACCATAAATTTTCTCGTTAACCAGCCCCACTTTCTCCGCCAAAGCATGAATTTCTTCCAAAGTATGCAATTTGACTTTTTCAAAATAATGATGCGAACGCCCTTGGTCTTCAAAACGAATATCCTTCACCACCTCATTGCCTTCCAGCTTCCGATGAATCCGAAAAACAATCCCATCCACACAGACTTCACTTTCGGCTACCAGCGTATTGCGAACATGCCTCTCGTTTAAAAAATCCAAAACAAAAACACCGCCCGCAGAAAGCACCCCGGCCACCGAATCAAAAACGAGAAAATCATCCTTAGGATCGTCAAAAAAACCAAAACTCGTGAATAAATTAAAAACCGCATCCACCTCGGCAACCTCCGTTATCGGGCAACGCATATCATGCACCCGAAACTTCAGGCTTTCGCTGGTCCATTGGCGGTTATGCGCAATGCTTTCCTCCGATAAATCCAACCCCAAAACCCGATACCCCATACCGTTAAGAAACACCGAATGCCGCCCCTTACCACAAGCCAAGTCAATCACCTGAGCCTGAGGAGGTAATTCCAAAGCATTAACCAAAGCCCGAATAAACCCTTCGGCCTCGGCATAATCCCTGTGACGATAAAGTTGATGATAATAAGGCGTATTAAACCATTCTTTAAACCAAGCCATTTTGCAAAAATAACTAAATTTGCCGAAACATCGTCAGAAGTAAAACTATGGACTACGACAATCTAAAGATTCAAATCAAAACTTTTTTCGGACTGGAAACCGTTTTAGCCGAGGAAATAAAAAAACTCGGCGGACGCCAAGTGGAAATAAAAAACCGAGCCGTAAACTGCGAAGGCGATTTGGGCTTTCTTTACAAAATAAACTACGCCGCCCGAACGGCCGTAAAAATCTTGGTCCCTCTTTTTGAGTTCAAAGCTTTCGACGAACAAAAATTTTACGACAGACTCCTGAAATTCGATTGGTCGGCCCATATGGACGTGGAGCAAACCTTCGCCATCGATGCCACGGTACACTCCGAGCGTTTTACGCATTCCCAATTCATGACCCTGAAAATGAAAGACGCCATCGTCGATTTTTTCAGAAAAAAAACAGGACGCCGCCCCAACGTAAATCCTAAAAATCCCGACATCAAATTCAATCTTCATATCGACCGCCAGCACGTTACCATCGCTTTGGACAGCTCGGGTGAGCCCCTTTTCAAACGAGGGTACCGCTGCGAACAAGGCGAAGCCCCTATCAATGAGGTTTTGGCCTCCGGAATGCTTCAAATCGCGGGATGGGACGGCAAAGGCAACTTTCTTGACCCCATGTGCGGAAGCGGAACCCTGCTAATCGAAGCCGCCATGATCGCCCTGGAGCTTCCCGCCCAGCTGTTCAGAAAACATTTTGCTTTTCAAAACTGGAAAAACTACGACGAAACCCTTTTCCGTAAAATAAAAGAATTCCGCATCAACCGTATCAAAGCCTTCGACGGAAAAATCATCGGCTTCGACATCGACCCCAAAATGCTCTACGCCGCCAAAGCCAATATTGCCAAAGCGGAAATGGAAGACGTCATCGAAATCAAAAAACAAAATTTCTTTGAAAGCAAAAAAGAACACTTCCCCCTTCTGATGGTCTTCAACCCGCCTTACGACGAACGAATAGCCATCCGCTTCGAAGATTTTTACAAAAAAATAGGCGACACCTTCAAACAAAATTACCCCAATACTTTGGCATGGCTCATCACCTCCGATCTGGAAGCCGTGAAAAAAGTCGGACTAAGACCCTCCCGAAAAATCAAATTGTACAACGGAAAACTGGAAACCCGATTCCTCCAGTACGAAATGTACGAAGGCAGCAAAAAAGAAAAAAACACGGAATCCCAACCCTTCAATACCTAAAACCATCGTGATGCCCACCCTTTCGATTATCATCGCCATATACAACCGTAAAGACGAACTCTTTGAACTCCTGAGCTCCCTGAGCCGCCAGACCGATAAAGCATTCGAAATTATCATTGTGGATGACGGTTCGTTGATTAACCTTCGTCCCACCGTCGACTATTTTAACACCTCGCTGAGCATCCGTTTTTTCCGAAAAGACAATTCCGGCCCCGGATTAAGCCGAAATTACGGCGCCCGAAGAGCCGAAAACGAGTGGCTGGTCTTCCTCGACAGCGACGTCATCGTAGAGCAAGACTACATTGCCAATGTTAAACAAAATCTCAGTCGCACCCAATGCGATGCCTTTGGCGGTGCCGACAAAGCCCACAAAGGGTTCAACCTCATGCAAAAAGCCATCTCCTACGCCATGACCTCCGTATTTACTACCGGCGGCGTGCGCGGAAGCAAAAAAAGCATCACCAAATTTCAACCCCGAAGTTTCAACATGGGCGTAAAAAAAACCGCTTTCGACCAAGTTGGCGGATTTTCCGAAATGCGCATCGGAGAAGATCCCGACCTGTCCATGACCCTCTGGGAAAACGGCTACAAAACCGCTTTTTTCGATAATATTGGCGTATACCATAAGCGAAGAGTGGATTTCGGTAAGTTTTCTAAACAAGTTTACCAATTCGGATGCGCCCGCCCCATCCTCAACCAAAGACACCCCAATTACGTTAAACTCTCGTTCGCTTTTCCGTCCCTATTCCTTATCGGGTACCTCCTGGGCTTTATCGAATACTTTGCATTCCACCGGGGATTTATCCTTTCCCTCTACGGACTCTATACCTTCTTGGTATTTTTCCACGCCCTTGCCCTGACCAAAAACATCAGCATCGCCGGCATGGCCGTTATCGCCACCTACATCCAAATGTTCTCGTACGGATGGGGCTTTTTAAAGTCATGGATTAAACTTAACCTACTAAGAATGAAACCTCAAGACGCCTTTCCGCATCACTTCCACAACCCCTAACCCTACACGATCACCGCGTCAATGGCCTCCAATACAGCCGCATAAATCGTCTCCAAACTCTCATCGGAAATCGTATACGGCGGCAAAAGATAAACGGTATTGCCCACCGGGCGAAGAACAATGCCCTTCTCAATGAAAAAACGGTAAAGGCGGTTTCTAAGCGATCCATAATAATCATGCGCCCCGTCCAAATCCAGTTCAAAAGCCAAAATAACCCCCAGCACCCGTACATTTTTCACCTTTTTTCCCTTCAAACGCTGCTCAAACCTCCGATGCGAACGATTAACCCTCGCCACGTTTTCCTGCATGACCTCCGACAGCAGCAAATCCACCGCCGCCAAAGCCGCCGCACACCCCGTAGGATTAGCCGTAAACGTATGCCCGTGGAATAAAGCCCGATGAACCTCATCCGAATAAAACCCGTCAAAAACCTCCTGAGAAAAACTCGTTACCGCCATGGGAATCGTTCCGCCCGTAAGCGCCTTAGATAAACACACCATGGCCGGCGGACGAGAAAGGTAATCGCAAGCAAACGTCCGGCCCGTCTTCCCAAATCCCGTCATCACCTCATCCGCAATACTGAAGATTCCAAAACGCTCCGCCATCGCCAGCAGAGCCTCCAAAGGTGCAGCCTCATACATCTGCATCCCCGCCGCTCCCAGCACTAAAGGTTCAAAAATAAAACAAGCAAATTCGCCCGTCTTTGCCAAAGCCTCAAACCGAGACAAACTCTCCTGCTCCCGCCCCGCCACCGGAACCGGAATCCGCTCCACCTGAATCAACGAATGACGAAAAGCCTCGGTAAAAAACGAAATACCACTGGCCGCCATAGCCCCAAACGTGTCGCCATGAAAAGCATTTTCGAAAGCAATGACTTTCGTCCTTTTCTCCCCTCTATTGTAGAAAAACTGCAATGAAGCCTTTATCGCTATTTCCACCGCCGTGGAACCATTATCCGAATAAAAAATTTTCTTCTGATTCGACGGTAAAAGCCCCAATAACTTTTCGGAAAGTTCAATCGCCTTAACATGGGTAAACCCGCCGAATAAAACATGCTCCAAAGTCCTGAGCTGCCGATAAATCGCCTCAGCCAATACCGGATGAGAATGCCCGAAAGGATTAACCCACCAGCTCGCTATCCCGTCAATATACCGCTTCCCATCCACATCCCACAAAAACTCTCCCTCCCCCTTTACAATCACCGGCAAAGCCTCAAGCCCCTTGTGTTGGGTATAGGGATGCCAATTATACTCCAAATCTTTTTCCGCCCAAGTCATGCCTTAAAAAAATTCCGGTTAAACTGCTCCGCATACCGACGAACCGTCTCTTGAGTCCATAAAGGCTCCCGATTAATACGGCCAATCACTTCGAGCCCCGTTTTGGAAACGATAAGTTCCTCCGTGGAAGTATTCGCCTCCCCATTGAATACCAGCCCCAAACAATCCGCTCCGCTGTTCTTCAGCACCTCGTAAGTCATCAACGTATGATTGATGCTCCCCAAATAATTCATCGAAACCAAAACCACCTTATAATCCGGACGAATGAAGTCCAAAAAAGTGTGCGTCTCATTAATCGGAACCATCACGCCCCCTGCCCCCTCAATAACCAAGGAACGCTCGGTCTGAGGCTCCACCATGGACTCCAACGTTATGCGAACCCCGTCCAAAGCCGCCGAATAATGCGGACTCGCCGGCGTATGGAGCGCAAAAGCATTCGGATGGAAAACCACATCCCGACGCGAAACCAATTGCCGAACCGTAGCCGTATCCGAAGCTTCCAAATCCCCCGCCTGTACCGGCTTCCAATAATCCGCCCCCAAAGCCTCCACAAAAACCGCAGACACCACCGTTTTTCCTACCCCCGTGCCAATCCCTGTAACAAATATTTTCATTTTTTCATCGTTGATTAATCAAAAAAGCTCGCTGCATCCCCCTCGGCAAACATTACGATTTCGCCCCCAAGCCAATCGCAGCCAAAGCTTATCCCAACCGCCAAATATAAACAATTTTCTAACCAACACCGTCCCTGAGACCTTTCGTTACCGTCGGGACAACGA
The DNA here is from genome assembly GCF_036016955.1 of Bergeyella anatis. Taxonomy (NCBI): domain Bacteria; kingdom Pseudomonadati; phylum Bacteroidota; class Flavobacteriia; order Flavobacteriales; family Weeksellaceae; genus Bergeyella; species Bergeyella anatis. The sequence continues at coordinate 203,961 of NZ_JAYWXI010000001.1, read as the reverse complement.
CTCTGCTAAAACTTCAAGCAAAAAATCCGCAAAGCGCATCTGCCTCTCCGTCAGCCTTCCTCGGTTGGAAGCAATACCCTCCGCTAAAGCCAGTTTAAACTCATGCCAGCCGTCAGTCATGCCGTTCACCCTATTCCGTGTTTCCTTCAATTCGAGAGCTACTTCCTCTTTTCCGTCAGCCTTCAGCCCCGAAATAAAATCGTCAAATAACCTCCAATAGTCCTGCCAATCCGCCACCATCGAAAAATCAAAATCTCGTGTCGCCATATTTCTCTCCCTTTAATTTTCCCGCTTAGCCGAATTTCGCCAATTTCCCTCCAAACAATCCAGCCCAAAAACGATGCGAGCGCCCCCGATTTTTATCATTTCACAATTGGATTTTGCTCCTCAAACGCTCTTCCAAAGCCTTAAAAAACACTTCGAATTCCGAACGTTGGCTCGCCTTAATCTGAGATTTGACAATTTTCATTTTCTTGTGCGCCGTCTTAAAGACATAATCTCCCGCAAAATACTGCGCTTTAGTTATTTCATCAAAGGACATCTCCTTCGGAAAGAGCCCGAAAACCTTAATCCGATCTCTCGCTATTTCAAAATATTTCATGCGGTATTCGTACAAAGTAACAGCAAGATACAGTCCCCCCAAAAAAATAGTAAGGTAATGCCTCCACCTCAGTTGTTGTTGTTCAAAGAAAGGTTCTGCGCCAATAACCACCCACAAAACCCCCATCAATAAATTGAAATACAAACGATTGCTGGCGTAAGAAAACTTTTTCCCCATTTGAGTATTGTTAAAATCATCCATTAGAATTAGTTTTTCAAAATCAAAAATCATTTACAATCAGACCTCTCTCCATCCTCCGATTATCATTTCGCCCGACAGGCAAAAATTTAGAGCCGTTAAATTACGTTTTTTTTAAGAATCCGCTCCTCTTCCCACTTATTTTTCCCCTGATGAATTTCTTTCAAAAAAATAAATAAATTTTTATTTATTGTAAATCAATCACTTAACAAAATTAACTAACATAAACCACTACTTTGTATTGCATAATACTATTTTAATACCATATCTTTGCATCATACAATAATAAACACCAATTTCATAACCTCATAAAATGAACACCGAAAACACCAAAGCACAGATGCGGAAAGGAATTCTGGAATTCTGCATTCTCTCGCTGATTCATCGAAGGGAAATGTACGTTTCCGACCTGATCGAAGAGCTGAGAAAAGGAAAACTGGACGTCGTAGAAGGAACCCTCTACCCCCTTTTGACCCGATTGAAAAACGGAGAATTTCTCTCCTACCGATGGGAAGAGTCCTCCGGAGGCCCCCCAAGAAAGTATTACCAAATCACCGAAAAAGGAAGGCTTTTTCTCACCGAGCTTCAAGCCACCTGGAACGAATTAACCCAAAGCGTTAACCAAATTACTAACCCTCAATAAAAACTCAAATCACATGAATCGAACTCTTTCCATTGGTCTTGCCGGCTATTCCTTCGTCATCGAAGAACACGCCTATATCAAACTAAGCGACTATTTGGACGCCCTAAAAAAAGCACTGGATGCCGAAGAAGCCGAAGAAGTCTTGCACGATATCGAAATCCGCATGGTAGAAATCTTTAAAGAATCGCTGGGAAAACGCGAAGTCATCAACGACGCCGATGTGGAAAAAATGATTAACCAAATCGGAAAACCCGAACAAATCGAAGAACAAGAAGAAGTCTACTTCTCCGAAAAAAAACAAGAAAAAAAACACTCTTTCGGCCAAAAACAACTCTTCCGCGATCCTTCCAGAGCCAAAATCGCAGGGGTATGCGCCGGCCTTTCCCATTATTTCGGAATCAACGTTACCCTAATCCGAGCCGTTCTTGTCGGCCTCATTATCTTGGACGTAACCACCGCTTGGTCGTTTTCGATCTCCGTCCTCTTCCTCTCCTACCTGATTCTATGGATTATTCTGCCCAAAGCGCAAACCGCTTCCGATTTTCTAAAAATGGAAGGTAAACCCGCCAACTTCGATAATCTGAAAGAACAATCCAACAAAATCATCCAGTTCGCCAACGAATCTTCCCAAAAAGTCGGCGAATTCTACCACGAAAACCAACCCTACCTCCAACGTACCGGAAGCAGCATTGCCAATGCCTTCAGATACTTTTTCGGAGGGCTCTTCGGACTCATCGCTTTAAGCTTGTTTTTCGGCTCTTTCAGCATCTTTGCCTTCAGCGACAGCGGCAACGTCAAATTCGGAGAAAACCTAGGCTTTTTCCTTCAGTCCGACCATTTGGGTTATTTGGTCTTTGCGGTTTCTTTTCTAACCCTATTCATCCCTTCTCTTATCTTCGCCTACATCGCTCTTCGCTTTTTGGCTCCGAAAACAAGACTGCAAAACACCCGATATGTCATCGGAGGCCTTTGCTTCCTTTGGTTCATCCTGACGTCCATAACCGGATTCAAGGCCTTGAAATACAACACCCAGTTCAGCGGAAAAAATGAAGAAACCGAAAACATCGTACTGCCAGCCGAGTCGGATTCCCTTTACGTCGATCTAAAAAAAGTGGTCATTCCTAAAACGTTCAAAGCCTATTGGAACGACGTGTACTCCGATGGAAAAATCGTCTACAAGGAAAACCACCCAAGGCTTAATATCCAACGGCAAGACGTAAAACAACCGTACCTCGCCGTGGAAAAATCCGCCAAAGGCTACAACCTTCCCCTTAACCTGAAAATCCCATTGGAAATCCAAGGCAATAAAATCCTGCTTCCCAACTATATCGCCTATTCCTTTGACAATCGGTTAAGAAAATACGAAGTGAAATACCAACTGGTTATTCCCAAAAACACTAAAATCATCAATCTCAACCCCAAAAACATCCTCTATTTCGAGGAAAACCCAAGCGATCCGTTCGACTCCTCCGATAACGTTTCCTTTAATATTGAAACCGAATCGGACAGCATCATCATCCGGCATAAAAAATACGCTACCGATGATCTTAACGGAATACTGGACTCTCTGGTAAATGACAAATTAGAAAAATTAAATTCAGACCATAAACAAAAATAATTTTAATCCTTATTCTTGCGTCTGTTTAAAAAAAATATTTTATATTCGTATAAAATTATAACCGCTTATAAAACACTGAATCATGGCACAATTTGTTATCGAAATCGTTATCCGAATCATGGACTTCGTTAGTCACTTGTTTTAACAAAGTCAATATTTCAATATATTTGTAGGCATAACCCACAGGGGTTATGCCTTTTTTATGACTTATCCGATACAACAATGAAAAAATTACTCGGCTCCGCCATTTTGAAATTATTAGGCTGGAAAGTGGTTCTCCAAGGCGATGTAAATAACCTGAACCGCTGCATCCTCACGGTTGCCCCACACACCCATAACATGGAGTACATCCTCGGCAACTTGGCTTATTGGAAACTGGGCAAACCACTGAAAATCATCATAAAAGACCAACACACCAAAGCTTGGTACGGAAGCCTTGTCCGCGGATTGGGCGGCATCGGGATCGACCGTTCCCAGCGCAACGACTTGGTAAACTTTGTGGCCCGCCAATTCGAAAAAGAAGATTTTTCCTTGGTCATCACTCCCGAAGGCACAAGAAGCCGCGTCGCCAAATGGCGCAAAGGCTTCTACCACATGGCATTGGCCGCCAAAGTGCCCATTGTAATTGCCGCTGGCGATTTCAAAAGAAAGATCATTTATTTGGGTTATCAAATCCCCTATGAAAAAATTGCCAGCGTTCCCTACGAAGAAATCATGGACGAAATCGAAAATTACTTCGTAAAATACGACATTCACCCCAAAGTTCCCGAAAATTGGAACCCCAAAATCTATTAACCCATGACACCGGAAACCAAACAGGACATTCTGCAAAAACTCAACAACACCAGAGCCAATACCCTGGCCGAAACCCTTGACATCGTATTCACCGATGTTGATGACGATAGTCTTCAGGCCACCATGCCCGTAACCCCAAAAGTTCACCAGCCCTACGGGCTATTGCACGGCGGCGCCAGTTGCGTACTGGCCGAAACCCTTGGGTCCTGCCTCTCGGTAATCCACGTTGATTTGGACAAACACGTTCCCGTAGGCACAACCCTCAACACCAACCACCTTAAAGCCAAACGAGACGGCATCGTCACCGGAACCGCCACTTTCATCCGAAAAGGAAGCACCCTACACGTTTCCCAAATCGAAATACGGGACGAAAAAGGCCATCTCATAAACCACACCACCATGACCAACGCCATTATTCCTAAAGATAAAGTCTGACCTCAAACGGTAAAACCGAACCTATGATTTTTTTCAAACTTCCCAATGAAAACGCTTTTTACACCGTCGAAGAAGGAACCGGCTGTACTCCCGTGCAGTTTCACCCCTTTCTGAGCGGTCTTCCGCCCGTCAAATTCCAAGGGCAACTGAAGATTTTAGAGGAAAGCCAACTCCCTGAACTTTCTTCTCAAATTCTAAATCCGCTATCCGATTTCCAAAACGAGCAAACTCGGGAAGATTACCTGAAAAAAGTAAGCGACGTCATCGCCTTCATCAAAAAGGAAAATCTAAAAAAACTGGTTCTTTCTCGAGTAAAAACCCTCCGCTTTGAACAAGGCAAGCTGGATCTTTCTGCCTCCTTCAAACATTTGTCCCAAAACTTTCCCAACGCCTTATCCTACCTTTTTATCCGAGACGGTTACGGATGGATGGGAGCCTTTTCCGAACTGCTGGGGAAATTCCACAAAAAAAGCGGTCGTTTCGAAACCATGAGCCTTGCCGGAACTCTGCCCATTAACGAACAATGGAGCCGCAAGGAAATTGACGAGCAATCCGCCGTGACCGACTACATCGCCAACGTACTGGCCAATTATGCCGATAAGGTAGATCTATCACCGGTAAAGGACCATCATTCCGGAAACATCAAGCATCTTCGAACCGATTTTCGAGCGGAAATTCAAGCGGAAAATCTGGAAAGACTCATCGAAGAACTGCATCCCACTCCCGCCGTATGCGGCTTTCCAAAAGACCTCTGCCTTAAAGCCATTCGTCATTTTGAAAACCATAACCGCTCGCTGTACTCCGGGTACATCAAAATAGAAAACGAAGATACCATACAGTATTTCGTCAATCTACGATGCTCCGAACTTCACGCCGATAGTGCGAGTTTGTACCTGGGCGGAGGCATCACCGCCGAAAGCTGCCCCGAAAAAGAATGGAGAGAAACCGAACTTAAATCCCAAGCTATTGCCCAAAATCTCAAGTTCGGGTAAATAATTTTAATTCAAGACGAAAGTCCGTTTATTTCTTAGCCGAAAGCTTGGCCCAAGTGTTAAGAACCAAAGCAAACAAAAGCCCTAAAACCCCAGCCGCAATGGAAAAAAGAAACTTGGTGTTCTCCTCGTGCAAAAGCCCCAACTGCCAATTAAAAGCATAAAGATTCAACCCGATAAACAGAACAAAAATCACCAAAAAAACTTTATATAAAGTGCTCATAATCTCAAATTAAAATTTAACGTACATTTGAAACAATTGCGCGAAATTAGCCGTAAAAAGTTTAATAGCAATCGCCATCAAAATAATCCCAAAAACTTTCTCCAAAACCTTCAGCGTGCCAATCCCAATCTTTCGCTCCAGCCAATTGGCCGACTTCAAAACCACATACACGAAGAAAATATTAAGAATTATCCCCAAAATGATATTTATATCGTGGTATTCCGCCTTCAAAGAAAGCGTCGTAGTAAGCGTCCCTGCCCCCGCAATCAAAGGAAAAGCAATAGGCACAATCGACGCCGATGCAGACTCTTCGTGCCGCTGAATCTGAATTCCCAAAATCATCTCGATGGCAATGATGAAAATAATAAATGCCCCCGCAATTGCAAAGGAATTGACATCAACCCCGATGAAAGTCAAAATCTTTTTCCCCACAAACAGAAAAACAATCATCAAAAGCCCCGCTACAATAGCCGCCTTTCCAGATTCAATTTTCCCGAATTTCTGCTTCAGACTCACAATAATCGGGATGGAGCCCACAATATCAATAACAGCAAAAAGCACCATGGTGCAAGTCAAAATCTCCCGAAGATCAAAATGCTCGAACATGATTAAAATAGGGTTTTTAGTTTCTGAGCGCAAAACTAAGGAATATTTTACAAGAATAAATCATCCGCCACGCTTCTTTTTTGGGAAATCCCAACGAATCTAAAATACACCTTCAAAAACACCTTTCAGTCCAGCAATCAATTCCTTAAGGTGTTCGCTATTTTGTAACGGCGCATATTTTTCCATCTGCAACTGCTGCTTTAGCTCCCGATATTCTTCCAATACCCGAGGCCCTTTGGTATGCAACAAATACGTCTCAAAAGAAGTCTTATGCCGCTGCTGAACATACTGTTCCAAATCGCCGATAAATTCGTCGTAAGTTTTAAAGAATCCGTCCGGCGACGACGCTTGCACTTCAACAAAATCCAAACGCTCCGCTGCATCAAAACTCAGGTATTTACGAATTTGCGTTTCGGTTTCGTCTACCGAACCCAAATCCACCCCTTCCGTTTTGGGCCCCGTCCCTTTCAGCTTTCTGTATCCTGTAATCCCCAAAATAACCGCAAGGAAAAACCCGAAAATCAAACCATAATTCCCCAAAAGCGTACGCCAACGCACCCCTTCCCCATTCGAAAGCTTATATTTCGTGGTAGGCGTTACCGGCGTATTCACCGTTTCCAAAACCGTATTGGTGTAATCGGCCATCCGTTCCATGGTCGTCCGCGTATTCGAAATCTCCTCCGAAGTCAGAACCTCCAGCACCAACGTCCGCCCGCCCAAATCTTCATAACGCCGCTTCTCAGGATCAAAAAAAGAAAAATTTTCTGTGCGTAAAGTCATCTTACCCGAAGTTTTGGGCACCACCACATAATGTGCCACCACCTCGCCTTTCATCCCGTCTTTCCCACTTTTAATCCGACGAACCACATCAGGTTTATAAAACACGTAATCTTCCGACGCTAAAATCCTAGGCAACTGATCGTTACGAAGACGCCCTTCGCCCTTAACCCTCAGCATCACATCCACCGGCTTGCCCACCTCCACTTTCGAAACCTTATCGGTAGTGACGCTATAATCGAAACGGCCAACCACCTCTTTAAAATGCTCCGGCTTCCCCGAAGGCAGCTTTTTCACGTTTAATTTAGCCGCATTGGAACGGATTGTCTCCCCCCTGCGCTCCTCATCGGCATACACCGCCGTCATCGGCGGAATGTCAATTTTCCCCGATTCGTTAGGAAAAACAAGCATCATCGCCACCACTTGGGACCAACCGTTATTCGAATGCTGTTCGATTTCGTCTTTCGAAAAATGAACCGGCCGAATTTCCACATTCGAGCGTTCGGGAAAATGAACTTTCCCCACACGACGAAGGTTATTAAAATCCCGACTGTAAGCCCGTAGCACGGCAACCGTCGGCTGATTTTGATACACTTCGCTGTCTTTAAGCTCCATGGTCAAATACACATTGTCGGTCTTTTTTTCCACCGCCGAACGCTGCGCCACCTCCCCATTAACCACAACCTCGAAAGGCTCACTCTTATAAATCGTCCCGTTAACAGTAACCAAAAAAGAACCTATTTTGTAACGCCCACTCTGCTTGGGCTCCAAAAGAATTTCATAAACCAAACGGTTAATCACCGTCTTGGACTCGGGATCCACATAAGTATGCCGAACCGACCCCTGCCCGACAATCGTAAATTTGGATAAATCGGGGGAACGCAAAGGCGTCTCCTGAAGATAATTGCTCCCATTAACCTCCTGAATCACCGTAAGAACAAACTGTTCCTTGCCGCTAATAACTTTTTTGTCGGTATCCGCCACAATATTGACCTGACTATACCCCAAAACGGAACACAGCACCATCATCACATACTGAAGCCTTTCCTTTATCACCAATCTTTCTCTTTACTTTGCGGTAGTATATAGGCGTTTCGATTGAGAATTTTTCTTGCCGTCTCTTTTTCCTTTTCTTCCACGCGCTCCATCAACGCGTCCTCCAACGCCTTCGGCATCTTATTTTTAGTTTTGTTTTCCGGCGTATTTTCATCGCTCTCATCCCCTTCGCCTTCGCCTTGATCCCGACGCTTCTCGCCCCCCTGCTGCTTTTGCCCTTCAGACTCGTCCGAAGAAGACTTCCCTTGCTTCTGCTCTTTTCCTTCGTCTTTCTCCTCGGAATCGTCTTGGGAATTCCGTTCGGATGATTTTTCCTTCTCTTTAAGCCTCGCAATCTCGTAATTCTTACGGATAGACTCGTTATAAGGATCGACCTTCAAAGCCTTACGGTACAAATCCGCAGCCCTTTCCGAATCATTGGTCTGCATAAAAGCATTGCCCTGATTGTAAAGTGCAGCCGCCTTATCCGCCTTATTACGGGCTAAAGTCTCCGCCTTGGCATATTCCGCCTTAGCTTCCTCATACATTTTGCGCTTGTAAAACGCATTTCCCAAATTGTAATGCGCCGTAAAATCCTCTTGATTCATCTCCGACGCTTCAAAAAATTTGGAAGAAGAACGCTCGTAATTTCCCTTTTCAAACTGCTTGTTTCCCTCATAGATAAGGGCGTTGTATCGGTTCTGAGCCGAAACCCCAAACCACGTAAGCAACACCAGCCACACCGAAAAGAAAAACCTTGCCATAGATTATACAAAAATATCCTTTTAATTGTTAAAACAAGAAAAACCAACCGTTAAAATTTGGTTAAAAAAAACTTTAATCCTCTGAAAACAAGGTCTAAATATTCAAATCCCGCTTCGGGTTAAAAAGATAAATCAAAAAGAAAAACAACAAAGAAACCGCCAAAAAATATTGGTAATAATGTTTAGCATTGCGAGAAAAAACCTTCACCATTCCGCCAGATTCAAATCCGTTGATCTGTTTAACCAACTGGCTAACAGACGACTCCAAATCATTTCCATCCACATACTGCCCTCCGGTTTTCGAAGCCAGCGAAACCAAAGCCCCCGATTCTCGTTTCGTAAGAACCGTCTGCCCGCTCCGATCGGCCTTATACCCGAGCAACTGCCCGTAACCGTACTCGGGAACAGGCGCCCCCTCTTCCTTCCCTATCCCAACACTCAAAACCCTAATCCCTTCTTTTTCAGCCAGCTTTAATGCCGCTTCGTCATTCCCCTCGTTATCTTCCCCGTCGCTTATCAAAACCACCTGCCGCACTCCTTTGGGAACATGTTTAAACTTCCGGACAGCCTCTTCCATTGCCGCCAAAAAATCCGTCCCCTGAATCTGAACCACCGAGGTCTCCACACCCGAAATATACGTTTCCGCCGCCTTAAAATCCGTCGTCAAAGGCATCACCGAACGCGCCTCCCCCGCAAAAACGATAAGCCCAACCCGTTCCCCAACCAAGGAATGCAGCACCTGAACTACCGTATGCTTAGCCAATTCTAAACGGCTGGGCTCCACATCCTCTGCATTCATGGAGTTGGACACATCCAAAAGAAAAATAACGCTCCCCGTTCGTCTTTGCGATTCCACCTCCTGCGCACCGCGAAGCAAATCCACCACCGACAAAACCAAAAACAAAAAAGCCAAAAGATAAAACACGGGAAAACCCTTAGAAAAAACAGACCCTCCCGCAAACAAACGAGACTGAAACGCCCGATCCGCAAACCGATCCTTACGCTCTTCCCGCCACCGGACAAACCGAAACAAAATCACGCCCAAAATCGGAAGCAAAAGAAGCAAAAGCAAATACCAGTAATTACCCAACGTCCATTCCATCACAAAATCATTTTATAAATCACCCATCGAAACAATGCATCCACAAGCAAAACCACCAGTGCCATCAACAGAAAAAAACGAAAATGTTCCTCGTACTGGTAGAGCTTAGAGGTTTTAATCTCCGATTTTTCCATTTCATTAATTTCCCTATACACTTCGGCCAACTTCGCATTGGAAGTCGCTCTGAAATATCGCCCGCCCGTTTTGCGTGCAATATCCGTAAGAAGCGCCTCATCAATAGTAACCTCCACCTCGCTAAATATCAAATCCCCAAAAGGGCCTATGCTCGTAGGCATCAGCGCATAACCATTAGTCCCGATGCCAATCGTATAAACCTTAATCCCATTGCTCTCCGCCAAATCGGCAGCCACCAAAGGCGGCATCGCACTATCCACCGTATTGACACCGTCGGTCATTAAAATCACCACTTTGCTCTTGGCTTTGCTATGACGAAGGTGACTGACCGCCACCGATAATCCGTCGCCAATAGCCGTGCCTTGCGTCAGTTCGTCCTGAACAATCGTTTTAATCTCGTCAATCACAATCTGGTGATCCGTGGTCACAGGAACCTTCGTAACCGCCTCCCCCGAATAATTTACCAAACCGATACGGTCATTGGGACGGTTACGGACAAAATCCACCGCTATCTTCTGCAATGCCCCCAGCCGATCCGGCTCCAAATCTTTGGAAAGCATACTAAGCGAAACATCCACCGCCAACATAATATCAATGCCTTGCGACTCGTCCGTCTCATCCGACACCGTAAAAGTTCGGGGCCGAGCCATAGCTATAATCAAAGCCGTTAAAACCAAATATTTAGAAAACCGAAGCCCCGCCAAAACCACCACAATCCCGCGGCTCTCCATCATTCCTCCCGTCGAAGGAACCAAAATCCCCTTTTGCTTTTTCCGCCGTAAATCCCTAAATAAAAGAGGAATAAATAGCAAAAACAAAAGCAAAAACCAAGGACTGTAAAATTCAAAATTAAAATCAAACATCGGTTCTCAGGTTTTCAAATTCCAAATCTTTAAGCGAATTTTTCACCAAACGCCTAATCGCCTCAAAATCCTCCCGCATCACCGAAGCACTCGGAATATCCTTAGCAAACTTCACCCCATCGCCCCGCAAAAAAACCGCCTCAATCACCGCTTCATTTTCCTTGGAAATGGTTTGGTTATCCCGCATCAAAGCAATCAAGTCATCGGTCAGAAGCACCTCGGCCGGCACGCGATACTGTTTGGAAAGAAACTCACGGCTGATTTCTATCAATTCCACATAAAAAGCCCGATAAGCGCCTTTTTCGATATAATTTTTCTTTTTAAGTTGTTCCAATTGCCTCAATGTCTGATTTGTAGCCACAGCAGGCGAAGAACGACGATAACGCCCATAGCGCAAAACCTGCCAAATCAAAAAAAGCAAAGCCACCAAAGCCAAAGCCCCAAGCAAATACCATTTGTACATCGCCCAATAGTCCTGCATATCCAATTGGACGGTTTTGTTATTCATGATATCGTTAATCGCCTCGCCCTGCTGAGCCGTATTGACCACTTCCACCTCATAAGTCGTCGTCTTGTAAAGCTTTCCGCCGATTTTCACATCAAATGAAGGAATAGGAAACACCCCTTCCTCAAACACCGCAAAAACCACCGTGCGCTCATAAAAATTCCCCTGAATGGAAACACTGTCCTTAATTTCTTCAAAATGAAAAGGCAACAGTTCGTTTTTCGGCGCCATCACCACTTCCTGCCCCTTCAACCCTTCCACCCTGATTCGGTAAACGTTCGGCTCGCCCAGCGCTACCGTTTTCTTTTCCAAAACAGAAGACAGCGTCTGCGAAAACAACACCGACCCCAAACAAAGCCAAAAAAGATAAATGATTTTTTTCAATGCTAATGCTAAATTGTGTTATACTCCCTATTATCTCTCACTTCTTCCGAAAATAATCGTAAAGTCCTTTGGAATAATCCTCCCCCGTTTTGATGGAAACAAAACCCGCCGACGCGCTTTCAAAATCCTCTTTTATCTGCTCCATCCGCTGCTTGAGCGTCTCCGTAAAATGATACCGCCACCTGGACGAAGAAGTGTTAACCCATAGCTCGCGCCCCGATTCCGCATCGCGAAACATCGCATACCCCATGTCCGGAATCGTTTCGTCCCGGTCGTCGTAAACCCTCAGCCCCAACAACGAATGTTTTTTAGCCGCCACCCGAAGGGTCTTCAAAGGAAAATCGTCTCCAAAGTCCGAAAACAAGAAAACAAACGATTTTTTCTTGAAAAGATTCATCATGTACCGCAAAGCTTCGTCCATGTCGGTTTTTGCAGGAATATACTCCGCCGAAAGCAATTGCGAAACCATCGCCAAAACATGTTTTCGCCCCTTTGCCGGAGGAATCACCTTGTAAACCTTATCAGCGAAAAGTATCAAACCGACCTTATCGTTGTTTCCTACGGCCGAAAAGCCCAAACTCGCACAAATTTCAGCCACAAACTCACGCTTAAGCGAATTCCGAGTGCCGTAATCCATCGAAGCCGATACATCCACCATCAGCATCACCGTTAGCTCCCGCTCCTCCTCCATTACCTTCACGTAAGGCTCCCGAAAACGTGCCGTCTTATTCCAATCCATCCGACGGATTTCGTCCCCAGAATGGTACGGCCGAACCTCCGAAAAAGTCATCCCCTGACCTTTGAAAGCACTATGATACTGCCCCATCAGAGCCGCCTCCGATTTTTTTCGCGTGCGAATCTCAATCTGCTTTACCTTTTTTACGATAGCCTTTACGTCCACCTCAAACCGTTTTTGTAAAAATTAAGGCGCCTGAATTTTGGAAAGAATCCGATCGATAATTTCCTCCGCATCCACCTCTTCGGCTTCCGCCTCGAAACTAAGCCCAATCCGATGCCGCAAAACATCTTTCGCCACCGCCTTCACATCCTCCGGAATAACAAAAGCCCTATTACCCAAAAAAGCATGCGCCCTGGACGCCACCGCCAAATTAATCGAAGCCCTAGGGGATGCCCCAAAACTAATATAGCTCTTTAATTCGCCCAAGCCGTAACGTTCCGGATACCTCGTGGCAAACACCATATCCAAAATATATTTCTCGATCTTCTCATCCAGATAAATTTGATTCACCAAAGCCTTGGCTTCCACCACCGTCTGCATGGAAATCACCGGGCGAATCTCCGGCTGATAAGCCCCCGAAACCATCCGCATCACCTTACGCTCATCCTCAAACTCCGGATAACCGACCTTGCACTTCAGCATGAAACGATCGCTCTGCGCCTCAGGCAAAAGATAAGTCCCCTCCTGATCAATCGGATTCTGAGTCGCCAAAACCAAAAAAGGCTTCGGAAGAGCCATCGTCTCATCCCCTATGGTAACCTGTTTTTCCTGCATAGCCTCCAATAGAGCACTCTGCACCTTGGAAGGAGCACGGTTGATTTCATCCGCCAAAACGAAATTAGCAAACACAGGCCCCCGCTTCACGGAAAAATCGTTCTCCTTCACGTTATACACCTGAGTCCCCACCACATCCGCAGGAAGCAAATCCGGCGTAAACTGGATTCTCGAAAAACTACCGTCCACCGCCTGAGCCAGCGACTTAATCGCCAACGTTTTGGCCAAACCAGGAACCCCTTCCAAAAGCACATGCCCATTCCCCAAAAGCCCAATCAAAAGACGATCCACCATATACCCTTGCCCCACAATCGCCTTGTTAATTTCCTGTTTCAAAAGCGAAAAAAAAGCATTCTGCTCCCTTACGCTTTCCGTCAACTGCCGAATATCCTCGGCCTGATGTATTTCTGACATAACCTTGCTATAAAAACTACCGTAAAATTGCAATAATTCCCCACAGTAATCAACACAACCAATGCCAATTTTGAGTTAAATTTTGTTAAAAGAAAACAAAACGCTGACTTCCCTCCCTCTTTTTACGACTTAATTTCATTTTAAGAGAATTTTAACCTTAAAAAAAACATTCAAACCCAAGCATTTGCGTACTTTTGAAAAAACAAAAAAACAATTAAAATTATGGCAAGTATCACTCTAAAAGGCCACGAAGTTCACACCAATGGCCATCTTCCCGAAATTGGACAAACCCTAAAAGATTTTGTATTAATCAACGAAAAACTCGAAGAAAAAACCCTCGAGGACTATAAGGGAAAAAAGAAAATCCTAAATCTTTTCCCCAGCATCGACACCGGCGTATGTGCCGCTTCCGCCAGAGCCTTCAACTTGGAAGCCGGTAAACTTTCCAATACCGTTGTCATCAATATTTCAAAAGACCTTCCCTTCGCACTTGGACGCTTCTGCGCAGCCGAAGGCTTGGAACACGTGGAAACCCTATCCGACTTCCGAAGCTCCTTCGGAGACGACTACGGCATTATTCTAAACGATTCTCCGCTAAAAGGTTTATTCTCCAGAGCCGTCATCGTGGCGGACGAAAACAACCAAATCCTCTACACCGAACAAGTTCCTGAAATTACCCAAGAACCAAACTACCAAGCCGCTCTAAACGCCGCAAAATAATCCATAAAAAAACGCTTCTTTTACAAAGAAGCGTTTTTAGTAATTACTTTTTTTCGGGGATGTTTTCCAAAATAGCTTTCAGAAAACGCCAAAACTTTTGGGTACTTTCAATATTCGCCTGCTCGTCCGGCGAGTGCGCCCCCCGAATCGTCGGCCCAAAGCTGACCATATCCATCTGAGGGTAATTCGCCCCAATGATACCGCATTCCAACCCGGCATGACAGGCCACCACGTGAGGACGAGAACCAAAATTGCTTTCGTACAACGCCTCCATGATTTTCACGATTTCCGACCCCGGCTTAGGCTTCCATCCCGGATAATCTCCGGTAAGTTTCACCTCAAAACCTGCCAATTCAAACACGGATTTCAGTTGTGCCGCCACCGCTGCTTTCGTCGACTCCACGGAAGAACGAGACAAACAAAGAATTTTCAAACCGCCTTCCTTCAATTCCACACGAGCAATATTATTGGAAGTTTCCACCAAATTTTCCACATCAGGACTCATTCGGTAAACCCCGTTGTGCGCCGAACATAGCGATAGAACCACCCGACGGCTGTCCCTCGGAGAAAGCCCCACCTTCTTATGCTCGGATGGAGAAATCGACAAAGCCAAAGCAGGTTCCAACGAAGCAAATTCCTCCAATATCGCTTTCTTAAGTTCTTCAAATTTATTCAAATAAGCTTCCGAAGAACTTACAGCAACCACCGCCGAAGCCTCCCGCGGAATCGCATTGCGGAGCCCGCCACCATCAATTTCAATTAAAGATAATTCGTGCTCCTCCACACCGGCATAAAGCAAGCGCCCCAAAATCACGTTGGCATTACCCAAGCCCTTGTGAATATCCATCCCCGAATGACCGCCTTGAAGTCCTTTCACCTCAATTGCAAATACCGATCCTTCCACCGGTGCCGTATCAAAGTGAGCCGTCGCCGTAACGTCAATCCCACCGGCACAGCCGATGTCAATCTCATCGTCCTCCTCCGTATCCAGATTCAATAAAATATCCCCGGTAAGCTGTCCCGGCTTCAGCCCTTTCGCTCCGGTCATCCCCGTTTCTTCATCAATCGTAAACAAAGCCTCCAAGGCAGGATGCGCGATATCCGCGCTTTCCAAAACCGCCATCATCGCCGCAACTCCCAAACCATTATCTGCCCCTAAAGTCGTCCCTTTAGCCTTAACCCAGCCGTCTTTCACCTCCATTTGAATCCCCTGCGTATCAAAATCAAAATCCACCTCATTGTTTTTTTGGCACACCATGTCCAAATGCGACTGCAACACCACCGTCTTGCGATTTTCCATCCCTTTTGTTGCCGGTTTTCGGATAATAACATTACCCGTTGGGTCAACCGTAGTCTCCAAATTCAGCGATTCGCCAAATTGCTTCATGAAAGCAATAACTTTCTCCTCTTTCTTCGACGGCCTCGGAATGGCATTGAGGGCTTCAAAATTTTTCCAAACCGCCTGAGGTTCCAATTGTGTAAGATTCATAATTTATAAAGTCTTTGTTATTCTGTTCTTTCAGGAAAGAGGTTTTAGCCTCCTCCCTCCGATTTCAAAGCCAAAAATAACGAAAGTATGCGGCATATCCTAATAAACTTTTACCCGACGCCGCCTCGCCCCAAGCTCTCCGGTTGTTTTTTGAAATCCTTTTCAAAATATGTAAATTTGGCGGTTTAAATTTTTATTCTTCTCAACGCCCAATTTATGGATTATCTGAAAGGACTCAATGAAGCGCAATATCAAGCCGTAACCACCACCGAAGGCCCTTTGATGGTACTTGCCGGAGCCGGCTCCGGAAAAACCCGAGTGCTGACGATGCGAATTGCCCACCTGATTACCAACGGAGTGGATCCGTTCCACATTCTCGCCCTTACCTTTACCAACAAGGCCGCAAGAGAAATGAAAGAACGTATCGCCAAAGTCGTGGGCGTAAGCGACGCCAAAAGCCTTTGGATGGGAACCTTTCACTCCGTCTTTGCAAGAATCCTAAGAAGCGAAGCCCACCATCTAGGCTATCCTTCCGATTTCACGATTTACGACGCCCAAGATTCGCTTAACGTCATAAAGAAAGTCCTGAAGGAACTTCAGATTGATTCCGATTTATACAAGCCCAAAAAAGTACAATCCCGCATTTCCAGCTACAAAAACAACCTAATCACCGTGCGGGCCTACCACAATAACCCCGAGTTGATGGAAGCCGACGAAAAAGCCAACATGAAGCTCCTGGGGAAAATTTACAAACACTACGTCGAAGCCTGCTTCCGAAACGGAGCCATGGATTTTGACGATCTGCTGCTAAAAACCAACGAACTACTAACGCGATTCCCCGAAGTATTAGCCAAATACCAGGACCGTTTTCGCTATATTTTGGTAGACGAGTATCAGGACACCAACCACTCCCAATACCTCATCGTAAAAGCCCTTGCTTCCAAATTTGAAAACATTTGCGTCGTTGGCGATGACGCCCAGTCCATCTACTCGTTTCGGGGTGCCAACATTTACAACATCCTGAATTTCAAAAAAGATTACCCCGACGCCCAAACCGTTTCGCTGGAGCAAAACTACCGCTCGACCCAAACCATCGTTAATGCGGCAAATGTGGTGATTTCCAAAAACCTTCAACAATTCAAAAAAAATGTCTTTTCCGACAACGAAGAAGGCGAAAAAATAAAAATCTATCGTGCGCTAACCGATGCCGACGAAGCCAACTTCGTATCGAACAACATTTGGGAAATGCATCACTTCCATCAACGGCAATTCAGTGATTTTGCCATCCTCTACCGAACCAACTCCCAAACCCGTGCCTTTGAAGACGCCCTAAGGAAAAAAAACATCCCTTACCGCGTCTACGGCGGGCTATCCTTCTATCAGAGAAAAGAAGTTAAAGACCTGGTGGCTTACCTGCGCTTGCTGGTAAACCCCAACGACAATGAAGCCCTAATGCGTATCGTAAACTACCCGGCTCGAGGCATCGGAGAAACCACCCAAAATAAACTCATCGTCTACGCCGACTCCAAAAACTTAGCCGTTTCCAAAGTTTTAGACGACTTGGGGATGCACGCTCCCCACTTGAAGCTTAACAACGCCGCCCTAACCAAATTAAATGATTTTTGGGCCATGATTAAAGCCTTTCAAGTGATGCTAAAAACGGAAAACGTCTACACAGTGGCCATGGAAGTGGCAAAACGAAGCGGATTAATCAAATTCCTCAAAGACGATCAAACCCCCGAAGGCATTTCCCGTTTGGAAAACGTACAGGAGCTCCTGAATTCCATGCAAGGTTTCATTGAAGAACAACAGCAACTGGAAGACGGCGACGCCTCACTTTCGGCTTTTCTCGAAAACATTGCCCTCTCCACCGACCAAGACAAAAACGACGAAGACGGCGACAAAGTGTCCTTGATGACCATTCACCTTTCAAAAGGATTAGAGTTCCCGATCGTTCATTTGGTCGGATTGGAAGAAAACCTTTTCCCCAGTTTTATGAGCGCCTCCTCGCGCGAGGATCTGGAGGAAGAAAGACGTTTGTTCTACGTGGCCTTAACCCGAGCGGAGAAACAAGCCTTCTTTACTTACGCCACCTCCCGTTTTCAGTGGGGTAAAATTACCGATGCCGAACCCTCCCGTTTTTTAAGTGAAATTGATTCCCAATTTTTGGAGTTCATCAACCCCGCCACAGAAAGCCGTTTTGTGAATCATTCGGGGCTGAAATCTTCCATTTTCGACGAATTCCCCAGCGAACCGAGAACCTTAAAAAAACTGGAACCCAAAAAGAAACTAATCCGCGAAAAAGAAGAGCCCAAAATCAGCTCCACCAGAACACTAAAACCAATCGCCTCCGCCAAAATCACCAATCCCGGAGGGAACCACGTTCAGGACATCGAAGTCGGCGACCAAGTACGGCACGACCGTTTCGGAGTGGGAGAAGTTGTCTTTTTGGACGGAACCGATCCGGAAAACATCAAAGCAAAAGTAAAATTTGCCGGCGGTGAAGAAAAAAACCTGATCCTGAAATACGCAAAACTAACCAAACTTTAATTTCAAAAACCGTTGAACTTCGCTTCAGCGGTTTTTTCTATCCCTCCTCCAAGCCCTTCCCCTGATCGGACGATTTAAGAAAAGCTACAGTCCTCTGTAATCCTTTGAATTTAGCCCGTTTCACCGGAGACTTACGAAAAACCTCCGAAAAAAGAGCCTGAGTCAGCTCTTCCCAATCGTTTTTCCTAAACGCTTTAAGCGCCTCATTAGGTTGAAAAGCCGGCTGGTTATGCGGCTTCGAAAAACGATTCCAAGGACAAACATCCTGACAAATATCGCAACCAAACATCCAGTCCTCCAAATGATTTTTAAATTCCGAAGGAATATCGTCTTTCAATTCAATCGTAGCATAAGAAATGCATTTACTGCCGTCCACCACCCGATCCGCCACTATCGCCCCCGTAGGACAAGCCTGCAAACAACGGGTGCAATAACCGCAATGATCGGTAACAGGAGCATCCGCCTCCAAAACCAAATCGCAAACCAGTTCTGCCAAAAAGAAAAAAGACCCCGTTTTTTTCGTAATGAGATTGGCGTTTTTCCCAACCCAACCGATCCCCGATTTTCTTGCCCAACTCCGCTCCAACACCGGAGCCGAATCCACAAAAATACGATATCCGAAATCCCCAATCTCCGCCTGAAGTTCCGCCACCATTTCCCTCAAAATATCCTTAATCACTTCATGGTAATCGTAACCATAAGCATACTTCGATATTTTGTAGTTATCCAACGTTTCTATCGTTTCCGAAGGGTAATAGTTATAAGAAAAAGAAACCACCGATTTTGCCCCCGGCACTAATAAGCGAGGATCCAGACGCTTATCAAAATGATTGGCCATATACGCCATCTCCCCATGGTAGTGGTTCTTCAGAAAGTTTTCCAACGGCAAAGCATCTTCCTCCAAAAAACCCGCCGCCGAAATCCCACAGCCCTGAAAACCAAACTTTCGGGCTTTGGACTTAATCAGCTCCGAATATTTCCTTGCGTTGTGTAACATAAATTGCACTGCAAAACTAATAATTTTTCTATTTTTGTCCATAGTTAAAGTGCCAATTACCAGCAACGATTAAAAAACAAACTATGTCTTTAGAAGAAGTATTAAAAGCAGGAAATTACGAATTAATCGACGTCCGCGAACCCCTTGAACTGGAAATGGACGGAGAAATTGCCACCGCCAAAAACATCCCCTTGGGAGAAATCGAGGCTCGCCAAGACGAAATTCTAACACTCGAAAAACCCGTTGTCCTCTTCTGCCGAAGCGGTAACCGAAGCGCAAGAGCCTTAGAATACCTCAACGCCCAAGGCCTGAAAAACGGCTACAACGGTGGCGGATGGGCCGAGTTGAAAAACACACTGGCCAACTTGTAAAACCCAAGTAAAGTCAATAAAAAATGCGGATTAAAAAAATCCGCATTTTTTGTATTTCAAACTAAAAGATTTAGTTCTTATAAAAAGCATTGGTCCCCATACCCGCCGTAAATTCCTTCAACAAAGTTCCCACCGCCGAATAAACCGAAACTTTGCTATCTTGAGTGAACGTAGCGTTTGAGGTATAAACTCGCCCATCAATAACATTAAACGCATAAACATATCCTTGTTGATCCGAAGAAAGCGAAAACATTTTATTTATTCCCCCCGAAACCACACTATACACTACATTATTACCGCTTTCTTTATCGGTCCCCAAACAATACACATTCTGATTGTCAACCGCCAACCGCTCCAACTTGGCCGCACTTGTGAAAGTCGTTTGGATTATCCCTCCCGTCGAAGCATTGATTTTATAAACATAAGACCCACTATCATCGGAGGACAGAGCATAAACCACCCCTTCCGCTGAAGCCAAATCACGAATAACGCCTTCATCAGGTAAAGTTACAGGCGACATAACCTCATCCGTAGAAGCATTTATTCGCCCAATGGTGTGTCCCGTAGGTACAGCCTTATAGTCGTTTCCAACAAGCTCGTACTTTACTCCATCCGTTTGAACATAAACATACCCCGATTGAGACACTATTTTCTCAGCGTAGCGATCAAAATTTATCGTTTTCAATCTATTAGAACTGCCATCATAAACATTAACCTGCCTCAAATCCCAAAAATTATTGCTTGTTACGTACATCTTAGAATTGGAAAAAGCAACATATCGAGGTTGGGTAACATTGCTTATTTCCGCCTCTTTTTTCATTGTATAACGATTAGCAACAACGATTTTATTGCTATTATTAACCACCAAATAAGCCTTATCGCCGTAAAAACCAACCGATTGAAGCACATCTCCCAAGGCTTCACCATTGACGGAAGAATAGATGTTCTGATCCACTTCAGTTAAATCGGATGTTACAAAAGACAGATCCGCATTGGGGCGGCCAAAATTCCCTTCATTGGCCATTAGAATTCCGTTTTCGTAATCCCCCTTAGGAAGGGTAACCACCTCTTCGCCATTACGGCAAGACACATTGAGCAACAAAGCCGAAGCCATAGCCCATCCAAAAATTTTACTTAATTTCATATAAAAAAATTTATTAATTGTTATTCCTTCTTCGTTATTTTGTTCTTTAAAAATTCAAAGTCAAAAACACACTGTAATTTCTGAGCGGCAAAGGATAATAAGCCACCGTTTCATAAACCGTGTTCCCTAAATTATTTACCCGCATGCCTATTTTTTGTTTCTTGAGCACCACTACATAAGCTCCCGCATTCAGCACAAAATAAGGATCAATCGCTTTGGAAAGGCTCTCATCCGAAGTCGTATACGTAAGCCCATTAAAAAGCCCCTGAAAATAAACTCCGAAAACCGAATGGTCATAACCCAACTTACCAAATACATGATGGATAGGCACATACATCAATTGCTTACCCGTCGCCCTATTGACGGAGCGATTGTAAGCATACCCCCAATCCGCTGACAAACGCCTCCCTCCACTAAAAGTCTTCCCATAGCTTCCCCGGCTTTCCAATCCCATAATCTCCACCTGATCCGTGTTCACCGGCTTCCAATAGCCCGCTGAAGACGGCAGCCAGCGAATCATGTTTTCAATGCGATTATAGTAGGGCGTGATGCTCCAGCGCATTCCCCACCGCTCAAACACATGGCTCATTTCCGCTTGATAAGACGTTTCGGAACGAAGCCCCGTATTTCCTCCGGGCTGCCAAAACAAATCATTGAATGTCGGCACCCTAAAATTTTTGGAAGCACTCCATTTTACCGTATACCCCTCCGAGAAGCGGTAATTTCCCGCTAGTGAATACAACTGTACTCCGCCATACCCTTGCGCCTCCTCCCGTTTGGATCCCATTTCCCAATAAAAACGACGATTAGAATCCCCCTGAAGCAACACCGTAAGCGAACCCAAGGAGCGTGTCGGACGTCCTATGCCCGATCCCATTCCTTCTGCTTTTTGGTATTGAAATTCGCCAATTGCCGAAAATTTTAATCCCTGACCCAATCGGTACTCAAAATCATTCTTTACCAAATGCACCATGGCTTTTCCCCCACTTGATTTAGACCGGCTCACCTCCCCGTAATACCCAAAGTTCTCTTCCATGTAAGCCAATCGAAGATTATTATGGAAACGCGGCTTCTCAACACTCCAGGTCAGTAAGGAACGGGTGGTTTGCGTTTCGTATTTGGTTTTGGTCTGCGAAACAGAAAATACGGGGTAATGCTGCATCCCATCAAAAAACTGCGTCTGCCAGTACAACTGATGCTTTTCGTTCAGCCGATAGGCCGCCCCCAAATCCACCGAATGATTGGCATATTGTCCATTACGATTAACATAGCGTTTTTTCGGCACTTCGTAGTCGTTCTCGCTTTGGCGATGGTCTAGGTTAAACTGCACACTCAGGCGTTCGTCACTAAACGAGGTTTTCAAAGCCTGATGAAACGTACCGTACGAAGCCGCTTCCGAATACAAAGAAACCCGAGCCCCACGACCGTAAGCCCATCGGTTATTCAGGTGAACACTACCACCAATCGCCCCGCTTCCATAGACCACACTGCCACCTCCCGATTTAACAACCACTTCATCCGCCCCCAAAATCCCCATATTATTGAGATCCCCCTGCCCTAAAAACAAGGAGTTAATCGTAATGCCGTTCCAAACAAATGCCGTTTGCTGCGCCGTAGTCCCCCGAAACGAAGGCGAAGAAACCATGCCTCTTCCATTCTCCTTAATGTATACCGGACTCTGAAAACGAAGCACTTCCGAAAGGCTGGCCGCATTCTTACGAACCTCCTCCGAAGAAAGTTTCCACAATGGTTGAGTTTTGCCAAATTGGGCAATGCGGCTGTCGATATAAACGGTATCAATAATCTGTTCCTGAGAAAAAACAGAAAAGACCATGCCCTGAACAAAGGCACCAAGAATGATTTTTTTTAACACCATAACCTAGAAGCTTTTCCTCCGAAAGCCTTTATTTTGTTTTACCCTTTCGGCAAGGTCTCCTGACTTTCGCTTCTTGTACGCCTTCCCGCTCATACGGCAGTGGCTTTAGGTGCAAGAATCCCCAAAAACATTTCTTGTTTTCAGGCACGAATCACAGTTGCGGGGACAGTCCGCGATTTTCACGCGGTTCCCTTTTCCGAAAGTTTGGCGAAATTACAAAAAATACCCGCGTATCTGACGAAATGACAAAAAAAATACTAAAGATACGAAGCATCAA
Source organism: Bergeyella anatis (assembly GCF_036016955.1). Classification (NCBI taxonomy): domain Bacteria; kingdom Pseudomonadati; phylum Bacteroidota; class Flavobacteriia; order Flavobacteriales; family Weeksellaceae; genus Bergeyella; species Bergeyella anatis. The sequence goes on along the minus strand of NZ_JAYWXI010000001.1, from coordinate 180,934 downwards.
ACGAAAACGGCAACAAATCCCGAACCGAACCCAAACGGTAAACCTCGCCATCCACCGACGCAAAGTATAACGTGATAGGCTCTTCTTGGCGGGCTTCATACTCCAAAATACTTTGGCGACAAGCTCCACAAGGCGGCGTAACCACCTTACCCTGCCTCTCATCCAACGGACCGCCAACCACCATCATGGTTTTGATTCTCTCTTTGGGAAAATTGGAAGAAGTCCAAAAAATCGCCGAACGCTCCGCACACGTCCCCGAAGGAAAAGCCGCATTCTCCTGATTATTCCCCGTAACAACCACCCCGGAATCCAATAGCAAAGCGCAACCTACCAAAAAATTGGAATAAGGCGCATAAGCTTTCTCCCTGGCCTCCAAGGCCCGCTGAAACAACATCTGGGCTTGCTCATCCATTTCTTCAACGCTCGGATAATAGTCGTAATCGATTTTAAGCTCTTTTTTCATCCTAAAAATTAAAAGGGAAGTAAAATTAGTCTATTTTTATAATTCCGCCAAATCTCGCACCAGGAAGTAAAATAACCACTCCGTCTCCGAAGTGGTTTTGTCTTTACTTTAGGACTTCCATGCTTCAAAAAAAGCCTTTACCTTCTCTATATCATAACTCTTGCCGGACTCCAAACTACCGCTCTCCTGCGTATGGATATGCTTCCCGTTTTTATCCAACACAATAAAAACCGGATAACCGTAATGCTTTCCCGGATCCCCGTAACGGGCAAAAACCGCCTCGTTTTTGTTCTCGGGCGAGTAATTGAGATGATAATAAAGGTAATGGTCGTCCACTATTTTTTTCAACTCGGGCGTTTTCTGTACAAAATCATGGAAACGAAGACACCAAATGCACCAGTTACCCCCCGCCTGCAAAATAATCGTTTTGTTTTCTGCCTTCGCCTTCGCTATCAACCCTTCAATCACCGCATTGGCGTCGTCTTCGGGATGGTACGGCTTTTCCAGTTTTGCTTTTTCAGCCTCCTGAGCCTTCTTCTTGGCTTCAGCCGCCGCTACACTATCGGAAACAACCGCCTCCGAACCTTTTCCGTTCTCTGCCCCCGCCTCGCTTTTCCCGCAGGACGTACTCGCCAAAAGCAAAAGCCCGACACCCAACAATTGCAATCTCTTTCTTATCATTTCTATTGATTTTAAAGTCAAATGTAACGATTTTATCCTAAAACGACTGCATATAAGCCCCATAATTCTTAAATTTGTCCGTTATATCTCATGAATGCTATCGTTCAACTCATCAAATTGATTTCAAAACTTCCTTTGAGCCTGCTCTACGGATTCGCCGACCTTATCTTTGTACTCAGCTACTACCTCGTCGGCTACCGTAAAAAAGTAGTGAGCGAAAACCTGCACAACGCCTTCCCCGAAAAATCGGAGCAGGAACGAAAGGCCATCCTAAAAGCCTTTTTCCGACACTTTGCCGATTATATCGTGGAAACCTTTAAATCCTTAACCATAAGTTCCCACGAACTAAGGGTAAGAATGCAACACCTTAACCAACACGTCTTTCAGGAAGCCAAAGACGAAGGAAAAAATATAATTTTCCTCTCCGGACACATTTTCAATTGGGAATGGATTTCTGCCTTGGCTAAGGTTATTCCGCAAGAGCACTGCTACCCCGTTTACAGAAAAATAAAAAACCCCTTCTGGAACAAACAAATCGAGAACATCCGCAATCGTTTCGGGAATCAATCCGTGGACGCCAACGAAGTCATGCGCCATATCCTAAGAACCCCAAACGATGGCAACCACACCTATATGTTCGTTGCCGACCAATCTCCCCATTACCACATCTCGGACATCGGCCTCGAATTCCTAAACCAAAAAACCCCCGTTTTTTTAGGCTACGACAAACTCGCCACTCGAATGGACCTGGCTTTCATCTACTGCGATATAAAAAAAATAAAACGGGGATTTTATCAGGTAAATTATTACCGTATACACCCCGATGGAGAAAAATTCCAAACCTACGAAGTAGTGAAAAAATTTCATCAAATGCTGGAAAACACCTTAAAAAGAGACCCTTCCAATTACCTGTGGTCGCACCGCCGATGGAAATACGCCGACTTGGTAAAAAAAATCGTTTAAACATAACCTTACCCCAAAAACCCATTACTCCTTGACACTCGCCATCGCCATACTCAACTGGAACGGAAAACATTGGCTGGAAAAATTTTTACCAACCGTAATCCGCCATTCCGACAATGCCGAAGTCTACGTCATCGACAATGCCTCCACGGATGATTCGGTGGCTTTCGTCCGCAAATCTTTCCCCACAGTAAAAATCGTTCAGAACCCAAACAATAACGGCTTTGCCGATGGATACAACCAAGGGCTAAAAACCATAAAAGCAGACGTCTACTGCCTGCTGAACTCGGATGTGGAAGTCACCGAAAACTGGACCCTCCCCGCCCTAAAACTCCTCGACCAAAACCCCGAAATCGCAGCCGTACAACCCAAAATCCTATCCTTTGAAAACAAAGACTATTTTGAGTTCGCCGGCGCCGGCGGCGGTCTTATCGACCATTTGGGCTACCCCTATTGCCGAGGACGCCTCTTCGACCAACTGGAAAAAGACCAAGGCCAATACAACGACGAAACCGAAATCTTTTGGGCGTCAGGCTGCGCCCTTTTCATCCGAAGCAAAGATTTTTGGACTCAAAAAGGATTTGACGAACGTTTTTTCGCTCATCAGGAGGAAATAGACCTGTGCTGGCGGCTGAAAAACGAAGGTCGCAAAGTCTACTACACAGGACGATCCACCGTATACCACGTGGGCGGAGGCACCCTGAACAAACAAAGCCCCCAAAAAACGTTTCTAAATTTCCGCAACAATCTCTCCATGCTGTTGAAAAACCTGCCTTTCCCCCACCTGATTTGGATTATTTTCATCCGTTTGTGTCTGGACGGCATTGCCGGAATAAGATTCGGAATAAAAGACGGATTTCCACACCTTTGGGCTGTGGTAAAAGCCCATTTCGGTTTCTACGCTCAAGCCCCCGAAACCTGGAAAAGAAGAGCCCCAAAACAATCCCAAACCTATTACCAATCCCGCTGGCTCATCTTCAAACACTTCCTGTAAGAATTTCGTCATAAATCAACCCTAAAAAAAGAGCCCTCAAAAGAGAGCTCTTTTCTTGTATTACGATAAATAAAATTCATCAATCCAACTCTTGGTGCGAAATCGCCTCCAAATCCTTTACCGTATAAGGAATATTCTGAAGCACGTATTCCAAAGCCTCTATCCGTGCCTTGGATTTCTTGTTCGCCTTCAATATCTTCCAAGGCGCATGCGCCGTACTGGTTACTTCAAACATTTTTTCCTTGTACTCCGTGTACTTATCCCAAAGCGCCAGCGCATTGCGATCCACCTCGCTGTATTTCCACTTTTTCAAAGGACTATTCCTAATATCGGCAAACCGTTTAGCCTGCTCCTCTTTAGAAATAGAAAAATAAAGCTTCAATAAATAAACACCGGAACCAATCAACATTTTTTCAAATTCATTCACCTGAGCCATAAACGTTTCGTATTCCTGAGGCGTACAAAAACCGTTCACCGGTTCAACCACTGCACGGTTATACCAACTGCGGTCAAAAAACACAATCTCTCCCGAACGCGGCAACTGGTTAATATACCGCTGAAAATACCACTGCCCGAGTTCCACCTCATCCGGCTTCGGCAATGCCACCACCCGATGCTGGCGAGGATTGAGATTTTCGGTGATCCGTCGGATCGCCCCGCCTTTACCCGCAGCATCGCGCCCCTCAAAAACCACCACCACCTTCTTCTTGTTCTCCACCACCCAGTTGAGCAGTTTTATCATTTCCTCCTGAAGTTTGGCCAATCGTTTCTCGTATTTCACGAATTTCTGAGCCTTCTCGACATCCAAATATTCGTTCTGAAGCAAAGCATAAAGCCCCTTCTTCGTATTAAGTAACTCGAATTGTTCTTTTGTAATGTTCATAATTTAATCGGTTTAATGCATTAAACAACGGCACTCGGTCTCAGACTATTGGTCAATCTGTTTAACCGTACGGAAATAACGCTGCACCACATTCGGATCGGGATTCAGATTCACCGCCGATTCCGCCTTCCCCGAATAATTAAACAAGGAAAGAACGTAACGAATCGCCTCCAGCCTCGCCTGCAGCTTATTGTCAGACTTCACGATCACCCAAGGCGAAAACGCATTATGCGTACGGCTGAACATCTGATCCTTATAATAAGTGAACGTATCCCAAAGTTCTTGCCCCTTCTCATCCACAGGGCTGTACTTCCAACGCTTCAAAGGGTTCTTCAAACGACGGTTGAAGCGGTAAAGCTGCTGATCCTTCGACACGCTAAACCAAAACTTAATAATATGCGTCCCCGCCTCGTAAAGCATATGCTCAAATTCAGGCACCTGAACCATAAAACTCTCGTACTGCTCCGGCGTACAAAACCCCATCACAGGCTCCACCACCGCACGATTGTACCAACTCCGATCAAAAAACACAACCTCTCCCTCGTTCGGAAGCTCCTTGATATACCGACGAAAATACCACTGCCCCCTCTCCACGTCCGTAGGTTTATTTAATGCCACCAAACGCATTGCCCGAGGATTAAGGTGTTCAATAAAACGCTTAATCGTTCCGCCTTTCCCACTGGCATCCCTCCCCTCAAAAATAATGGCGATTTTTTTCTTGTTCTCCACCGCCCATTTTTGAAAATCAACCAGCTCCGCCTGCAACTGCCGCAGTTCAATCTCGTATCGCACCTTGTCTAACACCTCGCCATAAAAAGGATTCTCTTCCTTGTTCGCCATAAGATAGCGAATCAAATCTTCCTTGGATTCTAACTTTTGAAAATCGGTCAAATTACTCATATCTCGGTTTAATAAATACTTCTCTATCGGTTTACGGCTTGGCGATGTGGCGGATTTTAGCACAAAAGTTCAATAGAATTACTGCCGTTGAACCTTGTACCAATGTTTCATAGAAGTACTTCAGCCGCCATATTGCCAAACCGATGTTGGCTGTTCGTTATTTTTTATCAGTTTTGTTTGTTAGTTCAAAGCAAAGTTCGTCAATATTTTCGTTGATGTCAGCAACATTGGATAAAATAATGATTGCCGTTTTTTCTTGAATATTTACGGCCATTGATGAAGAATATCCACCGGTTCCTCCGTTGTGCCAAATTAAGTCTTTTCCGTTCTCGGATTTTAAAATGTGCCAACCTAAACCAATTTTCATATTTTCGTTAATGTCAAACGTTGGTTTTCGTGTCAGTGCGAGTTCTTTGTTTTTTAGATTGAATTGAGCGTTTGCAAATTTTGCCAAATCTTCGGTTGTCGATAAAATTCCTCCACCTCCAAACAGAACGTCAAAATCCCAATTTGAAGTAGTATTACCGTTGTTATTTAATCCTTTTACGAGATTATTTCCCAAATTTTGAGAATTTACAAAAGAATTTTTCATTTTATATTTATCAAAAATTCTCTTTTGCAGCAATTCTTGAAATGTTGTTTTTTGTGATAAGCCAAGCGTATAGCCCAATAATCCTGCACCTAAATTTGAATAAGCATAGGTTTTTGAATTGAGTTTCATCAAATTTTGTAAATACTCATTAATCGCTTTTTTGTCATAATCTTCGTATGGATTATTTTGGTCTTTTGGGTCTAAATTTTCAGGCAAACGAGGCAAACCCGATGTGTGATTGGCTAAACTTTCAAAATTGATTTTCGTATCGTCTTTGAAAGTGAAAGGATAAAAAGTATTGATATTGTCTGCTAATTTGATTTTTTTATCTTCAACAAGTGAAGCTAAAACAGTCGATGTGAAAACTTTTGTAATAGAGCCGATTTCAAAAATTTTGTTGTGATTTTCGATAGTTTTTATAGTGTCGTTTATTTTTATAATTCCGTAATAATTTGTTTTTCCGTTTTGGATTAACGCAATAGAAAGCTGTGCATTATTCGGAATATTTTTAGTTTTTCCGAAGATTATTTCCGCAATTTCTTTGGGGTAACTATTTAGTGCATTTACGGCATTATTGGTTTGTGTTGGTTCTTCATACTGTTTGATATAAAGTCCGTTTATTAGGTTTTCAATGTCAAGAGAAATATTTACTGCTAAAATCATTCTCTCGAACTTCGTTTTATACATTGCGTAAGTCCCTTGTTTATAAGCAACAAACTCTTTGTTCTCAATTTTACCGACCTGTTTTTTAAGTCCTTTTAAAAATTCAACAATTTGCCCAAGTGGCAATGCTTGTTTCATCTCTGGCGAAAAGTCGTTGAAAATTTCGTCATACTTTTCAGCATTGTAGTTCGCTTGAAAATTATCAATCGCAGTTTTGTAATTGTCGGTTTGAGTGAACAATAAATTTGTCGTCAATGCTAATATTAAAATTAAGAGTGATTTTTGCATACGGTTTGTTTTATAATGACAGCCAACTTTTGAATTCCCCCTCATTCATCCCCTTTATAAAGGTACGGCTTTTTCAGGAATTTTAAAAATTTTAGAGCATGACTTTCTATAAAAAAACTCCGGTGTTAGTACCAGAGTTTTTTTTGATTTAGATTTTGGAAGCCCGAAGCCTTTCCAGCTCCGAAATCACCTCGTGATGGCTCACCGTTTTATCCTTAAAATACTGTACAAAATATTGTTTTTCCTCCTCCGTGGCTCCAAATTGATTAAGAATATTGAACAAATGCATCTTCATATGCCCCTTCTGAATGCCCGTTGTGACCAAAGAACGAAGCGCCGCAAAATTCTGCGCCAGCCCCGAAACCGCCAAAATACTCATTAATTCCTGTGCCGAAGGCTTGCCCAATAAAGCCAGTGAAAAACGCACCAAAGGATGCAAATTCGTTAATCCCCCAACCACACCCACGGAAATCGGAAGATCAATCCAAAAACGAAACACTCCATTTTCGGTCGTGCAATGCGTCAGCGAACGGTATTGTCCGTCTTTCGCCGCGTAAGCATGCGCACAAGCCTCCGTCGCTCGGAAATCATTCCCGGTGGCGATCACCACGGCATCCACTCCATTCATGATGCCTTTGTTATGAGTGGTTGCCCGATAAGGTTCTATTTCCGCAATCGTTACCGCCTGCTTAAACTTCCAGGCAAATTCTTCCGGTGAAATCCCCGAATCGTCCTTCAAATCTTCTATCCGGCACGAAACTTCCGCCCTTACAATGCAATCCGGTGTAAAATTCGACAAGATGTTCATCACCACCTGCAAAGACGCTTTCTCCTCCTCCGTGAATGCCGCCGAAGTTTCAATTTCCTGCTTCAAAGTCTTTCCAAACTGCTCCAAGCAAGAATTGATGAAATTCGCTCCCATGGAATCCACCGTATCGAAACTAGCCTTCAACTGATAATAATTGGACAATTCCGACGTTTTATCCACCAACTCCACATCCAATATTCCTCCGCCACGCTTCCTCATATTGGCCGTAATCGCCTCGGTCTGCTGCAAGAGTTTCTTTTTGAGTTCAAAATTGAAAAAATGCTTCAGGCGATGCGGCTCCACCTCAAAAATAAAATGCGTATGCCCCAATTTGGTCGTGTTGATGATAGTGGTTTTAAACCCGCCTTTATCCAGCCAAAATTTAGCCGATTTCGACGCCGCTGCCACCACCGAACTCTCCTCCACGGCCATAGGCAAAGCCAAAAGTTTCCCGTCAATCAAAAAATTGGGTGCTATGCCGTAAGGCATATAAAAATTGGAAACGGTGTTCTCCGAAAATTCCTCGTGCAGTTTTTGAAGTTCGGGGTTCTCGTTCCAGTATTGTTTTAAAATCTTCTGATACTCGTCATTTCCCTCAAGGTATTCGTTCACGATCCAATCGATTTTCCCTTGCTTGGACAACTTGGAAAATCCCTCAACCGGCTGATGCTTCATAGTGCATTATTTTTAAGGGTCAAAGATAGGCATTTTCACCGGGGCAAAACAAACCCTCAGCCCCAAAAGCAACCTCAAAAAAAAGGAGCACTCAAAAAGCACTCCTTCGTTTCACTTTTATTTATTGACAATAAATGCCCGGTCTTTAATCAGTTCGGCAATAGCCAAAATGTCTTTACCGATTTCCCTATCGTTGGTCAGCTTCCGTACCGAACTCCGAAGAATGTCGTAATTTTCTTCCACAATTTCCGAGCACCGGGCGGGTCGGCGGAACTCCAAACCTTGAGCCGCAAACATAAGCTCAACGGCAAAAATCGGCACCAAATTATCCAAAACCCGATTAAATTTCCGCCCCGAAATACTTCCCATCGACACATGATCCTCCTGCCCTAAACTGGTTGGGATAGAATCCGCAGAAGCCGGAAAGCACAACGTCTTATTCTCGGTAACCAACGCCGCCGTCGTGTATTGCGGAATCATAAAACCCGAATTAAGCCCCGAACTTTCCGTCAAAAGCCTTGGCAAACCAAATTTCCCCTCCAAAAGCAAGTAGCTCCGACGATCGGAAATATTTCCGATTTCGGCCGCCGCTAACGTCGCATAATCCAAAGGCAAAGCCAAAGGTTGACCATGGAAATTACCTCCCGAAATAGATTCTTCCCCACTCAGAACAATAGGATTGTCCGTCACAGAGTTCAACTCGATCTCGGCCATCGCTTTCAAATGCTCAAAAGCATTGCGGCTGGCACCATGCACCTGAGGCACGCAACGAATGGAATAAGGATCCTGAACCCTTGAACAGTCTTCATGAATTTTAAGATTTTCAGACCCCTCCAAAAACATCAGCATCCGCTCTGCCACGCTCTGACTCCCCGGAAAAGGACGAATTTCATGCAACTGCTTTTTGAAAGGACTCGCCGAACCCCGATAAGCCTCCAAACTCATAGCCGCCGCCAAATCGGCCAAATCCAAAAGATACTCCATCTTTTCCAAGCCCTTGATGGCATGCGCCAAAATAAATTGCGTCCCGTTAATCAGCCCCAGGCCCTCCTTAGGCCCTAACCGCAAAGGTTTCAAATTATTTTCTTCGAGAACAATTCTCGTATCGTGAGGTTTACCATTGTCCCAAACCTGCCCCAGCCCCAAAAGAGGAAGCACCAAATGCGAAAGCGGAGCCAAATCCCCTGAAGCCCCTACCGAACCTTGTTCGGGAACCACCGGAATAATGTCTTTTTCCAACATCAGAATCATCCGCTCGATCACCTCCAACGAAACGCCCGAAAACCCTTTCGACAGAGCATGAATCTTACAAATCATCATGATTTTCGACAACTCTTTGTCGATAGGGTTCCCCACCCCCACGGCATGGGAAATAATCAAATTATGCTGTAACTGCGCCGTTTCTTCTTCCGAAATCTTAGTATCGCATAAAGGACCAAAGCCCGTATTAATCCCATAAACCGTACGGTCGGACTCCACAATGCGTCTGACGTTATTTTGGGACTTGAGAATCTGTGCTTTGGCTTGTTCGTTGAGCTTGGCCAATTTCGGATACTTGGCAATCTCCAAAACGTCATGAAATGTAAATGTATCTATTCCGTAAATCATCATTAAAAAATTTCCCCAATTTACGGCTTATTCCCGAGATAATAAAATTAAAAAAGATCCCGAAAAATCAGAAATACCCCTCCTCATTGCCAAAAGAAGCCCGTTTGACAATCGGATTTTTTAGTACTTTTGCTTCCATGAATGCCGATTTGGAACTCCAGTTGAAAACCCTCCCCAGCGATCCGGGGGTCTACCGCTATTACGATAAAAACGGACAACTGCTCTACGTGGGAAAAGCCAAAAATCTAAAAAAAAGAGTTCTTTCCTATTTCAACAAAACCCTATCGGGCTACCGAACCAAAATCATGGTCGGTAAAATCCATCGTTTGGAAACCACAATCGTCCCCAGCGAATACGACGCCTTGCTACTGGAAAACAACCTCATCAAGGAACATCAACCGTTTTACAACGTGATGATGAAAGACGATAAGTCCTACCCTTGGATCTGCATTAAAAATGAGCCTTTCCCTCGTATTTTCCTTACGCGGAACAAAATAAAAGACGGAAGCGAGTACTACGGACCGTACGCCAAAGTCCGACCGGCCAAAATTCTTTTGGAAACCATTAAAAACATCTACCGAATCCGAACCTGCGCACTCAACCTCTCTCCCGAAAAAATACAAAACAGCAAATACAAAGTCTGTTTAGAATACCATATTAAAAACTGCAACGGCCCCTGTGAAGAGTTGGAAAGTGAGGAAAGCTACAATAAAAAAGTCGATGCCATTCGGGGGATTGTCAAAGGAGATTTCCGAACCGCCAAAGCCTATCTCATGGAAGAAATGATGGCTTTCGCCCAAAATCTCGAATACGAAAATGCCCAAATGGTCAAAGAACGTTTGGAACAACTGGAGGAGTATCAAGCCAAGCACACGGTCGTCAACCCCAACATTGATGACGTGGACGTTTTCGGGATGACCAGCGACGACTCGGCGGCGTATGTCAATTATTTCAAAATCCAAAACGGAAACATCATCCAAAGCTACACCACCGAAATCAAAAAAATACTGGAAGAAAGTGACGAAACCGTTTTAGAACAAGCCTTAATCGAAATACGCAAAAAATTCGAATCCGATTCCAAAGAAATCTTTCTCCCTTTCCACCTCAATTTTGAGATTCCCGGCGTGAAACTCATCGTGCCCAAGGTCGGCGATAAAAAACGCCTCGTAGAGCTCTCCGAAAACAACGCCAAAGAATACCGCCTGGAAAAACTAAAGCAGGTGCAAATCATCGACCCCGAAAGACACACCAACCGCATCATGGCCGAAATGCAGAAATCCCTCCGAATGCCCGTAGAGCCCCGCCACATCGAAGGATTTGACAACTCCAACATCCAGGGAACCAACCCCGTATCCGCCTGCGTGGTGTTTAAAGACGGAAAACCCTCCAAATCGGATTACCGCATTTTCCACCCCCAAACCGTAACCGGCCCCAACGATTTTGCCACCATGGAGGAAGTCATCTACCGCCGGTACAAAAGAATGCTGGACGAAGGCGAGGCCTTACCACAACTGATCCTTATCGACGGCGGCAAAGGCCAGCTTTCCTCCGCGGTAAAAAGCCTAAAATTACTGGGACTTTACGGAAAAATAACCGTAATCGGCATCGCCAAAAGACTGGAAGAAATCTTCTTTCCCGAAGACCCCATCCCCTTATATTTGGACAAAAAATCGGAAACATTGAAAATCCTGCAAAGGGTTCGGGATGAATCCCACCGATTTGGCGTAAAACACCACCGAACACGCCGTAAAAACGCCACCATCAAAACCGAATTGGAGGAAATTCCCGGTGTAGGCGAAAAATCCATCGAACTTTTATTTCAAAAACTAAAGTCCGTCAAAAGAATCAAAGAAGCCCCTCTCGAAACTTTGGAAGAAATCATCGGTAAATCCAAAGGAAAAATAGTCTGGACGTATTTCAATGCCTAAAAAGCATTCGTTCACCCTCCAAAAAGCGTGTCCCTCATCCGCCGCCACCTCAAACGGCGGATGTATCGAATTTCGGAAGCCGACAATACCCGAGGTTCCTTCTGAGCCCAAAACGCCTTCATACTGACAAAAAACTCGGAAACCGACCGATTTTTATAAGCCGCCTTTGCCGAAGCAATCATTGCCAACGGAGCATCCAATCCGATATTATAAAAATACTGCCCCAACTTTTGAGCTCTCTGCGACTTGTATTTGTACGCTGTAGGACGAAGATGCTTCACCCACAATCCCGCCACCGTTACCGTGGACCAACCGTGCATCTCTGCCAGCATGACATCAATATTATCCCAACCCAACACCCCGCGAAGCCCTCCCATGGCTTTAAAACAAGCCCTACGGTAAGATTTCACCGGCCCCCTCACATGCTTCTTAGAAGACAAATTCTCGAAACGCCAACCTTTCCGTGTGGAAAAATCCAACAATTCGTCCTTCAACCCCTCGGTCTCCAACCGTGCCTGATCCTCCGAAACAAAAACCAAACCGGAAACCATTCCTATTTTAGCATCCGAACGATACACCTCTGCCAAAACCTCCAAATAATTTTCAGGAAAAACCACATCGGCATCAAACTTACAAACCACCTCCACTCCATCGGTTCCTCGGGATTCGAGCCCCCGATTAAACGTCTTCACCACCTTCCCGCCGGGCGAATGAGCCGATTCTTCCAAATGAATCACTTTAAAACGGAGATCCTTTCGCCCAAACGCTTCCGCTATCTCCCCCGTCGCATCGGTAGAGCCGTCATTAACCACAACCACTTCAAAATCCGCATAAGTTTGCCGACACAAAGACTGAAGCGAATAAGCCAAATACCGCGCCTCATTATGCGCCGGAATAACAATCAAAAACTTCAAGGCAACAATTGTTTTTTAATATCCAAACGGTAAAGATGCTCCGGCTCCTTCAATGGATCAAATGCCGAAGCCGCCACTTCTCCCCTATAAAACACAGCACACATCGTATGAGCCACATGATAAAGACAGCCGTGCAACGCCTCGGGCAAAGCATCCAAAATCGCCATAAAAACCTCATACCGAACCTTCCCCGGATTAAAAGCGTAATCATGCCAAACCACTACCGTGTCAGAATGCACCAAATGCTCGAAAACCTTTTCGGTATCCTGACGAACCATGGCATAACTATGATCCCCGTCAATAAAAACCAAATCGTAACGACGTCCGAGCGAAGCAAAATCAAACGTTTTGGTATCGCCCTCCAAATGATTGATGCCCGGATTTCGACAGGAAAGCATCCCATGTTGCTTCGCATAACGCGAAGAATAACCCAATGCCTCTATCGCCGAAGCCGAGAGATTAAGCGTAGTGCAGTCCTGTAAAACCCGAGAAACATTCCATACGCTTTCTCCGCGCCAAGTTCCAATTTCAAAATAAGAAGAACGCGCCGAAGCCAAAGTCTTAAGCAAAGCATGATCCATAGGAAGCGAACCGCCCTCTGAAAGAAACAGCTCCACCTCCATCAAAACCTCCCCGCCAAAAGCCTCAAGCCCCACCTGAGGCAAAGCCTCCCTATGCGGGTATTTCTTAAGATGCTCGCCCCTTTGAACCTCGTTGTCTAAAAGCACGGCATTAAGCCGTGAAGGCTCGCGGGAAACGGCATTCAATAATTTGAAAAACTTTTGGATCTTCCCCATCACCGAATTTAACTCAAAGGTTTAAGCATGTTTTTGGGATCAAGAATGGCATCCAGCTTATCCTGAGACAAAAGCCCTTTCTCCAAAACCAAATGATAAACGCTTTTCCCACTCGCCAAAGCCTCCTTGGCAATCGCCGTGGAATTTTTATATCCAATGTAAGGATTAAGTGCCGTTACAATCCCAATGCTATGCTTTACCATATCAAGGCAAACCTCCCGATTAGCCGTAATGCCCACAACGCATTTTTCCCTCAAAGCATCCAACGCATTGCAAAGAAAATGAATATTCTCCATAATGGCGTGCGAAAGCACAGGCTCCATCACGTTAAGCTGAAGCTGACCCGCCTCGGCGGCAAAAGTCACCGTTAAATCATTACCGATTACCTTATAACAAACCTGATTCACCACCTCCGGAATCACCGGATTCACCTTCCCCGGCATAATCGAACTCCCCGGCTGCATCGGCGGTAAATTAATCTCAAACAACCCCGCACGAGGTCCCGAAGACAACAGCCGAAGATCATTGCAAATTTTTGACAGCTTCACCGCCAAACGCTTCATCGCCGAAGAATAAATCACATACGATCCCGTGTCGGGCGTCGCCTCCACCAAATCCGGGGCAGACACCACCGCATACCCCGAAATTTCAGCCAAATTTTCCGCACAAAGCGCCGCATACCCCGCAGGTGCATTGAGCCCCGTGCCAATGGCCGTTGCTCCCATATTAACCTCCACAAAAAGAAGCGCATTGTTATTCAACTTAGAAATATCCTCCTCCAAAGTCGCCGCAAAAGCTTCAAATTCTTGCCCCAAAGTCATCGGAACAGCATCCTGAAGCTGCGTCCGTCCCATCTTAATAACCTCCTGAAACTCCCGCCCCTTAGCTCGAAAAGCCTCAACCGTCTGAGCCAGCTTTTCCACCAAAACCTCGTTAAGCTGAAGCAAAGCCAACTTAATCGCCGTAGGGTAAGCATCATTAGTCGATTGCGAAAGATTCACATGGTCGTTGGGCGAACAATACTGGTAAGCCCCCAAAGGTTTCCCCATTTTTTCCAAAACCACATTGGCAATGACCTCGTTTGCATTCATGTTAACCGAAGTCCCAGCACCACCCTGAATCATGTCTATGGGAAAATGCGCATCGTAACGTCCCTCCATCACTTCATCGCAAGCCTCCGAAATAAAACGATAAAGCGTCTCATCCAAAAAGCCAAGCTCATAGTTGGTTTTGGCCGCCGCCTTCTTCACCATCCCCAAAGCTCTGATAAAGTGAGGGTATGAGGCCAGTTTCTGCCCCGAAATTTTAAAATTATCAATCGCCCTTTGAGTTTGAACCCCATAATAGGCTTTTTCAGGAACATTCAATTCCCCCAAAAGGTCGCTTTCTTTTCTATAGTTTTCCATCGGTTTCATTTTTGACGATAAGTTACGGCTTTTAAAAACATCCTGCAAACGCAAAACATCCCTTCATTTATTTTGCCGGATATTTCTCCAACAAAGCCTGCAATATGGCATACGTTTCCATATCCATCACACCGTCGCACCGCTCCGGACGAAAACGATACTGAAAAGCCTCCACCGTTTTTTTGGAAACCCGATCCGCCGCTCCGTTAGGCAGCAAACCATACCCAAAATCCCTAAGCATCGTTTGGTATTGAAAAATAAAAGGCGGCGTATCCACCTGCTGGGAAAAAGTCGAATCATCCATTTGCTCCAAATAACGCAACTTAGCCGATTCTTCGTACCACATTCCCAATCCGTATTCCTCATAAAGTCTCTTCCAAGGAAATTTCGGACCGGGATCTTCCTTCCGGGTCGGAGCAATATCCGAATGCCCCAACACATTGAACGGAGCAATCTGATAACGATCCACCAAATCCTTCACCAAGGCCGCCACTTTTCGGTATTGCCATTCCGGATAGTCGTAAAACGTCTTATTTCCCTGTGCATCCGCCGTGTACCCCGTATTCACAATCTCAATACCGATAGAGGAATCGTTGAGGTTCTCAACCTTGCGCCAAGAACTAACCCCTGCATGATAAGCCCGCTTGTTCTCGTCCACCAGTTGGTAAATCTCCTTATCGTCAAGATCATTCACCAAATAATGAGCACTTACCGATTGCTGCGTAAGAACCCGTATCGACTTCTCGTTATCCAAGGCCGTATAATGTAAAATCACATACCTTTGGCGAAAATTTTGCCCCACCGAAGGAAAGTAAGTTTTAACCACCTGATACCCCTGAGGATTGGCCTCCACGATAGAGCCATAGCTAATCGTATTATTGTTCTTTGAAGCATCCGCTATATTAACCCGATAAAATGCATGCCCGCCATGGCGTTCCACCGCCGGTCTATCCACCGTGGTTTCTTGAGTTTTTGCTTTATCGGTCAGCATTCCCGGTTGCGGTTTGGCTGGTTTCGGTTCTAAAGATGTTTTTTTCTGAGAAGCACACGAAAACAAAACCACACCCAACCCAATGGATAACAATGTCTTATGCATTTTTATTGATTTTAAATGGAATTATTCTGCTAAAGTACGAAAAAAAAGATGTAAAAACATTTGGTACTTTAACAAAAGTGTTCTATATTTGCACTCGCAATTACGGAAGAGAAGTTCTTAAAGAAATTGTCAAGGAGGGTTGCCGGAGTGGTTAACGGAGCAGTTTGCTAAACTGTCGACGCGCAAGTGTCGCATGAGTTCGAATCTCATACCCTCCGCAACAAAAAAACACTCGGGGTGTAGCGTAGTCCGGTCATCGCGCCTGGTTTGGGACCAGGAGGTCGCAGGTTCGAATCCTGCCACCCCGACAAAATAAACAATTAAGGGTGCGTAGCTCAGCTGGATAGAGCATCTGCCTTCTAAGCAGACGGTCAAAGGTTCGAATCCTTTCGCGCTCACTAACCGCAAATCCCCTCCCACAAAGGTTTTGCGGTTTTTTATTTCACCTCAACACTGGCATTTAATGTTAAACGACAACGTAAGCAACAACATTAAATTCCGCCAAAACAATCCCCAAACAAATTTCCACTTAAAACCTCACACAAGCATAACAAGCTGATTTTCCGGTATTAAACACACAAAAAGACAACAATCTCAATAAAAACTCAGAGCCAGCCAAACCGTTTGACCGAGACCATTGTCGCAAACTTTCAGGATTTGCCTTGCATAACGGTTTCGAGCCTTGCGGGTGAGCGGGTTTCGGAGCACAAATTTTATTACTAAAATTCATTAGAAGCCCAAAGCTTCAAGTTTGTCTATCAACCCGTCTGACGCAAGCCCCGCGTCATGCGTAGGCCTTTTATTCTTCTTTGTAAATATCAAAGTCTTCAAACTTTACTCGTCCAAAGTCTTTTGTCGTTTTAATTTTACTTTCAATTCTTTCGGGTTCTGAAGCGTGAAAACTTTCTGAACCGTCTTTATGTAAAAACCATTCGTTGTCTTGTTTAGAATATTTATATGTGATTATTCTCGTCCATCTCCAAGCACTTCCACCATAGTGTTCAACTGAAAAATAGCCGTTTTTTATTGTTACGCCCATAAATGGATCCCCCATAATTCCACCACAATCAATACAATATACAGTATTGTCATTTTTTCTCACAAGTTGCAGTTTATTGTCTTTGTTGCGTATTAAGATCAATAATGGCCTTCTTTCGGGATTATTAATAACATCGGACAAAGTGTCTTCGCCATTTTTTTTAAGTACCAGAATGTAGTCTTTGATTCCATCTAGATTTAAGTCGCCTGATACCGTGTCCAAAACAGAATAGTTTGTCGGCACAAATTCGAATAATTCGTTCGGCAAATTTTCAACTACCTGTTTAAAGGATTCTCTTTTGGAGCTGTTTTCTGTTATTGTTGTTACTGTATCTATATCTGTAACGGTCTTTTTTCCTTTCTTGAATTCTGGTTACAAGAAAACAACGTCAACGCAAGACAGAAAAACACGTTTATTGTAAGAGCTCTCCTATGGTTACAACACATAACTGAATATCTAGGTTCTGAATTTTCGCAAATGATTGACAACGAATCCCACCCCCTCACAAAAATAGTTCATCCCAAACCCAACTAAATAATTACCGTCATTTCGCCGCTACCCTTTACTGATTTTATTTTTTTTTGTAGAAAAGAAATTCTTGGGATAACGCTTCAACCCTCCCCTGCTTCTCAGGCCAAATTTAAAAATGGTTTTAGGCTGTCCCACCGCAATCCCTTTATTTATTTTTTCATAAAAAAAAGCATCATATTGAGAAACATCAACAAGAAACTCAGCGTAACCCAAACACTCAGCGACATATGTTCGGCCCTGTAGCGGTCAACCTGACGGGACGCCGTTTCCGACAAACGCACACTTTGATTGATAAAACTATGGATCTCCAAAATCTGATCCATGTTTTTATTCGGGACATAATGTTGGGAAAAATAAGCCAAATTACGTTTTCCGATATACCCTGCCAACCAATATTCATCCGAATTGTCCATCCGAAGATACTCCAAACGATAATGCTCCGGACGAATTCGCCCCACATGCATCATCTCGAAACGCTCGGTGCTAACCTTCGTGCCTTTCTTGATTTTGATAACATAAAAATCCACCGGCTGAGGCAGTTTATTGATAATCTGAACCGCCATGGAATCCTGCTGAAAACGTTCTGTGCTCTTCTGCACAAACCAATAAGAAAAATACAGAAACGAAACCAAAAGAACCCCCAAACGAAACCAACGAGCCTGCCGAGCATAAGCCCCCGTCCTAAAGGCCGAAGCCAAGACTCCGAGCCCCAATAACAGAAAAACAAAAAATACAAAACTTTCCATTACAGACAAAGATACTCTTTTTTACGGCTTTCCAAAAACAGCTTTAAACAAGTAATCAGGTTCAGCCCCCGCCTTCCCATTCGTGATAAAATTGCTCCAAAAAATAAAGCATGAACGCATGCCGCTCCTTCGCCAACGCCTTCCCCTTTTCGGTTTGCATCAAATCCTTAAGCAACAGTAACTTTTCATAAAAATGATTAATGGTCGTCCCTTGAGATTGTTTATACTCCTCCTTACTCATACCGAGCCTTGGAAGCTGAGCCGGATCATGCAGAGGATTTCCTTTATACCCTCCGAAATTAAACGTCCTGGCCACCCCAATCGCCCCGATGGCATCCAAACGATCCGCATCCTGGACAATTTTAAGTTCTATCGGAATCGTCTCCGGCATTTCCGAGCGGTTTTTGAACGAAACATACCGAATGATAAACAAAACCTTCTCGATCAGCCTCTCCTCCACGGCATGAGAAACCAAAAAATCCCGAACCGTACGCAAAGCCAAAGCCTCGTCCCCGTCATGAAATTTAGGATCCGCAATATCGTGCAGCAGCGCTCCCAGTTCCACCACCAAACGGTCGCACGCCAACGTCTGGGCTATCGTAACCGAAAGTTTCCAAACCCGCTCCACATGGAACCAATCGTGCCCCGCTTCTGCACCCTCAAGCCGACAACGGACAAAATCCACCGTCAGCGGAATAATCCAATCGTTCATATTTTTGCTTATTGACTGCATTTTCCCATCAAATCTCTAAGGTAGGGCAAACCTCTTTGCGAACCTCTGTTAACAGCAACTTTAAGCGAAACCTCATTCCCGAATTTCACGCAATCGTTAACCGTATTCCCATGACAGAAGGCCACCGCAAAACCGGCAGTAAAAGCATCCCCCATCCCCATTTTATTCAAGACATCTTCCCTATCGTTGCGGAGATAAATCATCTCCTCACCATTGAAGTACGTCGTGGAATTGCTATCATCCCTTACGAAAACCCGATTTTCGTACCGTCGAAGAATCTCTTCCCGAGACCACTTGTCCCCAAACACGGTGTTAAGTTCACCACTTTTAACGACAATGAAGCTGGCATAATCCAACACCGCCTCCGGAAGGCGCTGTGCCGGCGCCGCATAAATCCCGACCTTCGTCCCATGACGCTTTGCCAAATCCACCGTATAAGCAACCGTTTCCAAAGGAATTTCCAGCTGAAGCAATACCAGTTCCGACTGCGCCAAAAACCGTTCGGCAACCTCCACATCGTCAGGCCGCAACGTGAAATTAGCCGCAGGAACCACCACAATGGCATTTTTGCCTTGCGCCGCCGTTACATAAGCCGTCCCCGTCGCATAATCTTCCCGCTCTCGGACAAACCCCACGTTCACGCCCTCATCAACCAAGTTCCGAAGAATCTGCTGGCCATAAGGATCCATCCCCACCGCACCAACAAAATAAACCCCCGCCCCCAAACGGGAAGCCGCCACCGCCTGATTAGCCCCTTTACCTCCGAAAAAACTTTCGGATTTACTTGCCAAAACCGTTTCGTTGGGCATCGGATAATTCTCGGTATTGAGCACAAGATCCACAGAGGAACTTCCCACCACCATGATTTTCGGCTGTTCTGAAGTAATCTTCATCATCAAATAAATTAAAAATTGGATATACAAAGGTAGTTTTTTGAAATTTACACCCCTCCGTATTTAACGCTTATTAACTTAGAATCTCAATAAACTCCGTAACCAGTTTCACCACTCCGCCGTCCTTATCCCGACCAATATAACTGGCGTAAAAACCCTCGCCATATCCCGCTTCAAAAGCAAAAAGGCTCCCCGGTTTCGACTCGTCAGGAAAAAGAAAAGCATACTGGTCTATCGCCCCTTTTTCATCAAAAAAATGCTCATGGAAAAACTCTTCATAAATCCCCATAAAATCATTTCCCTTTCTACGAAAAAGTTTCTCTTCCAAAGCGTTGAGCGAGGCCTGCGTCTCCACATCCATAAGACACCCCATTCCCGACGCCACCGGATAACCGAAGATTTCGCCCTCTTTAAGCTCTTGAATTTTCTGCCCCTCCGTTACCGCCATTTCCCAACGTAGCGCATCAGCCACCCCGAAAACCACTTCCACATAAGCCACGCAATTGCTCTCCCTCTCCTTATGAACCAAAACCGGAAACGAACCACTAGGAAAACGAACCGTAAAAGGCTTCATGTCCTTTGTAATCAGAGGATCACAAGCCACCATTTCCCCCGTCGGCAACACAATACGCCCCGCCTCAAAGGTTTCCAAAAGAGGACTTTCAACAAAATTTTTACCAAATAATTTCTTAATATTATCAAGATGTTCCATAACCGCAGGTATAAAAAGTAAAGATAAACGAAAAAAGACCAATAAAGCAACGCCTCACCGGTCTTTTTTCCTTCAGATGAACCTTATTCAGACTAGAGGGTTTTCAGCTTTTCCTCCAATAACGCAATCTTATCAAGGGCATCTTTTTGTTTTTTTCGTTCCATTTCTACCACTTTTTCAGGAGCTCCACTAACGAATTTTTCGTTGCTTAGCTTTTTCTCAACTGAAGCTAAAAAGCCTTTAAGATAAGAAAGTTCCTCCTCTGTTTTCTTCTTCTCTTCTTCCAAATCAAGCGTTTCGCTAAGCGGTATGGAAAGTTCCGTAGAACCAACCAAGAAAGAGAAACTTGGTTTGTCTGTTTTTTCATTGAAATAAATATTTGAAACATTAGCCAATTTCTTTATAAGTGCTTCGTTGCTATTTTCGGTAGCATTGGTGTAGAGCTCTACGGTTTCTTTAGGAGAAATACCCTTGCTTTGTCTGTAATTTCTCACGCCAGAAATCCACTCTTTAGCAATATCAAATTGGTTGATAATATTCACATCAAATTCTGATGCCTCTCTTTGTTGAGCGATAATGAGGGCTTCGTCTGTATTTCTTGAGATAATATTTTGCCAAAGCTCCTCGGTTAAGAAAGGCATAAAAGGGTGGAGCAATTTCATCAACGCTTCAAAATAAGCAATGGTTTTGTCGTAAATTTCCTTAGAAATACCCTCGCCGTAATTTGGTTTAATGGCTTCCAAATACCAAGAACAGAAATCGTCCCAAATTAATTTATAAATAAGATGTAAGGCGTCTGAAATTCTGAATTTTTCAAACTGCTCGTTAATCTCTTTTACGGTTTTATCTAATAAATGACCAAACCATTCTATCGTTTGATTTTCAACTGCACCAGCTGGTTTGTCTTCTTGTTTCCAACCTTGTACTAGACGGAAAGCATTCCATATTTTAGTAGCGAAATTTCGCCCTTGTAGCATTAAGTCTTCGTCGAACAGAAGGTCGTTTCCAGCCGCAGAACTCAACAGAATCCCAACTCTTACGCTGTCTGCACCGTATTTGTCAATGAGCTCTATTGGGTCAGGTGAATTGCCTAAAGATTTAGACATTTTGCGTCTTTGTTTATCCCTTACAATCCCTGTGAAATATACATTTTTGAAAGGAACTTTACCTCTCCATTCCAATCCTGCCATAATCATTCTGGCTACCCAAAAGAAAATGATGTCTGGACCTGTAACGAGGTCGGTGGTAGGATAATAATAGTTGATTTCCTTGCTGTTAGGGTCTAATAATCCGTCGAATACGGACATTGGCCACAGCCAAGAAGAGAACCAAGTGTCTAAAGCATCTTCGTCTTGTTTTAAGTCGGCAAGGCTTAGATTTGGATTTTGAGACTTTTCTTTTGCTAATTCCAATGCTTTTTCAGCGTTTTCCGCTACTACAAAATCGTTTTCGCCTTCTCCGTAGTAGTAGGCAGGGATTTGCTGCCCCCACCAAAGCTGACGAGAGATGTTCCAATCTCGGATGTTTTCCATCCAATATTTGTAGGTGTTTTTAAATTTATCGGGATAGAATTTAATCTCGTCGTTCATGACCACCTCTAAAGCAGGTTTGGCAATTTCGGACATTTTCAAGAACCATTGTTGAGAGATTTTAGGTTCTATCACCGCTCCCGTTCTCTCGGAAGTCCCCACCTTGTTTACATAATCTTCCGCTTTGGCGAGAAGACCTTTCGCTTCCAACTCTTTTGCGATTTCTTTACGCACCACAAAACGGTCTTTCCCTTCGTAATACATTCCGTGATGATTCAGTTTGCCATCGTCGTCAATAGCATCAATGATTTGAAGCTGGTGTTTTTGACCAATTTCGTAATCATTAACATCATGGGCAGGCGTTATTTTCAATGTCCCCGTTCCGAATTCAATATCCACATATTCATCGGCAATAATCGGCACCGCACGATTAACGATAGGCACAATAACGGTCTTGCCGATAAGTTTTTGGTAGCGTTCATCATTAGGGTTTACGCATACGGCCACATCACCGAAAATGGTTTCGGGACGCGTGGTCGCCACGGTAAGAAAGTCTTGCGTGCCCTCAATCTGATATTTTAAGTGATAGAGTTTTCCGTTTTGTTCTTTGAAAATAACTTCTTCGTCGGATATGTTGGTTTTGGCTTCCGGGTCCCAGTTAACCATACGGTAACCTCTGTAGATGAGCCCTTTGTTATATAAATCCACAAAAGACTTTATCACTTGATCGGAGAGTTTATCCTCCATCGTAAAGCGGGTCCTGTCCCAATCGCAAGAACAACCTAATTTTTTTAATTGCTCTAAAATTGTTCCGCCATATTTATGCGTCCATTCCCAAGCGTGTTTTAGGAATTCTTCACGAGAAATATCCGATTTGTTAATGCCTTCCGCCTTTAGTTTAGCCACGACCTTCGCTTCCGTAGCAATAGAGGCGTGGTCGGTTCCTGGTACCCAACAAGCATTATAGCCTCTCATCCTTGCTCGTCTAATCAACACATCCTGAATGGTATTATTAAGCATATGTCCCATATGCAAAATCCCCGTTACATTAGGCGGCGGAATTACAATAGTGTACGGCGGACGGTCGTCCGGTGTCGAATGAAAATACCCCTGCTCCATCCAATACCCGTACCATTTTTGTTCGGTCTCTTGCGGACTGTATTTATCTGAAATCTGCATAGCTTCTTTTTTTGGCTTTATTTTTGCAAAAATAGGGAAAAGGGTAATTTTGGGCGTATGAATTGAAAATATTTTTAACTTTGCTCCTCCAATTTTCTCTTTTAAGAGACTAACTAAACAATTAAAAAAAACAAAAAATGAAAAAATTACTTGCAGGAATGTTCATTATTGGTGCTCTGGCAACTGCTTCCGCCCAAACCATTTCTTTCGATAAAACCACCATCGAATACGGCACCGTGAAAACAGGAGCTGAAGGCCACCGTTTCTTTACAGTGAAAAACACAGGCGACAAGCCCCTAATCATCAGCCGAGTGCAAGCCTCTTGCGGCTGTACCACTCCGGAATGGAGCCAAGACCCCATTCTTCCGGGAAAAACTGCACAAATTAAAGTCGGGTACAACACCCAAATCAACGGGGATTTCCAAAAGTTAATCGAAGTCTACTCCAACGATCCGAGCAACAGCCGATCCGTCCTTTACATCAAAGGAAAAGTAGACCCTAACGCTCCCGAAACCACTGCGGCACAACCCGCTGCACCGGCAAAAAATAGTCCAAAAAAGAATTCAGCGAAATAATAAGAAACGTTTGCGTTTGAATTCTAATTTTATGCAATCGTCTCTCTATCGGAGGCGATTTTTCGTTTCATCCTAAATTCCAATAATATGCCAACCAACTTCTCTGAAAAATACCTCGCCAAAGGAAAAATCCAACTGAAAAAATTCAGTACCACCTACAACGGCAAACTAACCAAAAAACAAGGTCAAAAACAATTAAAAGAAGAAAAGAAAAAACTCTTCGCCCTGCAGGAGAAACTCTATGCCGACGGACGCCAAGCCTTACTAGTCGTCTTCCAAGCCATGGATGCCGCAGGAAAAGACAGCACCATAAAACACGTTTTCGCAGGTCTCAACCCTCAAGGGTGCGAAGTCACCAGCTTTAAATCCCCCAGTACAAAAGAGTACCAACACGATTTTCTGTGGAGGCATTATCTCGCCCTTCCCGAAAAAGGAAAAATAGGACTATTCAACCGTTCCCACTACGAAAATGTACTGGTCTGCAAGGTGCATCCCGAATACAACCTCAGAGAAAAAGTTTGGCACTCAACCCAAGAACTAGACCAAACGTTTTGGAACAACCGCTACGAAAGCATCGAAAACTTTGAAAAACACCTCGCCCAAAACGGAACAAAAATCGTAAAAATCTTCCTAAACGTCTCCCGTGAAGAACAAAAGCAACGTCTTTTGGAGCGCATCGATCAACCCGACAAAAACTGGAAATTCGAAATGGGCGACCTGAAAGAAAGAGCCCTTTGGAACCTGTACCAAGAAGCCTACGAAGAAGCCATAAACCGTACCTCCAAACCTCATGCCCCGTGGTACATTGTGCCGGCCGACAAAAAATGGCTAACAAGACTCGCGGTCATCCAAATCATCATCAAAGCACTTGAAGAAATGAATCCCCAATACCCTGAATTACCCGAGGAAGAAAAAACAAACCTCGCTGAAGCCCGACGCATTTTGGAAAAAGAAGATTAAAAATCACAGGAAAATCTATAAGCCGGATTCTGTACCGTACAAAGTACGACGCTTGTTATTTATCTACACTCCGCCTTACAGCGGAGTTTTAGCTGCTTACCCCTCATCAACGGACGAGCCGCCCTTAATTGATGATATACTTAGCATTGCACCGCATAGAGTTTACCTGATTTCACTACAGCCGAACTGTACTTGCTTTCTGTTGCACTGGTCCTCACATTACTGTGGACGGCGGTTAGCCGCTATGCTGCCCTACGGTGTCCGGACTTTCCTACCTCCACAACGATGGAGATCAACAAGCCGATTTTCCTGTGAATTGCAAAGATAGAGCTTTTCAACGAAAAGAAAGACGTTGAAAAAAAATCACTCGTCTTTTGGAGTATCCACCAAAAACACCTCCAACAAGCCTTCGGGAAGCTGCATCGTAATGCATTTCGTCTCACGGCAAACCCTCGTAATCCAATCCTTAATAATCGGAATAACCACCTCTTTCCCCTGAAGGGTCAATATAAAATAATGTTGCGCCGTTTGATCGTTAACCGCCTTAATGATTCCGCAAGAATCCCCCGATGTCTGATCTTTTATCTCAAATCCGATAACCTCATGGTAATAAAACTGATTCCCTGTTAGTTCGGGTAAAGTGGACAGAGGAAGATAAACCTCTTTTCCCACCGTTTGTTCCGCCATGGCCAGCGTTGTGTTTTTAAACGTTATGATCTTGGCATCCTCCTTACTCCACTTTTGTTTTTCAATAAAAAAAGGCACCAAAAGCCCATTGATTTCCACAAAAACAGACTCCAGCTTATTGTAAAACTCCGGCTGGTCGGTATCCAACTTCAAAATCACATTCCCCGCAAGACCATGCGTACGGGTAATGCGTCCCAAATAATAA
This sequence comes from Bergeyella anatis, assembly GCF_036016955.1. NCBI lineage: Bacteria > Pseudomonadati > Bacteroidota > Flavobacteriia > Flavobacteriales > Weeksellaceae > Bergeyella > Bergeyella anatis. Next base: position 155,486 of record NZ_JAYWXI010000001.1, on the reverse strand, counting down.
CACTCTTCTTTTTTCATAATGCAAAAATAGAAATTTATTAGCACGAAAAAGGCGTTTCCACAAAGAAACGCCTTATTATCGGGTAATCGTCTGACAATAGCGATTAAGCTTCGCCGCCTTCAGCAGACTCCTCCGCTGCTTCTTCTGCAGCCGGCTCTTCTGACACAGCCGCTTCAGCTTCCTCTGCCGCTTTAGCTTCGGCCAATTGAGCCTCTTTCGCTGCCAATCGCTCAGCATTAACTTTAGCTTCAGCTTCCAAAGCCGCTTGTTTTGCGTCCGCTTTGGATTTTGCCAAACCTTCTTTTTTGTTCTCTACCGCTTTTTCTTTAGCCTCCAACCAAGCGTTGAATCTTCTTTCCGCTTCCGCCTCGTCGAATGCTCCTTTAGCTACACCACCTTGCAAGTGCTTCTTCAATAAAGCCCCTTTGTAAGACAAAATCGCTCTTGCAGTATCGGTAGGCTGAGCACCGTTGTTAAGCCATTTTACAGCAGCATCTACATCCAACTCAATTGTTGCAGGGTTGGTAATCGGGTTGTAAGTTCCCAATTTCTCGATGAATCTACCGTCTCTTCTCGCTCTGGCATCGGCCACTACGATGTGGAAAAAAGGTTTTCCTTTTTTACCGTGTCTTTGTAATCTAATTTTTACTGACATAAATGTTTAGTTTTTGGGATACTCGTCCCGGTTAATATTTTTGAGGTTGCAAAATTAGTAAATTTTCGAAAAGAAACAATACCACGACTCCCCTATTTTCAATTATTTCCAACTTCCCGAAAAAAACGTTCTATACTAAACCAAAGGTCCCATGAAAAAAAAGCCCAAACATTTCTGATTGGCTTCCAAGCCCAAATCCTCCGCCAAATGATCCTTCCCCCCCGGCGTTGCCCAGTAGCACCCTATTCCGTGCGCCTCGCAAGTAAGATACATATTCTGCACGGCCATTGCAACAGCCGCCACTTCTTCCCATTCCGGAACCATTCCGCTGAAATTCACCACAACGGTCAACACTGCGCCGGAGCGTTCCCACTTCTGAACTATCGCATCGTATTTCTTCACCATAAACTGCTCCGCTCCCGTGGTCGCCTTGTACACTTGCGCCACCCTATGCCCAAAACGGTTCTTCTCCTCCCCCTGAAACACCCGAAAACGCCAAGGCTTGGTACGCTTGTGGTTCGGAGCAAACTCCGCCGAGGCAAGCACCGCAGCCAAAACCTCCGAGGCCACCTCCGCTCCCGAATAATCCTTCGGAAAACGACTCCGACGACGCTCGATAAGGCTTTTTAAAACTTCTTTTTCTTCCATTTTTTCTTATATTTTACGATTAAATACGGTTCAATACACCGCCACGATTTTTTGGTAAATTCCGTTAAGAACAAACTCGTCTCCCGGCCGCTTTCCCGCTAGAACCTTCCCCATCGGACTCTCCAACGAAATAGCATAGAACCTTTCGCCCTCGAAAAAAAACTCCCCAAAAGACACCGAAAGATAAAACCTAGCCTTATTAGTTAGCACCAAAGCCCCCAATTGCACCACCTCCGCACGGGAAACCACCACCGCCCGCATCTTCCTCTGCATAGTCTTAAGCGCGTGCATCTGCCGATCCAAATGATAGATCTCCTCCTGCATCTCCTCCCGAAAAGAATCGTATTTTGAGGTCTTCTTAAGATCCAAACTCGCCTCCAAAGTAAAACCACGATAAAAATCCAAGGTCTTTATCTTTCCCGAAATCCGATCCAAAACATATGCCTTAAGCTCTTCCTTACAATACACGCCCGATGACAAAACGAATACAACTTTTACACGAAGATAGAAAAATTCCGAAAAGCCTCCCAAAAACCATACAAAATGACCGAAACAAAAGCAAAGGAATAATTTTTGCTCGCCTTGTTACTTTCTAAAAAAACAAAACACATGAATCCATTAACCCAACCTTTCAATACGCCCTATCAAGCGGCACCGTTCGACCAACTAAAAACCAGCGACTACCTCCCGGCGTTCAAAACACTCATCGAGCAGGCCGAAGCGGAAATCAACCAAATTGCACAAAATCCGCAACCGCCCACCTTCGCCAACACCATCGAAGCCCTGGCCTATTCGGGTCAAGCGCTGGATAACGCCTCCAGCATTTTTTTCAACCTGAACTCGGCGGAAACCAATGACGAAATTCAACGCATCGCTCAGGAAATCTCTCCTCTGTTAACCGAATTTGCTTCCAAAACGGCTCAAAACTCCATTCTTTTTGAAAGAGTCCGAACCATTTACGAAGCCAAAGCCCAATACTCGCTCAACGAAGAGCAAACAACCCTCTTGGACCAAACCTATAAAAGTTTCGTAAGAAACGGAGCCCTACTGAACGAAAAAGACAAAGAAACCCTCGAAGAACTCCACAAGACACTAGCCTTAAAATCGCTTCAATTCGGCCAAAATGTTCTTTCTGCCACCAACGCCTACCAAAAACACCTCACGGACAAAAGCAGATTATCAGGCCTTCCCGAATCCGTCCTTTCCCAATACGCAGAAGAAGCCAAAGAAAAAGGACTGGACGGGTATGTCATTACCCTGCAATACCCGAGTTTCCTACCCGCCATGACCTACATTCAAGACCGGGAACTGAGGAAAGAACTTGCTTTAGCCAACGGAAAAAAAGCCTTTGACGGTGGAGAATTCGACAATCAAAACCTGATCAAAGAAATCGTCGAACTCCGAAAAAGAAAAGCCCAATTGCTAGGCTACGAAAACTTCGCCGCTTATGTACTGGAAGAAAGAATGGCCAAAACCCCCGAAAAAGTATTCCAATTTCTCCATGAACTTTTGGAAAAAGCCACACCATTCGCCCATAACGACATCGAAGCCTTAAAAAAACTCGCCCAAAAAGACGGCATCGAAGACCTCCAAAGTTGGGATCATGTCTATTACGCGGAAAAACTGAGAAAGGAAAAATTCGACCTCAATGACGAAGAACTAAAACCCTATTTTCAACTGGAAAAAGTAGAAAAAGCCGTTTTTAACTTAGCCGAAACCCTCTTCGGGCTAACCTTCAAGGAAGTCCACCACGTTCCAAAATACCATCCGGAAACCCGAACCTACGAGGTCTCCGAAAACGGAACCTACAAAGCCCTTCTCTACACCGACTACCACCCCAGAAAAGGCAAACGCGCCGGTGCATGGATGACCAGCTATAAAAACCAATACCAAAAAGACGGTCAAAACCATCGCCCGCACATCTCCGTAGTGTGCAATTTCACCAAACCCACCGCCGACACGCCAAGTTTACTCACCTTCCAAGAGGTTACAACGCTGTTTCACGAGTTCGGACACGCCATCCATGGCTTGTTAGCAGACACCCAATACCCTAATCTTTCCGGAACTTCCGTTAAATGGGACTTTGTGGAACTTCCCTCACAGTTTTTGGAAAACTACTGCTACGAACCCGAATTCCTGAAAACATTCGCAAAACACTACCAAACAAACGAAGAATTGCCTCAGGAGAAAATACAAAAACTCGCCGAAAGCAAAAACTTCATGGAAGGCTACCAAACGCTAAGACAATTGGGATTCGGCTTGCTCGACATGGCCTTCCATACGGAGACCGAACCCCTGAAAGACCTTAAAGCTTTCGAAACCAAAGCCTGCCAAGCCACAAACCTCTATCCCTCCCATCCCGAAACCGCCCTATCGCCAAGCTTCTCCCATATTTTCCAAGGCGGGTACGCCGCCGGGTACTACTCCTACAAATGGGCCGAAGTATTGGATGCTGACGCCTTCCAATACTTCAAAGAAAACGGTTTGTTTCACGCCGAAACCGCAGCCAAATACAAAACCCTTTTGGCCTCCGGAGGAACCATAGACCCCATGACCCTCTATAAAAATTTCAGAGGCAGGGAACCTCAAACCGATAGCTTGCTCAAACGCGCTTTCGGAATCTAAGAAAATTCTTCCTAAAGAAATCGGCAGGAACCCTATGGGCTCCTGCCGATTTTAATTTGCACTTTCACCTCTATTATCCGTGCTCAAAATCAAGAATTTCCGCGTCCTTTGGCAAGCATCGGAATCGCAACCAACCCCATCACCACCATAATCACCAACTGCATGGTATGCGAAATAAAAGCATAAGCCAACCCCACTTCAGCCCCCTCTTCATAAGAACGACCCATGGAAACAAACAAGGCTCCAATCCCCAGTTTCAAAGCAAAATGGAACGCCCCAATTCCCCCCGAAGCCGGCACCATCATTCCCAAAGTTCCCACCACAATGAGAAAAAAACCATCCGCCACCGTAAATCCGGATGTTTCAGGCAATGCAAAGACCACCAAATAAGCCGCTAAATAATAGCACCCCCATATCGCCAAAGAATAAAAAACAAAAAGCCAAGGCCGACGCAACCTGAACACAGACAAAACCCCATTAAGAATACCATCCAAAAAACGGACAATCCCCCCAACCAAAGGAAAAGAGCGAAGCCGCCCCCTAAGCCCCAAAAACAGCACACCCAAAAGCAAAAACCCAACTCCCAGTACCAATAATTTGGTCGGACTCACGGTTAATCCCGATTGAAGATAAAACACCTCAATCGCCTCGTACTTGAAAACCAAAGTCAGTCCCAAAAAAAGCGCCATGCAAAGCAAATCCACCACGCGCTCCAGAATAATCGTTCCAAACGATTGATCCACCGGAACCTTTTCCACACCATAAAGCGCTGTAGAACGAACCAACTCTCCACTCCGAGGAATCGTAAGATTCATAAGATACCCCAAAGAAATCGCCCACAAAGCATTCCCATTACCAATCCGATGCCCCAACGGCTCCAGAAGCAAATTCCAACGAACCGCCCGAAACCAGTACGCCAGCACTCCGAAAACCGCTGCAAATCCCACCCAAAAATAATCCGCCTTAGAAAAATAACCTTTTATTTTCCCAAAATCCATCCCCCGAAACGCCAGCCACATAAAAAAAAAGGCCACCGCCAAAGAAACAGCAATGGTAAGCCCTGCTTTCAAAGGATTCTTTTTTTTCGTCTGTTCCAAAACAAATAAAATTTTTAGAAATTAAGGCACCAAACGATTTGTCGTTTCGTCCGGAAAAATAATTTTCGGCTGAAAATCCTTCGCCTCCTCAGGCGTCATCTGAGCATAAGAAATGATAATAATCACATCGCCTTTCTGCACCTTCCGTGCCGCAGGTCCATTCAGACAAACCTCTCCCGACCCCCTCTTCCCTTTGATAGCATAGGTGTCGAAACGCTCGCCGTTATTCACATTAACAATATACACGCGCTCGCCCACCAAAATCCCCGAAGCCTCCAATAAATCTTCATCTATGGTAATGCTGCCGATATAATTGAGATCCGATTCGGTCACTCGAACCCGGTGAATCTTGGATTTGAATACTTCTATTAACATGGGGCAAATTTATTAATAAAATCCCATTACTCGCCCTTAAAAAAAGCCAATCTTATTTTTTTGAAAATCAACAATAAATACCCCAAAACCACCTTTCATTAAAGAAAAAACAACAATAAAAACATTCTTCTAAATTTTCCATATCAAATTTCGAATTTCATAATTTCAAAAACCATTTCAAACCCTTCCCAAAAAAGCCTCAACAAAAGGCTTTTGGCACATTTTTAGATGCTCACAACAGCGGAATCTCGAGAGAGAAGCGGATTACGAATTTCCAACAGCCCGCCCACTTTTGAAAGAGACCTTTAAACAAAAAATAAAAAAATTTGCACATATCTAAAATTGTGTTATATTTGCTAACAAGAACTAACTTTAAATCATAACAATTATGAACAAGTCTGAATTAATCGACGCAATGGCTAAAGACGCCGGAATCACCAAGGTAGCAGCCAAAGCCGCTCTTGAATCTTTCATCGCTAACGTAACTTCCACTTTGAAGAAAAAAGACGGGAAAGTTTCTCTAGTAGGTTTCGGTACATTCTCCGTAGCGGAAAGAGCCGCAAGACAAGGTATCAACCCTGCAACCAAAAAACCAATCAAAATCGCCGCTAAAAAAGTAGCTAAATTCAAAGCAGGTGCAGAATTGGCAGATGCCGTTGCAGGTGCTAAGAAAAAATAATCTTCAGAACCGATTATAAAAATAAAGGCTTCCCAAAAGGAAGCCTTTATCATTTCGTTCACCCAAAAAATTAAGGCGCTAAGCGAACCATTTTCCAATCGTAATCCTTCTGCAAAGAATAAAGCAAACGATCATGCAAGCGATTCGGACGCCCTTGCCAAAATTCTATCTCGTAAGGCCGCGCCAAATACCCGCCCCACTCCGAAGGACGCTCAACTACCTTGTCCTTATAAGCCTCCTCCAAAGCCCTTAACCGATCCTCCAAAAACAAACGATTCGGAATCACCTCACTCTGAGGCGAAACAAGCGCCCCCAACTGACTCCCCTTCGGCCTTGACGCAAAATACCCGTCGCTGAGGTTTTCAGCCAAACGCTCCAATTCCGCCTTGATAATAATCTGCCGCTCCAACACCGGCCAAAAGAAATGCAAACAGGCCCTCGCATTCCCTACCAACGCCCGACCTTTACGACTTTGATAATTGGTATAAAAAATAAAACCCTCCCAAGTGTAAGCCTTCAACAAAACCATCCTCGTCCTCGGACATCCGTCCGCCTCCACCGTAGAAATCGCCATCGCATTGGCTTCTGCCACCGCATCACTCTGCTCCGCATCTAAAAACCAATCCCGAAACTGCTCCATCGGATTCGCCTTAACCTCATCCTCCAATAAACTAAACTTCTCGTAAACTCGCCTTTTATCGTACAGGTTTTCCATATTTTTTTTATTTTTGAGTATGAATAACTCCTACAAAGGTAAACTATTAATTTCCATGCCTGATGTTTCGGGGGATATTTTTTCCCGGGCGGTCGTCCTGATTATCGACCACAACGAAGAAGGCGCATTCGGGCTCGTTCTCAACAAAAAAAACGGACACATCAGCCAAAACCTACGAGAACTCCTAGGGTTCAACATCGAAATCTACGAAGGCGGCCCCGTGGAAAACGACAAAGTCTTCTTCATCGTCAAAGGCCAACCCTTAAACAAATTCGCCCTGAAAATCAATGACGACTTCTATCTTACCGAAGACACCGAAACCATTATCGGAGAAGCCATCGAAAACCGCCTCGATCCCAGCCACATCAAAATTTTCTCCGGCTACAGCGGCTGGGCCGCCAAGCAACTGGAAAACGAAATCCGAAACCACTACTGGACCGTTGTCGATACCCATCAATTGGACTACACCTCTCCCTACCACCAAGACCTATGGAAAAACATCATGCAAAACCTCGGCGGCCAATTTCTACTATGGGCCAATATGCCTCAGGACGTTTCCATGAACTAAACCAAGATATAATAAAGTAAAGTAAAACAAAACAACCCCTTCAACAAAAGAAGCCCGGATTCACAAGAAGTGAATTCCAGGCTTTATCATAAGACCCCAACGTTCTCCTAAGAGTTTTCCAAAATATATTGGAACATCAAAGGAGCACAAATGGTAGCATCACTCTCCACAATAAATTTAGGCGTGGTAATATCCAATTTGCCCCAAGTGATTTTTTCGTTCGGCACCGCGCCCGAATAAGAGCCATAAGACGTCGTGGAATCCGAAATCTGACAGAAATAAGACCAAAAAGGAATATCCGTCATCTCCAAATCCTGATACAACATCGGAACCACACAAATCGGGAAGTCGCCCGCTATCCCTCCACCAATCTGGAAGAAACCAACCCCTTTACCTCCTGAATTCTTAGGATACCAATCCGCCAAAAAGGTCATGTACTCAATCCCCGACTTCATGGTAGAAGGCTTCAAATCCCCCTTAATGCAGTAGCTGGCAAAAATATTCCCCATCGTGGAGTCCTCCCAACCCGGCACCACAATCGGAAGATTCTTCTCCGCAGCCGCCAACATCCAAGAGTTCTCTTTCGGAATTTCATAATACTGCTCCAACACCCCCGAAAGCAAAAGCTTATACATATACTCGTGAGGGAAATACCTCTCCCCCTTCTCGTCCGCCTCTTTCCAAATGGCATAAATATGCTTCTGCAAACGACGAAAAGCCTCCTCTTCAGGAATACAGGTATCCGTTACACGATTCAACCCCCTTTCCAAAAGATCCCACTCCTGCTGAGGCGTAAGATCACGGTAATGCGGCACCCTTTCGTAATGCGTATGCGCCACCAGATTCATAAGATCCTCCTCCAAATTAGCTCCCGTACAGGAAATAATCTGAACCTTATCCTGACGAATCATCTCCGCCAATATCTTCCCAAGCTCCGCCGTAGACATAGCCCCGGCAAGCGTAATCATCATCTTCCCTCCATCCTTCAAGTGAGCCACGTAACCCTTGGAAGCATCCACCAATGCCGCTGCATTGAAGTGCAAATAGTATTTCTCGATAAATTCGGTAATCGGTTTGTTCATTGTCGTAAAATTTAGGCAAAGATAACCATTTCTTTTCTTTGTCCGAAACCCTACTTCCAACTGCTCCCCCAACCTCCAAAACTAAAAACGAAAACGCCGCCTTTCCTTCCTTTCTGCATGTTGCTTTTTATCCTGAATACGCCTTTCCTTCTGAGCCTTGGTCGGTTTGGTCTTCAATCTGGCTTTAGGCCGCACCAATGCCATCCTCACCAAGCCGTCAATCTTTTCCACCGCCTTCTTTTTATTCTGCAACTGAAAACGGCTCTCCGACACACTCACCTGAAGCACCCCCTGAGCGTTGATTCGATTCTTCAGCCGCTCCTTAATCCATCGTTTTTCATCCTCGTCAAAAAGCAGACTCCCATCCACATCCCATAACACCGTAACCGAGGTTTCCACCTTGTTTACATTCTGACCTCCAGCCCCACTGCTCCGCGACGTCTTATAAGAAAGCTCTCCCGCAATTGATTTCATTTCTTCGCTTTTTCCATTCTCTACAAAAACAAAGCCACCAATCGTCTAAAGCAAATCCAAAACCGCCCTGCGATCCACTTTACCGTTCGGCGTCCGAGGAAACACCGGAAGAAAAACAACCCGCTTCGGCCGATGAAACGATTTTCCAAAAGCAATCCCTTCAATAACTTTGCAAAGCTCAGCATTCCGCTCGCCTTCCACCACGAGCACCAACCTCTGCCCCAAAATCTCATCTCTCTCCCCGACAAACAAAACTTCATTGGAAACATAACGCCTGACCACAGCCTCCAAAACTTCGGGGGAAATTTTCGCCCCACCCGAATTAATCACGTGATCCACCCGCCCCAAAAAACGAAAACGCCCAGCCTCTTCCATTTTCACCAAATCGTTCGTATGAAGCCTCCCCTCAGCCAAAGCCGGCGCATCAACCACCAAACATCCCCGGTCATCCAAATCAACAGCCACCCCTTCCAAAACCGAAAAGCATCCATCATCTTTGGGATAAATCGCCTTTAATGCAATATGCGATAAAGTTTCCGTCATCCCGTAAGTTTCAAAAACCCTTACTTCCGCTGCCAATTCGTTTAAGCGAGCCCTAAGTCTCGCCTTCAGACTTTCCGAGACCGCCGCACCGCCAATAATCAAATTTTTCACCCAATGGATTTTATCCAGACTATGCTCCACCTGCAAAGGCGTAAGCGCACAAAAATCCACATGCCGGTCCAACTTCGCCAAAGGCGTTAACGAAGATTCGCCTACCCAAAGTTTCAAACGCCGCTCCGCCGCTCTCACCACCATCATCTTTCCCGAAATGTATTGCACCGGCAACGCAAGAAGTGCCGTATCCCCCGGTTTCAAACCCAAAAAATCCACCGTCATCCGAGCCGAAGACCTCATCCGTTCCTTTTCCACCAAAAAGCGTTTAGGTTCTCCCGTGGATCCCGAAGTCTGCACCGCCACCGCCACATCGGGCGAAAACCAATCCTTCAGAAAAAAAAGTACCGACTCCTCAAACAAAGACGACGAACGTAACGCCTTAATATCAAATTGGTTAAAATCAACCTCCATACCTAACTCTGATTTGAAAGTCTAAAAATAGTAAAAAAGATTAAAAAAAAATTTGGAGTTTTAAAAAAAAGACGTAAATTTGCACCACTTAAAACAACAGACCCATGGTGTAATTGGCAACACACCTGATTTTGGTTCAGTTATTCGGGGTTCGAGTCCCTGTGGGTCTACTTAAAAAAATCTCAACAAGCTAAAATTCAGCAAGTTGAGATTTTTTTGTTTTTAAATTTCACCAACAGATTTCCGCCCCCAAAAAACACATTTCAGTCCTCAATATTTCAAGAGATTTCCCGCTAACAATTGAGTGCTTTTTGCTAAAAACACTGGCTCCAATTAACAAAATATTTATACTCTCTTCAAGAATTCCCTAGCCACATCATCCTCCAAATCCAAATCCCCTCCCATCATCCGAAAGATCGCTCATAATATAAGCACAAAATGAACAGCCCTCGGAAAACCGTTTTTATATTTTGCTTCACCTCCGTTTAAAAGTAAAATTCCTTATTTTTGGGCAAAAACAATCCTATTACCAATGGCCGAACAATTCAACCCCAGAGACATCACCTGGTTAGCCTTCAACGAACGCGTCATGCAGGAAGCCATGGACAAAACCGTCCCTCTGCTGCTACGGATAAGATTCTTAGGTATTTTTTCCAACAATCTTGACGAATTTTTCCGGGTTCGCGTCGCGGGCCTCAAGCGCGCCATGGATTTCAAAGACCGCTTCATTACGGATTCCTTCTTTCAGCCTCCCTCCAAAATACTCAAACGAATCAACGAAATCGTCATCAAACAGCAAGAAGATTTCAACCAAACATGGAAAGGCCTCTTAAAAGAAATGGAGGAGCAAAATGTTTTTATCAAAACCCACAAAAACCTCAACAAACAACAAGAAGCCTTCGTCCGCCAATATTTCGATGAAGAGGTCGAAAGCAACGTCATCCCCATCCTCCTGCACGAAAATACACCGATGCCCTATTTAAGGGAAAAAAGCCTTTACATCGGTATTGCCATGCGCAATAAACAATGGCAGTACCGCAGCCATTACGCCATCATCGAAGTCCCCAGCCGCGTCATGGGCCGCTTCGTATTGCTCCCTTCGGAAAACGGAGAAAAAAACGTCATGCTACTGGAAGACGTCATCATTGCAAACCTCCCGCATATTTTTTCCTATTTCGAATACGATGATTTTCAGGCTCACTGCTTCAAAGTAACCAAAGATGCCGAATTCGACTTGGACAACGACATCCGAACCACTCTGGCGGAAAAAATCCAAAAAGCCGTAAAAACCCGACGAAAAGGAAAACCCACCCGGTTCGTGTTCGATCGCGATATCGACAAAGCCCTGCTCGAATTACTAATCAAAAAACTAAATCTAACCGCAAGAGACAGCATTATTCCGGGACAAAAGATCCATAACTTCAAACACTTCATGGACTTCCCCGACGTGTTTAAAGCCATTAAAAAACCCATCGAAAGAACATCTTTCACCCATCAGGACTTCACCCATGGCCAGCGCGTCACCGATGTCGTACTAAAGAAAGACGTCCTGCTAACCTTCCCTTACCACACCTATACCCCGGTCATCGACCTTTTAAGGGAGGCCGCCATGGATCCCGACGTAAAAACCATCCAACTCACCGTCTACCGACTGGCTTCCAACTCCAAAATCGCCAACGCACTCATCAACGCCGCAAGAAACGGAAAAAACGTCACCGTAATGGTGGAACTCCGTGCCCGATTCGACGAAGAAAACAATCTGAAATGGAAAGAACGCCTTGAATTGGAAGGCATCAACGTCTTGGTGGGCATCCCCAATAAAAAAGTCCACGCCAAACTTTGCGTCATAAAAAAAAGAGTCCAAAACAAAACACTCCAATACGGCTTCGTAAGTACCGGAAACTTCAACGAAAAGACCGCCAAAATCTATGGTGACAACCTGCTGATGACCAGTAACAGAACCCTCATGGCCGACATCAATAAAGTATTCAATGCCTTCCGAAAACCAAAAGTCAATCCCGAAGAAACCTTGAAAAACGTAAAAAACCTCTTGGTATGCCCCAAATACATGAGAGAAAAAATAGCCTGGCACATCGACCGTGAAATCGCCGAAGCCAAAGCCGGCCGAAAAGCAAAAATGATTATCAAAGTCAATGCCTTAAGCGACCGCCACATGATCAGTAAACTCTACGAAGCCGCCGAAGCCGGGGTGGACATCCGCCTAATCGTCAGAGGCATTTACTGCGCCGTGAACCAAAAACATTTCAAAAAAACCATCCACGCCATCAGCATCGTCGACGAGTACCTGGAACACAGCCGCATCATGTATTTTTACAACAAAGGCGCACAAGACGTGTACCTCTCTTCCGCCGATTGGATGACCCGAAACCTGGATCACCGCATAGAAGCCGCCGTAAAAATAACCGACAAAAACCTAAAACAGGAACTCAAAGACCTTCTCGACATCCAACTTAGCGACAACGTGAAAGCTCGCATTTTGGACGCCAAAATGAAAAACAAATACGTGCAACAAGAAGGCGAAGAAAAACGATCTCAAATCGAAATCTACCGCTATCTTCACGCCAAAACCCAAAACACTTCAAAATAAAAAGCGTGCATTAAGCCAAATATATGCTCCCTAACCTTTAACTTTGTCAAAAAAAAATGAAAATAGCAGCCATCGACATCGGCAGCAACGCCGCAAGGCTCCTGATTAACGAAGTCATCGAAAAGCCCAAAGGAGATCCCGAATTCGTCAAGCTCAACCTTCTGCGCATTCCGCTGCGTTTGGGCATGGATGTTTTTAGCTATGGCGAAATCCGCATGGAGCGGCAAGAAATGGTCATCAACGCCATGAGAATTTTTGCCGATTTGATGAGCATCTATAAAGTAGAGCATTACAGAGCCTGCGCCACCAGTGCCATGCGGGACGCAAAAAACGGAGACGAGATACGCCAAATCGTAAAAGAAACCTCCGGCATCGACATCGAAATCATTTCCGGCGACGAGGAAGCCGGACTGATCTACGAAAACCACATTGCCGAAACCCTCGACGACAAATTCAGCTACCTTTACATTGATGTCGGCGGCGGATCCACCGAGCTCATGCATTTCGAAAACGACAAACTAAAATACAAACGTTCTTTCAATATCGGAACCATCCGTCTTCTCAATGGCTTGGTTAGCGAAGCCCATTGGAAAGAAATGAAACAAGAAATCAAAACCAATATCGCCGACAAAAACCCCATCATCGGCATTGGTTCGGGAGGCAACATCAACAAAGTATTTTCCCTAAGCAAAACCAAAGACGGTAAACCTCTTTCCCTAAATATCGTACGAAACTACCTGAAAGAATTTTCTGCGCTTTCCGTACCGGAACGAATGTCCAAATACAACCTGAGGGAAGACCGTGCCGACGTAGTGGTTCCCGCTTTGGAAATTTTCAACAAAGTGATGAGCTGGAGTGGCATCCAGAAAATATACGTTCCTAAAATCTCCGTAGCCGACGGACTAATCCACAGCATTTACACCAACCTGAAAGCCGCGAAAAGGAAACGCTAACCCCCGACAAAAGGTCGCAATCCCGCCGTCCTTTCGGCTAAAAAATAAAAAAAACACTAAATTTGCACCATGAATGAAAGCAACAGACAAAGAAAAGTAGCCCAAATTATACAGGAAGATTTTGCCGAATTATTTCGCAAACAAGCCTCGGAGAGTTCCCAAAGTTTTCTGATTACCGTCTCGGATGTTCGGGTAACGGCGGATTTGAGTATCGCTCGGATTTACCTGAGCATATTCCCTCAAGACTACCGAACTCCGATTATGAAAGAAATCGAAGCCAATAAATCCCAATACCGGAATTTCATCGGTCAAAAAATGGCTAACCAAGTCCGTATCATCCCCGATCTCTACTTCTATTTGGACACCTCACTGGACGATGTAGAGAAACTGGAAAAAGAACTGAAAGGATTAGGAGATAATCCCATTTTGTAAACCTCCAACGTGGCAAATACGGCTTTATACATCGCAAAACGCTATCTGATTGCCAAGAAGGGCAATACGGCAGTAACGTTCATCACGTGGCTGGCCGCTTTTGCCATGATGACTGCCGTAGCCGCTATGTTTATTATCGTTTCGGTATTCACGGGGCTGGAAGACCTCAACCGAGACATGATTGCTAACCTTCATGCCGACCTTTCCATTTCGGGAAAAACCGAAAAAAAACTAAAAAGCCCCGAAAAAGTCGCCCGCATTCTTGCCTCCCAACCCGAAACGGAACATTTTTCCAAAATTATTGAGGAAAAAGTCTATCTCTCTTACGGAGGAAACGGCGAAATCGCCTACCTTCGGGCGGTAGACTCGGCGTACACCCAAGTAAACCCCATTGACAAAAGCGTCTTTTTCGGTCACTACCCCAGCTTTGATTACTCCAACGAAATCATATTGGAAAACGGCTTAGACAATCGCCTTTCCATTCCCGTAGGCGAAAACCCTGACGCAGCCGTTGTTTACATGCCCAAACCCGGCACCGGATTAATCCACAGCGAAGCCGACATCTTTACCAAACGGGAAGTCTTTGCCAGCGGAGTTTTTTCGGGAAACGACCAACTGAACAACTACATCATCGCTCCATTGGAACTAGGGCAAGAACTCCTGAATCTCCCTAAAAATTCGGCTTACAAAATCGTGGTCAAACTAAAAAATCCCGACCAAGCCGACACCGTTAAAAAAACACTCGCCGAACAGCTCGGAAACGATTACATCATTAAAACAAAAAAAGAGGAAAATGCCGCTTTTTGGAAAATGATCAACACCGAAAAACTGATGATTTATCTCATTTTCGCATTGGTTATTTTCATCACTACGTTCAATTTGGCCGGCGCCATCATCATTCTGCAACTGGACAAAAAAGAGCAGGCCAAGGCTCTAATTTCATTAGGTCTTCCCACCAAACAATTACGCAACATCTACTTCTACACCGGTGTTTTAATTGTAGGCTTTGGGATTATTACCGGGCTTTTCATCGGAACATTAATGTGCTATTTCCAAATCATGACCGGTTTTTTCAAAGCCGGTATCGACCTCCCTTTTCCGGTTCGAATCATTTGGAAAAACTACGCCATGGTCTGTGGTGTGGCTTCACTATTCGGAATAACGGTCTCGTGGATTTTTTCAAAAATTAATAAAAATCATCTTTTGAAAAAATAATTTTCGTCCTCGGTTTTTTAAAAGTAATTTTACGGTCTGAAAAAGCTATATCATTACTATGAAAAAATTATTCCATCTTTTTATTGTTCTTGCTTCTTCCCTTCTGCTGGCACAAGCTCCCACAGACTATTACAGCGGAACCGAAAATCTAACAGGCTACTCGCTAAAGTCCAAACTAAGCGACATCATCTCAAATGGACATCAGGATCAAGGTTATGACAACCTTTATAGTGGATACACAGCCACAGACTCCGACTATTTTTACGAAAACGACGGCAGCGTACTGGATATGTACTCTGAAAACCCTAACGGAACCGATCCCTACAACTACAGCCATAACAACAAAACCTGCGGAAATTATAAAGCCGAAAGCGACTGTTACAACCGGGAACACATCATTCCCCAAAGCCTTTTTGGCAGCCGAACCCCTATGAGAAACGACATTCATTTTGTTGTTCCCTCTGACGGCTACGTCAATGGAAAAAGAAGCAACTTTCCCTTCGGTGAAGTCAACGCGGCCAGTTATGTTTCTAAAAACGGATCCAAATTAGGCTACAACACTTCTCCAGGCTTCCAAGGAACTGTTTTTGAACCCATCGACGAATTTAAAGGCGACATTGCCCGAATGATTTTCTATTTCGTAACCCGCTACGAAAACCTTCTCCCTTCTTTTAACCAAGGGGATATTTTCAACGGAACAAGAGAGCAAGGCCTCCAAAAATGGCAATTGGACCTGCTTTTGAAATGGCACCTAAAAGACCCCGTTTCACCGAGAGAAATCGCAAGAAACAACGCCGCCTACAACTATCAAGGCAACCGAAATCCCTATATCGACAACCCTTCTTGGGTCAGTGCAATCTGGGGAGAATCAGCCGACCAAACACCACCATCGGTTCCTTCCAACGTGAGCATCAGCAATATTACCGCCAATAGTGCAACCGTGCAGTGGACTGCCTCCACGGATGATGTTGCAGTAGCCGGTTACCGTGTCTACATCGACGGACAACTTCACACCTCCTCATCCACAACCACCGCAACCCTTAACGGACTTCAGGCCAACACCACCTATACTGTAACGGTGGATGCCTATGATGCGATGGGGAACGCTTCTGCTCAGTCGCAAAGCATCTCGTTTACAACCAATACTCTGGTTGCTCCCATCCCTTCCATCCCTTGTGCAACGGAAGATTTCGAGGCCATTCCTGCGTCAAACAGCAACTATAGCACCCGAACTTGGAGCAACAACGGCATCTTGTGGACAGCCACCGATGCCCGAACCGACCAATCCCTCAACGGGAGAGCCATCCTAATCCGAAATGGTAAATTGGAAGCCTCCGCCACAGCAAACGGCATTGGCTCTCTGAAAATCACCACCAAAAGAGTCTTTTCGGGCGGCAGTGGTACTTTCACCCTAAAAGTTAACGGAAACAGCGTAGGAACCATCCCTTACGGAGACAACGAAACCACCACTACGATCGAAAACATTAACATTTCTGGCAACGTTATCATTTCCATCGAAAACAATAGCTCCTCAAGCAACCGGGTACTTTTCGACAACCTTTCTTGGACGTGCTACCAAGACCTAAGCACCGAGGCATTCGATTCTCCAAAAGCCATCCGCATCAAAGAAAATCCGATTCGGAACGGAGAAATCCACCTTCAAGGAAACGACCTCAACCGCATTACCAAAGCCGACATCTACACTTCGTCGGGGCAATTGGTAAAAAGCATTCCCCATCCTTTCAGCAACGGAAACACCATCACCGTTTATCAGCTTCCCAAAGGAATCTACCTGCTGTATCTGGATGGACAAACCCTAAAATTTTTAGTAAAATAAATTTCCTCTCAAATAAAAATGACCAAAGCAAAACTTTGGTCATTTTTTGTACCTTTGATTTATGGAAACCACTCATCTTTTCGGACTCGTTGGTAGGAACATTGCCTATTCTTTTTCCAAGAAGTATTTTTCGCACAAATTCAAAAAACTGCTTCTAAAAACCCACGCTTACGAGGTTTTTGACCTCCCATCCATCGAACAACTCCCTCTATTGTTAGCGAAGGAAAATCTAAAGGGATTTAACGTCACAATCCCCTACAAAGAACAAATTCTCCCCTATTTAAACGAACTAAGCGAGGAAGCCCAAACCATCGGTGCCGTTAATACCGTCTCTGTAAAAAACGGACACCTGAAAGGATACAACACCGATGCCGAAGGTTTTGAAAAAACACTCCTTCTCCATAAAAAAAAGCACCACCAGTCCGCCTTAATTTTAGGCGACGGCGGAGCCGCCAAAGCCGTAAAATACATTCTGAATAAACACAACATTCCTTACCTTACCGTTTCCAGAAGAGGCGAACCTACCTTCGATTCGCTATCAACACAAGACGTTGCCCAAAACCTTTTAATCATCCAGTGCACCCCCGTGGGTACGTTTCCACACGTGGAAGACTGCTTAGTCTTTCCTTTTGAGGGACTCGGAGAGAACCATCTGGTCATCGACCTAATCTACAACCCCGAATACACGGCCTTCCTAAAAAAAGCAGCCGAAAAGGGAGCCAAAACCGTCAACGGTTATTACATGCTGGAGCAACAAGCCGAAAAAGCATGGGAAATTTGGAATTATTAAGGGAAAATTCCCTATATTTATTGCGAAATTAGTATGTCTGTCGCAAAGGTCTTTAACGACCCGCAGCGAAAACCTTAAAATAAGTTGTTATGATTACGGAATCCAATCTTTCTGAACAAGAAAAACCAACGGCTTTACCTTCCGAACAAGAAACTCCTACAGCTCCCGTAGAAACGTCAAACCAGCTAATGGATGACGACTCCAACGAAGAAGAACACGATGACGCTTCGGAACAGCTTACCCTCGAACAGCTGTTGGACGAAATGGAAAAACGCTTAAATCAGAACAACGCCGGAGAATACCACCGGGAATTCAACCGCTTGAAACAATTAGCGGCCTCTAAAATTGGGGAAGAAACCGAAGATCGAAAGCACGACTTCATCGAAGAAGGAGGAAATGCAGAGGATTTCCGTTGGGAACACCCGTTTGCAGCAAGGCTCTCGGGGCTGGCTTCGATTTTCAAGGAGAAATACGACCTCTTCCAAAAAGCCCAAGAAGAACAACATCGGGCCAACGCCGAAGAACGCCGTCAAATCATCGAGAAACTGAAAAACCTTTACTCCAATACCGAAGCCGGAACCAATCTCTTCAAGTCCATCCGAACCATCAAGGAAGAGTGGGCTCAGGCCGGTCAAGTGGCAAAAACCGACTTCAAACTACTCAACAACGATTATTACCATCATCTCAACCAATTCTATGCGATGCTGGAGCTCAACAAAGACTACCTGCATCAGGAATACGAACATAATTTGGAGAAAAGAAAGCAAATCATCCAACACGCTAAAACCCTGCTGGAAGAGCCCATCCAAAAAGCATTAAACGAATTGCAATACCTGCACAAACTCTGGAAAGAAGAAGCCGAACCCGTAGCCGAAGAATTCAGGGAAAACACTTGGGAAGAGTTCAAAGCCATTTCCAACCAAATTCACGAAAGGAAAGCCGAACTATCCGCTGCAATCGAAAAAGAACAAAACGAAAATCTCGAGGCTAAAAACGCCATCATAAACGAAATAAAAAAACTCACGCAGGCCACCAAAGAGCACAATCATAACTTTTGGCAGAAAGCCATCCGCCAGGTGGAGGAGTTGCGCAACAACTTTTTGAAAACCGGCCGCGTACCGAGAAAACTCTCCAACCAGAACTGGCAAGACTTTAAACAAACCCTACGGCAGTTCAACTCCACCAAGAACGATTTCTACAAAAACTTGAAAGGAAGCCAAATCGAAAATTTGGAAGCCAAGCAAAAGCTCATCCAAATCGCCAAAGACAACATGGCCTCCGAGGATTGGGAAACCATGGTGCCTTTGTTCAAAAAACTGCAAGAAGATTGGAAAAACATCGGGCACGTTCCGCGAAGCCAAGCCAATAAAGTATGGGAAGAGTTCCGCGAAGCCTGCAATACGTTCTTCGACAACTACCGCAGTAAAAATGCAGAATCGGGAGACAACTGGAAAGAAAATTACGCCAAGAAAAAAGCCCTTCTCGATCAACTGAAAGAAATCGGCACCGAAGAAGGAAGCATTGAAAAAATTGAAGAAATAAAAACCGAGTGGAACGCCATAGGAAAAGTCCCAAGAAACAAAATCGCCATTAATTCCGAGTTCAATAAAACCCTTAGAGAAAAACTCAAATTGAATAAAATCAGTGAGTTCGACCTTAAGGACGAAAACCTTTCGGAAACCCAACTGGCCGATAAAGCTCGAAAATTAAAAAACCAAATTTCGGACTTGGAAAACGAAGTCTCCACTTTGGAAAACAATTTGAATTTCTTCAATATCCCCAGCCGAGAAAACCCGCTGCTTCAGGAGACTTTCAAAAAAATCGACGAAAAAAGAGCACAGTTAGAAACCCTGAGAATCAGCCTTCACCAGCTCATTTCAGGACACTAAACAAAACGAATTATTCATCCTTATTTAGAAGACGCGAACCGTTCGCGTCTTCGACCATTTCGACTTATGACAAGACTCTCGCACGAAAGCTATATGAAACGCTGCATCGAACTGGCCGGCAAAGCCCTCGGGTACACTTACCCCAATCCTCTTGTCGGATGCGTCATCGTTCACGAAGGACGGATTATCGGCGAAGGATTCCATCAAAAAGCCGGTGAAGCCCATGCCGAAATCAATGCCATCCGCAGCGTAAAAAACCCTAACCTTCTCCCCGAATCCACATTATACGTTTCACTGGAGCCTTGCGCTCACTACGGGAAAACGCCGCCTTGCGCCTTAGCGTTGAAAGAAATCGGATTCAAAAAAGTCGTTATCGGCGCATTGGATCACCACGAAAAAGTCAACGGTAAAGGCATTGCCCTTCTAAAAGAAGCCGGTATAGAAGTCCTAACCGGGGTTTTGGAAAAAGAATGCCAACATCTAAACCGTCGTTTCTTCACCTTCCACCAAAAAAAAAGACCCTATATCATTCTAAAATGGGCACAGTCTGCCAACGGACGAATGGATGAAAATTTCGCCCCCACCGCCATTGGCAACGCCCCCAGTAAACAATGGGTGCACCAACTCCGAATAGAAGAAAATGCCATATTAGTAGGCGCTCAAACCGCCCTGAACGACAACCCCCGATTAACCGCCCGGGAGCTAAACGGCCCCAACCCCATCCGAATCCTACTGGATCCCGATTTACGGGTACCTCCTCATTCTCGACTGTTCGACAACGAAGCCCCCACCCTCATCGTCAACCATAAATTAGAAAAAGAAGATCAGGCCAACCAAAACACTTTCGTAAAAATAGAAAAAGAAAACACCCTCGACAATCTCATGAAAGCCCTTTACCAAAGGGAAATTCAATCGGTTCTTGTCGAAGGCGGCGCAAATACTCTTGAAAGATTCATCAGCGCAGGTCTTTGGGATGAAGCCTTTATCATCAAAAATCCATCCCTCGTCCTCCAATCGGGAACCTTCGCTCCCTCCTTTCCTCACCGTCCTTCCCATACCGAAAATTTAGAAAACAATTTAATCGAATGCTATAGAAACCTCACCCATGCTGTTTGAATATAAAACCATTGCCCGTGCGGTAGAAAACACTCTACTAAAAGAAAAAGGAAGCAAATTCATCGGCTTCGCCTACCCCGTTCATAACGAAAAAGAACTAAAGGACGCGCTCGAAAAAATAAAATCGGAACATCCTAAAGCCACGCACCACTGCTACGCCTTCCGACTAGGTCTCAATGGAGAAAATTATCGAGCCAACGACGACGGAGAACCCGGAGGAAGCGCAGGGCTACCGATCTACAATCAGCTCTTGGCTCACGATCTAACCAACATCCTTCTCATCGTCGTTCGGTACTACGGCGGAACCAAACTTGGCGTTTCGGGATTGGTCAAAACCTATAAGGAGAGTGCTAAAATCACCCTAGACGAAGCCCAAATCATCACCCGTGAACTTTCTTCGGAGTTGGAAATTCGCTTTCCATTTAGCCAGCAAAACAGCTTATTTACAATTTTAAATAAAGCCGACGCCAAAATCCTAAATTTCACCGCCGACGCCGAATGCCGAATTACCGCTGCAGTAAAATTGTCACAAAAAGAAAACATCTCGGAACAATTGTCCGAGATGCATCAGGTTTCTTATCGTTTTGAAGAATAACCGTAACTAATCCCTTCTTCCCATTAACATCGAAGCAAAGTAAATCAATTGCGCCAACGATCCCAAAGCCGCCACGACGTACGTTCTTGCCGCCCATTTCAAGGAATCCTCAGCGCCCTCATACTCCGCTTTATTAGCCAAAGTCCCCGAACTCTTAAGCCAAGCCAACGCCCGGTTACTCGCATCGTACTCCACCGGTAAGGTTACGAAAGCAAACGCCGTTGTCACGGCAAAAAGAATTACCCCAATCAAAAGCAGGGTTTTATTTCCACTGGTTGCCATCACCACGATACCCCCCATCAAAACCCATTGCAACAAGTTGGAAGCAATATTAACCGCAGGAACCATTTTCGAGCGAAGCTGAAGCATACTATACCCCACAGCGTGCTGCACGGCATGCCCCGTCTCGTGAGCAGCAACCGCTGCCGCTGCCGCATTGCGCTGCATATAAACCCCTTCGGATAAATTAATGGTCTTATTCTGAGGATTATAATGATCCGTCAACTGCCCCGGAACGGATATCACCTGAACGTCGTGAATACCGTTGTCCCTAAGCATCTTTTCCGCAATTTCCTTACCCGACATTCCGTTCTGCAAATGAACATTGGAATAATGTGCAAATTTAGATTTCAACCTGTTTTGTACAATCATGCTGACAATGAAAACCACGCCGATGATAAGATAATAAACTCCCATTTTATATTTATTTTAATTTTAAATTCGTCTCTTTTCTGATGTAAAAACCATGCCAAAAAGCCCGCTCTGTTTCTGTTTTAATGATTATCTTTGTCTAATCTAATTATCCACTAAATGTCCGGAGTAAAAATCATAGAGGTTAAAAACCAACAACAACTGGAGGCTTTCGTCCGTTTCCCCATGTCGCTGTACCGAGATAATCCCAACTACGTCCCGCCTCTAATCAACGACGAGAAAAACGTATGGAACCCCAAGGAAAATCCGGCATTAGCCTATTCCCAGGCTTGGCAGTACCTTGCCTACAAAGATAATAAAATTGTCGGAAGGATCGCCCTTATGATTAACCATAAAGAAGCCGAAGAGCTCGGCGTTCGAAAACTGCGCTTCGGATGGTTGGATTTCGTCGATGATCCCGACGTTTCCCAAGCTCTGATCGGCAAAGCTTTGGACCTCGCCAAAGAAAAACAATTGCCCCGCATTGAGGGGCCCATGGGATTTACCAACCTGGACAAGGCCGGCATGCTTACCCAAGGGTTTGATCGCATGGCCACCATGATAGGCTTATACAACCATCCGTACTACCCGGCCCATTTGGAAAAACTCGGACTAAAAAAAGAAAAAGAATGGGTAGAATACGAAATTGTCTTCCCTGAAGAACTCCCCGAAAAAATCACTCGTTTTAACGACCTGATTAAGTCCAAATACAACTTGAGAGTCCTTCGGTTTGGTTCCAAAAAAGAAATTTTGCCCTTAGTGGAGCCCATGTTCAAACTCTTGGACGAAACCTACAAAAACCTTTCGTCCTACACCCCCATCACCGACCAGCAAATCCAAACTTACAAAGAAAAATATTTCGGATTTATCGACAAAGACTTCATCGTTTGCATTGCCGATGAAAACGACCGCCTTATTTCTTTTGCCATCACCATGCCATCGTATTCCAAGGCTTTACAAAAGGCCAACGGAAAGCTTTTCCCCTTTGGCTGGTACCACCTCCTGAAAGCGGGACGCAAAAACGATCGGGCCAATTTCTATCTGATCGGCATCCATCCAGACTATCAAAAAAGAGGCGTTACCTCCATCATCTTCAAGGAAATCTACGACACCTTCCGAAGCAAAGGCGTCCGATACTTGGAAACCAATCCCGAACTTGAAGAAAATAAAGCCATCCAGCTGCTTTGGCAAGACTATAATCCCGTTAATCATAAACGAAGAAGAACTTACGCTTTTAACCTGTCCGAATCATGAAAAAACAGCTTTTCCTCTATGCGGTTTTGGTCTTGGGGTTCATTCTCTACAATGCATTCTTCCGTTCAGAAGACCAACGAATGGACACCTTGATAAACATTCTTTACACCAGCCTGCTTTTCCTCTATATGGGTTACATGGCATTCATTGTCCTGCGACGTATGAAACAAAGGAAGCAATCTTAACTATTTGTAATTATTCTAAATTAGACTTTCAAACCATTGCAAAAAAGTTTTTTTAAGGTCATTCGTTTCGGTGTTCGTTCATAAATCTTTAAATTTGCGGATTGAGAAATATCATGTCGTATGAATTTACCAGAAAATTACATTCCTATCCTCATTCAGGCAGCCGTAGCGTTGGGCTTTGTTTTGCTTTCCATAGCAGGAACACACCTTCTAGGACCAAAACAAAACAAGAAAAACACGGTAAAAAACGATAACTTCGAGTGTGGTGTCGAAATCGAAGGAAACGCCAGAACGCCGTTTTCGGTTAAGTATTTTCTCACTGCGATTCTCTTTGTGCTGTTCGACATCGAGATTGTATTCTTCTATCCCTACGCTGTTAACTTTAGGGAATTCGGCATGGCCGGATTCATGGCGGTGCTCACCTTTGTTGCTGTTTTCTTCTTGGCGTTTTTGTACGTTTGGAAAAGAGGCGCCTTGGATTGGGACAAATAATTTTTTTTGTAAAAACATTTTCTAACCCTTTTTTGAATTAAACGAACAAACTATGTCAGATATAAAACCTGTAGTAAGAATGGACGCCCAACCGCCCGAAGGGTACGAGGGCGAAGGGTTCTTTGTTACCAAACTGAGCAGCGTTATCGGAATGGCCAGAAAATATTCTCTTTGGCCACTTCCTTTTGCGACTTCCTGCTGCGGTATCGAGTTCATGGCGGTTCTTAACCCTACGTATGATGCTTCGCGTTTCGGAATGGAACGAAACTCTTTTTCCCCGCGGCATGCGGATATGATGATGGTCTGCGGCACCATTTCGAAGAAACTAGCCCCCGTTCTCAAACAGGTCTACACACAAATGGCAGAACCCCGATGGGTGGTTGCTGTTGGCGCATGTGCTTCCAGCGGAGGGATATTCGACACCTATTCGGTTTTGCAGGGCATTGATAAAATCATTCCGGTAGACGTTTATGTTCCCGGATGTCCGCCTCGCCCCGAGCAGATTATCGAAGGAGTGATGCAGGTTCAGGCTTTGGCCGAAAGCGAAAGCATCCGCAGAAGAGATTCTCCGGAATATCAAGCACTATTGGAATCGTACGGAATAAAATAATTTCATATTCTCTTAAGCTGTAGTAACGTAAAGAGAATATTGATTTTGAATAAAAATATGACAAAAGAATTTGTTTTAGAAGCTATAAAGAGGGAGTTCCCCGACAGCGTTCTCCATGCGTCGGAGCCCTACGACCTACTCACCCTTGAAGTGAAAAAAGAGGACGTAAAAAAGATTATCCATCATTTGAAGGATTCTTCTTTGGGATTCATCTTCTTGACGGACCTTACGGGAATTCACTACCCCGATAATAAGGAGAAAGAACTCGGTGTCATCTACCACTTGCATAACATGGTGGAAAACTTCCGATTGAGAATCAAGGCTTTCGCCTCCAAGGACGAAGCGGAATTCGACACCGTTACGGATTTATTTTCCGGAGCCAACTGGATGGAGCGCGAAACGTTCGATTTTTTCGGCATCCGATTTAAGGGACATCCCGATTTGCGCGCAATCCTCAATATGGAAGATTTAGGGTACCACCCTATGTTGAAACAATACCAACTGGAAGACGGCACGCGAACCGATAAGGACGATAAAATGTTCGGTCGCTAAAAAACGTTTGAATACGAAAGGAAAACAGAACCTAAAACGTATTTCAGAGCTCTAATCCATACATTATGAAAGACAACGCATTATCAAATATAATCAGCCAATACGATAGCAAGGAGCAGATTGACGGTCAGCTCTACACCCTGAATTTAGGGCCGACCCACCCTGCAACCCACGGGATTTTCGAAAATGTGCTTACCATGGATGGCGAACGCATTCTGCATTCGGAACAAACCGTAGGTTATATCCACCGTGCTTTCGAGAAAATAGCCGAAAGGCGTAATTTTGCGCAGATTACTACTCTAACCGACCGTTTGAATTATTGCTCCGCTCCCATTAACAACATGGGTTGGCACATGACCGTGGAGAAACTCATCGGCTGTGAGGTTCCCAAACGGGTGGATTATATGAGGGTAATTCTCATGGAGTTGGCTCGGATTGCCGATCATATGGTCTGCAATGGGGTAACCGCCATGGATGCCGGAGCCATTACCGGACTAACCTATCTCTTCCGTGAACGTGAAGCCATCTACGATATGTACGAGCAAATTTGCGGCGCAAGGATGACCACGAATATGGGCCGTATCGGTGGTTTTGAGAGGGATTTCACCCCGAAATTTCACGAATTACTCCAAAACTGGCTTAAAAAATTCCCGAAAATATGGGGGGAATTCTGCACGCTGAACGAACGAAACCGAATTTTCATGGATCGATGCATCAATGCAGGAGCCATCTCGGCTGAACGGGCGCTCAACTATTCCTTCACCGGCCCTAATCTTCGGGCTAGCGGGGTAGACTATGACGTTCGGGTCGCACAGCCTTATTCTTCTTATCAGGATTTTGACTTTGCCATTCCTATCGGAACGTCGGGTGACACTTACGATCGTTTCATGGT
This sequence comes from Bergeyella anatis, assembly GCF_036016955.1. Taxonomy (NCBI): domain Bacteria; kingdom Pseudomonadati; phylum Bacteroidota; class Flavobacteriia; order Flavobacteriales; family Weeksellaceae; genus Bergeyella; species Bergeyella anatis. The sequence goes on along the minus strand of NZ_JAYWXI010000001.1, from coordinate 129,390 downwards.
ACGTCAGCAGGAAGTATGGGAGAGTTTGAAAATTATTGAACAAGCCTATAAAAATCTTCCTGAAGGGCCTTACCATGCAGATGTTCCCGAATTTTATCTCCCTGAAAAAGCGGACGTTTATAGTAAAATGGAAGCCTTGATTTACCATTTCAAAATCGTAATGGGAGAAACCGAAATCCCTACCGGTGAAGTCTATCACTGTGTGGAAGGCGGTAACGGAGAATTGGGATTCTATCTGGTTAGCGACGGAGGTCGAAGCCCTTACCGTCTGCATTTCAGAAGACCTTGCTTCATTTATTACCAAGCCTACCCTGAGATGATCAAAGGGGCACTGATTTCCGATGCGGTATTAACCATGTGTTCAATGAACGTCATCGCAGGCGAATTGGACGCCTAAAATTGATTTTCTAACCCAAAAACAGAACGCCTCGCTATTGCGGAAGTTCTTAACTTAAATAAAATGAGCGAAACTATTGCTTTCAGACCTGAAGTTTTAGAGCAGGTACATAAAATTATCGCGAGATACCCCGAAGGCCGTCAAAAATCGGCTCTTATTCCGGTTCTTCATCTTGCCCAAAAAGAATTTGGCGGATGGTTGGATATTCCCGTCATGGATTACGTCGCCCAACTTCTTGATATTAAACCGATTGAAGTTTACGAAGTGGCGACTTTTTACACCATGTTCAACATGAAACCGGTAGGGAAATACGTTTTGGAAGTTTGCCGGACTGGGCCTTGTATGATTTCCGGGAGCGAAAAAATCCTCGATCACATCCGCACCAAACTCAACATCAAAGACGGAGAAACTACCGAAGACGGACTTTTTACATTGAAGCCCGCCGAATGTCTTGGTGCTTGCGGTTATGCGCCGATGATGCAATTAGGCAAATTTTATCACGAAAATTTAACCATTGAAAAAGTTGACGAAATTCTTGAACTTTGCCGTCAAGGAGCCGTTGCTTTGGATTAATCAGATATAAAATGAGTAAAAAGCTTTTACTTAAAGATGCCCATGTAGAAGGAATCCGCTACTTTGAGGTTTACCGCAAACAAGGCGGTTACCAAGCGGCGGAAAAAGCCCTGAAAATGACTCCCGAGCAAATTGTGGAAGAAGTAAAGACTTCTGGGCTCAGAGGACGTGGTGGGGCCGGATTTCCTACGGGAATGAAATGGAGTTTTTTGGCCAAACCGGAAGGCGTCCCAAGACACTTGGTGGTTAATGCGGACGAGTCCGAGCCCGGCACCTTCAAAGACCGTTATTTGATGGAGTACATCCCTCACCTTCTCATTGAAGGGATGCTGATTTCCTCTTACGCCTTGGGGTCGAACGTTTCTTATATTTACATCCGAGGAGAATATTCTTGGATTCCCGATATTTTGGAACAAGCCATTGAAGAAGCCAAACAAGCCGGCTTTTTGGGCAAAAACATTCTAGGAACAGGCTTTGATTTGGAAATATACGTCCAACGAGGTGGAGGAGCCTACATCTGTGGCGAAGAAACCGCTCTTTTGGAATCGTTGGAAGGAAAACGCGGAAACCCTAGATTAAAACCTCCTTTTCCTGCTGTGAAAGGGCTTTGGGAAAGACCTACGGTGGTCAACAACGTGGAAACCATCGCAGCGGTTGTTCCAATTATAGATATTACCGGTGCCGAATACGCCAAAATAGGAGTCGGACGCTCTACCGGAACCAAATTGATTTCCGCCTGTGGTAATATCAACAAACCCGGCGTTTATGAAATCGACATGACCATTACCGTCGAAGATTTCATTTATTCTGAAGACTATTGCGGTGGTATCAAAAACGGAAAAAAACTGAAAGCCTGTATTCCAGGAGGAAGTTCCGTGCCAATTGTGCCAGCCAACCTTCTATTGAAAACTGTTAATGGAGAACCTCGATACATGAACTACGAATCTTTAGCCGAAGGCGGATTCGCTACCGGAACCATGATGGGATCGGGAGGATTTATCGTACTAGACGAAGATCAGTGCATCGTGGAGCATACCATGACCCTTGCAAGATTTTACAATCACGAGAGTTGCGGGCAGTGCACCCCTTGCCGTGAAGGTACGGGCTGGATGTACAAAATATTGAAAAAAATAGAATCCGGTAAAGGCACCATGGAAGACATCGACTTGCTTTGGGACATCCAGAGCAAAATCGAAGGGAATACCATTTGTCCTCTAGGGGATGCCGCGGCTTGGCCGGTAGCAGCGGCCATACGTCATTTCCGTGACGAATTCGAGTGGCACGTTAAAAACCCGGAATTATGCCAAAAACAAAATTACGGCATCGCCAATTATGCAGATCCCATTCCTGCCAAAACAGGTGAAGCTTAAATTTTGAAAACCAAATAATCCTCAGTGATGAAAGTGAAGCGTTCTTTTACATTATTGCTCTTATCCTTATTTTCGGTTTGGGGTATTGCCCAAGAGCCTTTTGCCCAAAAAGGACAAATGTTTTTGTTTTGGGGATGGAATCAGGCTCTTTACAGCAATTCTGACATTCGTTTCAAAGGAGACGGCTACGATTTCACTCTGCATAAGGTGGTGGCACACGACCGTCAAACGCCTTTCAGCGTGGGAACCTATTTCCATCCAACTAAAGTAACCATCCCTCAGACCAATGCCAAAATCGGTTATTTTGTAAGCGATCGCGTGGCTTTGGTTCTCTCGTTGGATCATATGAAATACGTGATGGATCAAAACCAAACCGTAGACTTTTCCGGAAAGATTTCCGACCCGGTGTATGCCGCTATGGTAAAAGAAGGAAAAGTAGACCTTAGCGACCGCCAGTTTCTTACCTTTGAGCATACGGATGGATTGAATTACGTCAATTTGGGACTGGAAAAGCACAAGAAAATAATGGATAAGGAAAAATTTGATATCGTTTGGGCCTATGGTGCCGGTGCCGGCGTCTTAATCCCGAAATCCAATATCACCCTGCATGATAATGCACGAAGCGACCGTTTCCATTTGGCCGGTTTCGGACTGGATGCCAGAACCAGTCTTAATTTCGTAGTATGGAAGCATTTTCTTGCCCGTGTGGAAGGAAAGTTTGGCTACATCAATATGCCCGATATCAAAACCACATTGAATAACAAACCCGACAAGGCATTACAAGATTTTGCCTTTGCCCAAATTAATTTCGGGATAGGTTATACATTTAACACAAAGAAAAACAAATAAGCCTAAAGCTGTGGCAAAAGGCAAAAAGCAGAGCTATGAGCGAAGAAGTTAAAAAATTTAAAGTAACCGTTGACGGACAGACCACCGAAGTGGCTCCCGGAACTACCATATTGGAAGCCGCAAGGCAAATCGGAGGCGCCTCCGTACCGCCTGCAATGTGTTATTACAAACCTCTGGAATCCAGCGGAGGGCGATGCCGAACGTGTTTGGTAGAGGTATCCAAAGGTTCGGATGCCGACCCCAGACCAATGCCGAAATTAGTGGCAAGCTGTCGGACAACCGTTATGGACGGAATGGAAATTAAAAACCTAACCTCCGAACGGACGCAAAGCGCCCGCAAAGCCGTTACCGAATTTTTGCTTATCAACCATCCTTTGGATTGTCCCGTATGCGATCAAGCCGGAGAATGCCATCTGCAAGACCTCGGGTACGAGCACGGCGTGGAGTCCACCCGAACCGAATTTGAGAGAAGAACGTTTGAACCCGAAGACATCGGGCCTTACATCAAGCTCCACATGAACCGTTGCATTCTTTGTGCAAGATGCGTATTAGCAGCCAATCAACTGACCGAAAAACGGGAACACGGGATTCTTTTCCGTGGCGACCATGCAGAAATCTCCACCTACCTGAATAAGGCCTTGGACAACGATTTCTACGGTAACGTGATTGACGTGTGTCCTGTAGGGGCATTGACCGATCGAACCTCCAGGTTTGCCAGCAGAGTATGGTTTACCAAGCCCGTTAATGCCTCTTGCCAATGCAGCAAATGCTCGGGTAAAGCCGTACTTTGGATGAAAGGCGAAGAGATTATTCGGGTAACCACAAGGCAAGACCAATACGGAGAAGCCGAAAGTTGGATTTGCAACGAATGCCGTTTCGAAAAGAAAGATCCGTCCCTTTGGACCATCGAAGGCCCTAGATCGATCGACCGCCATTCGGTTATCTCTTTGAACCACTACGAAAAACCGGAAAACTATCTCCGTCAAATCGACAACAAAGAGGCTAAGCAAATCTCTTCCGAAGATAAAAACCAACAAGGCGATAAGATTATTTAGCCTCCAAACGTTAAAGCAGTAGAATTAAAACATAATATTTGAACTTACATCCGATGGATCCATTAGTTTTTAAAATCATACTCGTTGTATCCCTCTTTGCCGTTTCTTTGGGCGTTGCAGCCTACTCCACATGGGGGGAACGTAAAGTGGCCGCTGCACTTCAAGACCGTATAGGCCCTAACAGAGCTGGTATCTTCGGTCTTTTGCAACCATTGGCTGACGGCGGAAAACTCTTTTTCAAAGAAGGATTCATCCCTTCCAGTGCCGATAAATTTCTCTTCATTTTAGGGCCTGCCCTTACCATGTTTATCTCCTTGATTACCGGCTCGGTAATTCCTTGGGGAAGTGCTGTCAATATTGGAGGAGAAGATTTTGCACTACAAGTTGCCGATATTAACGTTGGCGTCTTGTTCCTTATTGCCATGGTTTCCGTAGGCGTCTATGGCACCATGATTGGTGGATGGGCCTCAAACAACAAATACTCTTTGCTTGGAGCCATCCGTGCTTCCTCCCAAATGATTTCTTACGAATTGGCCATGGGCTTAGCCCTTCTTTCCATCATTATGATGAGTTCGAGTTTAAGCCTTAACCAAATTGTAGCCGACCAAGGAAGCGGAAAACTTTGGGGATTGTTTAATGCCGATGGGTTCAATTGGAATATTTTCTACCAACCGTTGGCTTTCATCATTTTTGTAGTGGCTGCGCTTGCAGAAACCAACCGCCATCCTTTTGACCTTCCGGAATGCGAATCCGAATTGGTGAACGGGCATATGACCGAATATTCTTCCATGAACTTCGGGATGTACATGTTTGGGGAGTACGTCAATATGTTTATTGCCAATACTTTGATCGCCACCTTGTTCTTCGGAGGCTTCAACTATCCTGGCATCCAATGGGTTACTGAAAACTGGGGACAGAACACTGCAGCCGTATTGAGCGTTATCGCCCTACTAAGTAAGTCGGTCATCGGCATCTTGATATTCATGTGGATTCGTTGGACTATTCCGAGATTCCGCTACGACCAACTCATGCATTTGGGATGGAAGACCCTTATCCCTTTGGCATTACTGAATTTGGTGATTACAGGAGCCGTGATTCTATTAGTCGGAGCCTAAGAAAAACGCCCCAAAACAAAATTTAGATGAGATAAGATCTGAACCGGCCGGCAAAAGCCTCGGATCAAAAAAAATAAAATAACAATATGAAACTGACAAACAGGTCCAAAGTAGCCTCGAAAAAAGAGATGACCTTCATGGAGAAGCTCTACCTTCCGGCCATCGTGAAAGGAATGGGCATCACGTTAAGGCACGCTCTGGAAGGTTCGAAAGGAAAGGTATACGCCTATCCCGAAGTGGAAAAACCAAGAGCCAAAATATGGAGAGGTCAACATGTACTGAAAAGAGACGAAGAAGGAAGAGAAAGATGCACCGCTTGTGGTCTTTGTGCCGTAGCGTGCCCTGCGGAGGCCATCACCATGACTTCTGCAGAGCGTAAAGCAGACGAAAAACACCTCTATCGTGAAGAAAAATACGCCTCCACTTATGAGATCAATATGCTAAGATGCATCTTCTGCGGGATGTGCGAGGAAGCTTGTCCGAAATCGGCCATTTACCTGACAGACCGTCTCGTGGACGTGGAAACCAACCGAGGCTCTTTTGTCTACGGAAAAGACAAATTGGTAGAAGACCCTACCCAACGGGTTGACATCACCGAACGACAAACCGAACGACAAAAAAATGCAGTGAAATAATGGAACAGGTCTTATTTTTTATAGTAGCAGCCATCGCTGTCGTCAGTGCCGTGTATTTTGTTTTTGCACGCAATCCGCTTTACGCTATACTTTCCTTGATTGTAACGATGTTTTCGATTGCAGGAATGTACGTCTTGCTTAATGCTCAATTCTTAGGTATTGTACAGATTATCGTATATGCGGGAGCCATCATGGTGCTCTTCCTCTATATCCTGATGATGTTGAACCTGAACAAAGCCGATGAAAGCCGCAAACAAAATACACTAAAGTTAATCGGTGTACTAAGTGCCTGCTTATTTTTCATTGGTTCGTTGGGAGCTTTCAGAGGTCTAAGCCATTCGACTGCTCCTCAACCAGGCCTTGACCACGGCGTAGGATTAACCGAAAATTTGGGAAGACTACTCTTCAATGAATATGTACTACCCTTCGAACTGGCATCCATCCTTATTCTTGCCGGAATCGTAGGAGCGGTATTAATCGGTAAAAGAGATTTATAAGATTATGGGAGAAGTAAATACATTTATACAAAGCGTACCGCAGAGCTACTTTATCGTACTTTGCACCGTACTCTTCAGCCTCGGTGTGCTAGGCGTACTGCTACGTAAAAACGCCATCATCATTTTGGGTTGTGTGGAACTCATGTTGAATTCCGTCAATCTCCTACTCGCTGTTTTTTCAAGCTATTCCGGCGATGCCCACGGACAGATTCTCGTGTTCTTTATCATGGTAGTAGCCGCCGCCGAAGTAGCCGTAGGATTGGCCATTATCGCCATGATGTATCGCAATACCAAGTCTGTGGATGTGAGTATATTTAACAAACTAAGAGGATAAGAAGGTATGGAGAATTTAATTTTTGCAATCGTATTGTTACCGCTGGTCGGGTTTCTAATCACGGGGATCTTTGGGAAACAACTGCCCAAAAACCTCGTAGGAGCCATCGCTTCTTTGGCGGTATTTTCTGCTTTTAGTATTGCGGTTTATCTGTTTTTTCAGTTCAATAGCCAATCACAGCCCCTTATCGTAAAAGCATTCGAATGGTTCCGTGTTAACGGAATGCAGGTAAATTTCGCATTCCAAATCGACCAACTTTCCCTTATGATGGTTATGATCATCACCGGGATTGGTTCGCTAATCCACCTTTACTCCATCGGATACATGCACCATGATAAAGGGTTTCACCGATTTTTTGCCTACCTTAACCTCTTTGTATTTTCCATGCTTCTTTTGGTTATGGGAAGCAACTACCTGATTCTTTTCATCGGGTGGGAAGGTGTAGGACTATGCTCCTATTTGCTAATCGGTTTTTGGTACAAAAACAAAGAATACGGAAAAGCTGCTCGCAAAGCTTTCATCATGAACCGTATAGGGGATTTAGGTCTTTTGATTGGTATTTTTACCATTGCGGCTCATTTCAATGCCGTAGACTATCTGTCCGTCGCCGAAAATGCTTCGTCGTTTGGTATGGACGATAATTTAATCATTATCATCTGTGCCTCCCTTTTCATCGGAGCCGTAGGAAAGTCAGCCCAAGTTCCGTTATACACCTGGCTGCCTGATGCCATGGCAGGTCCTACCCCGGTATCGGCACTCATCCACGCCGCTACCATGGTAACCGCAGGGATTTACCTCGTTGTGCGTTCTAATTTCTTATACACGTTGGCTCCTAGCGTTCAGGACGGTATTCTTTTAATCGGTCTTCTAACCGCTTTGTTGGCCGCTTTCTATGCCTTGAGGCAAAATGACATAAAAAAGGTACTGGCCTACTCGACCGTATCTCAGTTGGGCTTTATGTTCGTAGCCTTAGGTGTTGGTGCTTATACGGCTGCCATGTTCCACCTAATGACCCATGCCTTCTTTAAGGCCTTGTTGTTCCTTGGCTCCGGATCGGTAATTCATGCCATGAGCGGAGAACAAGATATGCGCTACATGGGCGGACTAAAAGACAAAATAAAAATTACCCACCTCACTTTCCTTATCGGAACATTCGCCATTGCGGGAATGCCTTTATTTTCCGGAATGATTTCCAAAGACGAAATTCTCGTGCACGCCTATGCTAAAAGTCCGGTATTTTGGGGGATTTTGTTCCTAATCGCTGCCATGACCGCTACCTATATGTTCAGGCTTTATTACCTGACATTCCACGGCAAATTCCGCGGCAGTCAAGAGCAAGCCGACCACCTTCACGAAAGCCCTTCCAATATGACTGTTCCTTTGATGGTATTGGCCTTTCTTTCCGTAGTAGGCGGTTTTATCAATCTGCCCCACTTTATCGGTCACGGCCATTATGCCAAACTAAACGAATGGTTAAGACCCGTGCTAAGTGAAAAAAGCTTTAGCCAAATGGAGGCTAACATCGCCGGGGTAAGTCCCACCACCGAATACGTCCTCCTAGGAGTGACTATCGCCATGTTCTTCGTCGTATGGTTTATGGTAAAGAGCCTCTACGCCGGCAAAGGCAAACAAGCCCTGCCCGAAGAGCAATACACCGGATGGGAAAAACTCTCCGCCAAGAAATTGTACATTGACGAAATTTACAACGTCTTGTTTGTGAAAACAGCCGAAGGCCTTGGAAAAGCCGGTAAAATGTTCGACAACAACCTCTTGGACAAAGTCGTGAACTTTGTAGGAGAAGGCGCCGAAGACAGTGGAAGAAGCATGAAAAGACTTCAAAACGGTAACGTAGAGACCTATGTTCTCATCATGTCATTGGCCGTAGGAATTATATTGATTGTTAACTTTATATTACAATAATAATGTCTTATCAATTATTAACATTATTACTTTTACCTCTCGTAGGTTCGGGATTACTCTTTGCATACAGAGGCCAGGCAGGCAAGTTTCTTGCTTTGGGGTTGGCTTTGGTTCAAATGCTGGTTACGGTTTCCATGTTGTGTGATTTTGATAGCAAACTCACCGTAGACAGCGTTCTGCAGCACGAAATCAACTACCCTTGGCTAAAGTCCGTTAAAAGCACCCTGCATTTCGGCGTGGACGGAATGGGGATGCTCATGCTTCTGCTTACCAATGCTTTGGTTCCCCTGATTATTGTTTCGTCTTGCAAAGCGGCTTCGTCCTACCGCAATTCATTCTATGCCTTAGTGCTTTTAATGCAATTTGGTTTGGTAGGGGTTTTCACTGCGTTGGACGGGCTTTTGTTCTACATTTTTTGGGAAGTAACCCTTATCCCGATATGGTTTATCGCTGGACTTTGGGGTCAAGAAAACAAAAGATTCGAATTTACCACCAAGTTTTTCGTTTACACTTTTGTGGGTTCACTCTTTATGCTGGGAGCCTTCGTTTACGTCTACCAGTACGCCCCGTCGTTTGCCGTAACGGATATGTATAACGCTCACCTAAACCTTAACCAGCAAACCGTTGTTTTTTGGTTTATTTTCTTTGCGTTTGCAGTTAAGTTGCCGGTTTTTCCTTTCCACACATGGCAACCCGACACCTATACCTACTCTCCAACACAAGGGACCATGCTTTTAGCCGGAATCATGTTGAAGATGGCAGTATACGGTGTTTTGCGTTACCTCTTGCCCGTAGTTCCCGATGCTATTGCCGGAATTTCCGGATTCATCGTGATCGTACTGGCCATCATCGGAGTGCTCCATGGGGCATTAATCGCCTTGATTCAAAACGATGTCAAGCGAATTTTGGCCTATTCGTCTTTCTCTCACGTCGGGCTTATGGTAGCCGGAATATTTGCTTCGGCAATGCTCGTCCTCAATGGCACCTTTACCATCGAAGGCGGAGAAGGTGCTTTAGTCCAAGCATTTGCCCACGGATTTAACGTCGTTGGATTATTCTATTGTGCGGATATTCTGTCCAGAAGATTTGGCACAAGAGATCTTAACCAAATGGGCGGACTGGCAAGAGTTGCTCCTAAATTCGCCGTTTTATTCTTAGTTATTTTGTTGGGCTCTTTAGGCGTCCCTCTAACCAATGGATTTATAGGAGAATTCATTCTGTTAAAATCGGTTTTTGATTACAACGCTTTAGCAGCCATCATTGCCGGAGTAAGCATTATACTGGCAGCAGGCTACCTGCTTCGTTTCTATGGAAGAACCATGTTTAATGCCGGTAACGACGACGTGCTGGCCGAAGCCAAAGATCTTTCTTCTTCGGAATTTTTGGTCTTGGCCGTCATTGCAGGCGTTGTCTTATTCTTCGGAATCTTCCCACAGCCGATTATCGGAATGGTAAGCAGTTCCTTGGAGTTTATTTACAAAGCCATGCTAAACTAACCTCCAAAATCGTATAAAAAAGTAAGAAATAAAGGATTAAAAAGCAATACATTGCCTTATCCCAAATCTCAAATCTAAACTAATGAGTGTTTTAATTATCGTCTTTATCACCGCTATTGCCGCTCTATTTTCCGGGGTATTCAACCAAGGAAAATTAGCAAGATACATCGGTATCGCAGGACTTTTGATCTCACTGGGGATTTCGTTCATGCCCGAAGCTGCATTTTTCGAACAGTACAAACCCATGTTCGAATACAGTGCAAATACGGCTCTTTTCACTAAAATGGCTCTAGTCATCACCCTGTTGATCTTTTTTATCGGTGGTTTTGCACTAAACAACCACCGCAGCCATCAATCCGAGCTCTACGCCCTGATGTTACTGGCTCTTACCGGTGCCATCGTTCTGTTCGGCTATAAAAATTTAGTCACTTTATTCCTCGGTATCGAAATATTGTCCATCCCTCTTTACGTGATGGCAGGAGCTGCGAAAACCGACCTTCGTTCCAACGAAGCCTCCCTGAAGTATTTTCTGATGGGGTGTTTTGCAACCGGATTTCTTTTGTTCGGTATCGCGTTGACTTACGGAGCGGCAGGAACTTTTGATTTGTATCAAATCCATGCCTATGCTTTGGCTAATTCATCAAACCCCATGCTAATCCTAGGGGTAATACTCCTGATTGTCGCCATGGGATTCAAAGTCGCTTTAGCCCCTTTCCATATGTGGAGCCCTGACGTTTACCAAGGAGCCCCTTCACTGATTACAGCTTTCATGGCCAGCGTCGTTAAAATAGCCGGTTTTTATGCCTTCTTCAGATTAATGACCATCGGCTTCATCGGTGTTTACCAAGAATGGTTCAGTATCTTGGGCGTCATGGTTATCATTACCTTACTTTTGGCTAACGTCATGGGATTGGCTCAAACCAACGCCAAAAGAATGCTCGCTTATTCTTCGGTATCGCATGCAGGATATTTAGGGCTTATTTTCTTCGGAATCAACAGTCTTTCCACTTATCACTTGGCTTTTTATCTCTTCGCTTACTCTCTTTCTACCGTAGGTGTATTCATGAGTCTTATTTGGGTGGAAAAATTGAAAAGAGAAACCTCTTATACCGCTTTCAAAGGTTTGGCTAAAACTGAGCCGCTATTGGCTACTGCCGCAGCCGTATCTATGCTTTCAATGGCAGGTATTCCTTTAACGGCAGGTTTTATGGGAAAATTTTCTTTATTCTCCCAAGCCATCAACGGAGCTGCCTTTTTGGTTCTTGTAGCCATCTTGGGTTCGGCCGTATCCATCGCCTACTACCTTCGATTGATTATTGCCATGTTCTTTTTCAAAGAAAGCAGCTTTAAAACCTCCGAAAAAGTATCGATAACCTATAACATTGTTTCCGTTGTCCTCCTTCTTGCTCTCGTGGCTTTAGGATTATTCCCGGACTTGTTTTCGGTTTGGTTTCAATGCAATTAATAAATAGACCTAAAAAACTAAAGACCAAAAGATTTCCCAACGGATTGATTTTGGTCTTTTTTCTTTTCGCTCTTAGCGAAATTTTACTCTCGATGAATTTTCCGAAAAACTTATTTCATACCTTCGCAACATCAAAATTCGATTCCGATGGAACAACCTACCCTTCAACAAATTCAGAATTTTAAAGGCACTTACCCTAAGGCCCTTTGGGGACTCTTTTTTTCGGAAATGTGGGAAAGGTTCTGCTTCTACGCCATGCGCGGAATGCTAACCTATTTCATGGTCTACCACCTTTTCATGGATAAGGAAACCGCTCAGCTCCAGTACGGAGCAACCCAAGCTTTCGTGTACGCTTTCACCTTCATTGGCGGTCTATTTGCCGACAAGATATTGGGGTTTCAACGTTCGCTGTTTTGGGGCGGATTGCTTATGATTATCGGAAGTATTCTTCTGGCCGTCAATCCCCATGAACTGTTTTTTTGGGGAATCGGATTCAACATCGTAGGAACGGGTTTCTTCAAACCAAACATTTCCTCCATGGTAGGCCAACTCTATAAAAACGACGACGCACGGCGCGACGCTGGATTTCTCCTTTTCTATTCGGGGATTAATATCGGTGCATTCCTCGGTGGATTCGTCATCGCCATCGGAAAAGGAACCCTTTTTCAAGATTGGGTTCCCGAACCCCTGAGATGGAATGTTGCTTTTGGCATAGCCGCCATTGTAATGATCATCAGCCTGATTAATTTCAGTTTTACCCGAAAGAAATTGGGGCCTATCGGCCGTTTTCCTTTGGAAGCCACTCCCAAAAACAAACTAAAGACATACGCCGTATATATCGGAGCGTTAGCCGCCATTCCTCTCATCCGCATCATGGTGTCTAACACCCAATACACCGATTGGTTCATGGCCGTCATCGGCCCTTTCAGTCTGCTTTACCTCTTTTTCGAAATGCGGAAAAACACCGCCCTCGAAAATAAAAAACTCACCGCCGCCCTTTTATTCATCCTCTTTTCTGTGGTTTTTTGGGCGATTTTCGAACAAGCCGGCGGCTCTCTGAGCCTCTTTGCCGCCGAACACCTCCATCCCAATCTTTTCGGGCTGACTGTGGATCCCAATGCTGTAAACAACTCCCTGAATGCCCTATTTGTGATTCTCTTTGCTCCTGTTGCCGGTATTTTCTTCATCCAACTGGCCAAAAGAAAACTCGACCCCAATTCGGTGGTGAAATTCGGAATCGGATTTCTCCTTCTAGGCCTCGCCTTTTATACCTTCTACTCCATACGGTTTTCTGCAAATGCTGAAGGAGTGGGATCGCTCAACCTCTTCGCTTTAGGGTATTTAATCGTTACTTTCGCCGAACTTTTTCTCTCCCCAATCGGACTGTCGCTAATGACCAAACTCGCCCCCTATCGTCTGCAAGGCTTTATGATGGGGATGTGGTTTTTGGCCTCTGCCTATGGGCAATACGTTGCCGGCCTTTTCGGTGCCAGCATCTCTCCAAGCAGCGAAAATACCCCGTTAGAGAAAATAACCCTCTACACCGAAGGCTACCACCAATTCGCGGTTTACGCCATCGTTTGCGGAGTGGTATTAATTTTGATAGCTCCTCTAATAAAAAAATTAATGCCGGATGTAAAATAATCCACAAAACGAACGTTCCGCTATGATAAAAAGGATATCCGCCTTGTTTGCCTTATCGTTTACTATTTTCTGTTTTGCCCAGGTGAAATGGATGAGCATTGAACAAGCCCTGAAGGCTCAAGAACAAGAGCCGAAAAAAATTCTCATCGATTTTTATTCCGAACGCTGTGCCCCTTGCAAAACCATGGAGCTGTACACCTATAACCACCCCGTTATCGCCGAATACCTCAACGAACATTACTACGCCGTAAAATTCGATGCCCACGGCGATAAAACCTTCCAACTTTTCGGAAAATCCTTTGGCAATAGCGAAAAAAATAAAAAAGGAACCAAAGGCATGCACGATTTTACTCGTTTCCTTAATGTTAACGCCGTTCCCAGCATTGTCTTCTTAGACGAGCAAAGCATGCCCATAACCCTCCTCCAAGGCGCCTTAACCGCCAAAGAACTGGAACCCTATATTCCCTTTTTCGCCAAAGACCTTTACAAAAAAATCCAAACCCGCGAACAATGGGAAAGTTATCAGAAGAAATTCAAATCGAAAATCAAAGATTAAAAACCCTCTGACTCCCAAACCTCCCCAAAAGCAGTCAAAAAATTTTTGGGTTTTCGTTTTTTTTCCGAAATTTCGGGTTTCCTTTCAACAAATTTTCGATTTTGACCTTAGACACCCCCATAGAATACCTTAAAGGCGTCGGCCCGGAACGGGCAAAACTCCTGAAAAAAGTCTTGGAAATCGCCACCGTAGAAGACTTATTAAACTTCTACCCCTTACGCTATTTGGACAAATCTAAAGTCTATAAAATCAACCAACTAAAAGAAGACGAAAATTTAGAAGTCCAACTCAAAGGCATCATCTCCGACCTGAAAGAAATCGGAAGCGGAAAAGGCAAAAGACTTTCCGCCAAATTCCATGACGGCACCGGTCTGATGGAGTTGGTTTGGTTTCAGTATTCCAATTGGATGAAAGAACAACTTCCACTGCAAAAAGAAGTTTACATTTTCGGGAAAATCAACCGCTTCAATCAACAGTTTTCCATGCCGCACCCCGAAATCGAAGTGGAAGAAAAAAAAGAAATCGAATCCCGACTAAAGCCCATCTACCCCAGCTCCGAAAAACTAACCAAGCGAGGGCTCGGCCAAAAATTCTTTCAAAACCTACTAAGAAACCTCTGTAGTGAAATCCCAAAACTTTTGGAAGAAAACCTCCCCGAATACTTGATCCAATCGCTAAAGTTGATGACCCGGCAACAAGCCTATTTCAACATTCATTTTCCAAAAGACCTCCGCCACTACACCCACGCCGACCAAAGACTAAAATTCGAGGAAGCCTTCTTTTTTCAATTAGGCTACGCCCTAAAAAAACAGCACCACCAATCCCACGCCATCGGTAACCCCTTCCCTACCGTAGGCGATTATTTCAACGACTTCTATAAAAACCATCTCCCCTTTAACCTCACCAATGCCCAAAAAAGGGTTTTAAAAGAAATCCGCACCGACATGAAGCGCCCCATACAAATGAACCGCCTTTTGCAAGGGGACGTCGGCTCAGGAAAAACCATGGTCGCCCTACTCTCCATGCTCTTAGCCTTGGACAACCACTTCCAAAGCTGTCTGATGGCTCCCACCGAAATCTTGGCCCAGCAACACTTCAACAGCATCACCGAGCTTTTAAAAGACACGGGGCTTTCCGTCCGCCTGCTAACCGGATCCACCAAAACCGCCGAACGAAAGATGATTCACCAAGAGCTCCTCAGCGGAGAACTCTCCCTCTTGGTCGGCACCCACGCCCTCTTGGAAGACACCGTACAATTCAAAAACCTCGGACTGGCCATCATTGACGAGCAGCACCGCTTCGGTGTAGCCCAAAGAGCCAAACTATGGGCCAAAAACAAAATCCCGCCACACATCCTCATCATGACCGCCACTCCCATCCCCAGAACGTTAGCCATGAGCTTTTATTCCGATTTGGACGTGTCCGTGATTGACGAATTACCAGTCGGAAGAAAACCTATCATCACCGCCCATCGGAAGGAAAAAGACCGAAACACCGTATACCAATTCTGCAAAGACGAACTAAAAAAAGGGCGCCAAATTTATTTCGTCTACCCCCTGATAGAAGAAAGCGAATCGCTGGACTACAAAAACCTCATGGAAGGATTCGACCACATCACCCATCATTTCGACG
The DNA here is from genome assembly GCF_036016955.1 of Bergeyella anatis. Taxonomy (NCBI): domain Bacteria; kingdom Pseudomonadati; phylum Bacteroidota; class Flavobacteriia; order Flavobacteriales; family Weeksellaceae; genus Bergeyella; species Bergeyella anatis. Next base: position 113,852 of record NZ_JAYWXI010000001.1, on the reverse strand, counting down.
GCTACAACGTCGCCATGCTGCACGGTAAAATGCCACCAGCCGATAAAGAAGCCGCCATGGATTATTTCGCCTCAGGGCAAGCCCAAATCATGGTGGCCACCACCGTAATCGAAGTCGGAGTAAACGTCCCCAATGCCTCCGTCATGGTCATTGAAAGTGCCGAAAGATTCGGACTCTCGCAGCTTCATCAACTCCGAGGGAGAGTCGGACGCGGAGCAGAACAAAGTTTCTGCATCCTAATGAGTGCCGATAAACTATCCAACGAAAGCCGAAAACGCCTCCGCACCATGTGTGAAACCAACGACGGCTTCAAAATCTCCGAAGTCGATATGCAACTTCGAGGTCCAGGCGACATCTTAGGAACCCAGCAAAGCGGCGTTGTCGATTTTAAAAGGTTGGATCTCGCCCAAGACGGCAAAATCATAAAAATAACCAAAAATGCCGTGGAAAAACTGTTAGCCAACGACCCTGCTCTAAATCATCCCGTACACGCTTCCATGCGGACATTCTACACCCAAAAATACCGCGGTAAAAACAAATGGAGTAAAATTTCGTAAACGCTAAACGCCGTTATCTAAAGAAATAAAAAAGAAACAAACCCTGCCATCCCCATAACAAAAAAAACTTTTGACCATTTCCACTTTACCATTCTATCTTTTTTACATAAGTTTATCTTAGTAAACCACAATGCCATGAAACAACGCCTAAAAATCTTTTTAACCTTGTTTCTATCGGCCTTTTTGCACGCTCAGAATGCCGATTGGAATGAAATAAAGAAAAATTATTTTCAAAAAATACTCTTTGAAAATTCGGATGTTCTTTTAACCCCACAAGACAGTCTGGAGCTATCGGTAGTAAAAATTGAAAAAGAGGCAGAAAAGAAAAACGAACTTAAAAATAATCCCCCTTTACACCAAGAAAAAACCAGTTTGGCAGATTTAAAATCCAATTTGGAGATAGAAAACCTCAACCTTAAAAAAAATTCTGCCTATTTTATCAAAATTAACTTTCCTAAACCGGAGCACCAAAACTACACAATCTACCTCAAGGATTCCATCCAAACAAAAGAAGTAAATGACTTAAAAAAATTCTTAGAACTACAATTTAAACCTGAAAAAATAACCTATACCTCAAAGGAAGAGGCCTCCAAAGAAGCGAAAAATCTACTCGGTGTAGAATATTCAGAACTGTTTGAAGAAAACATCTTTCCTGCAAGCCTTGAAATTACAACAAAAAACAAAATCAATATAGAATCTCTAAAGAAAAAATACCCCTACACCATTGATGACATTAAAAGCAATGAACTAAAAATCAAATCAATAACACTGAAAATTAAAACGTAAAACAAAGCCTTTATCGGCATCAGTAACTCCAATAATGCGAAATTTCTCGTTGAAAGATATCCTCCGTTGAATCTCAATAGGGTATCATCAGTTCGATCACTTAATAGCTTGACCGCCTAAAGCCAAAAAGTTTTATTGCCGAAAATTTGCCACTTTACCTCTCTACCTTGAAAACCCGACCTAAATAAAGAGCGACCTATCTCTCATAGCCATCGCCATCCATACTTCTTGCCACAAGTAGACCGATAAGAATAAATACAAGTCCCCCAATCACCCAAACCAAAGGCTGAGACAACCAGTGCGACGACGATGCTGCTACCTCATGCCGGCACCCGATAGGCCCTTCCCTATGCTCCGCCCAAGCCCTAAGCGGAAACCCCAAAACCAAAAACAATACAAAAAGCCAACGCCGTCCCAAAATACTACTCATTTTTCGATGAATTAATCAACTATTTACGGCTTTTACGGTAATCCGCCACAAAGCCCCACATGAAAAAAACAACAGCCAACAAAAAAGAAAAATGCGTCCACTGACCGGCATCAAGAATCATATAGGCCACCAACCAAAATGCCAAAAAAAATCCTGAAAACCAATACCGTAAGTTAGTCATCTCCACCTTTATTTAACTGCTGCTTACAAAATAACAGACTGACCGCCTTTGGTGTATTATTAGTTTCCGGTTTTGTTTTACACGATTACCATATTCGAAAAAAAGCCACTCTAAGCCGGAAGGTAAACCGTAAAAACCGCTCCTTCCTGCGGATACCCCTCCGCAAAAATATAACCGTTGTGATTATCCACAATTTTCTTGCAAATTGCAAGACCGATTCCCGTCCCCTTATATTCTTGCTTTCCGTGCAGGCGGTTGAACAAAGCAAAAATACGGTCGGCATATTTCTGCTCGAAGCCAATGCCGTTGTCCCGAAACGTCATCTTGTAATAACAAGATTGGGGTTTGCTTGCGAGGTGCTCCTCCTCCGAGGCATCCACTTTTTCCACCCTTACCTCAATGCAAGGTGGAGTCTCCGCTTTGGCGTATTTAAGCGAATTGCTAAGTAAATTGATGAAAAGCTGCTGAATCTGAAAAGGAACCACCTCCAATACCGGCATTTCATCCGAAGAAATCGTTGCTTTTTTATCCTCAATCGTCTGCGCCAACTCTTCCGTCGCATTAGAGAATAAAACATTAAGATCACTCGTTTCAAAAACCTGTTCGGCACGCGTTGTTCGAGAAAACTGAAGCAAATCGTCAATCAACGTCCGCATATTCCCCGCCGCAACAGCCGTACGGTCCATATATTGCTGCCCCGTTTCCGATAATTTATCGTATTCTTTGGCTTTCAATCGGGAAATAAACGTCTCTATTTTTCGCAAAGGCTCCTGAAGGTCGTGACTGGTAACATAGTTAAAAGCCTTCAATTCCTCGTTATTCGCTTCCAGAATAGCATTCTTCTGTTCGATATTTTCCTTGGCTAAAAATTCGGCGGTAACATCCCGAGCAATCACGAGCAGATACCGCCCTTTTTCTCTGCCGTCAATTCTTTTGCTGTTAATGGAAATATACCTCAATTCTCCATCCCGACGGAGGATACGATGGGTGAAAGGTTCAATGTCCTCCTCCGCATACATCTGCTTGATTTTTTCGTCCACAAAAGCCTTATCTTCCGGATAAACGTAAGGCAGAAAAGTGGCAAGATCATGCTGGAAGTTCTGAGGTTCCAAACCGTAAAGCCGAATCAAATTATCGGAAAAAGCAAACGCATCGTCCTCCACAAACCACTGCCAGGTACCGAATTGTCCTATTTTTTCGGCTTCGTCATAGGTTTCACTGGCTATACTGAGGTTGTCGTTGCGTTCCTTCAAAAGCCAGTTCACGCCTTCCAATTTTAATTCCTTTTCGACTTCTTCGGTAATGTCCGTGGTTATCCCCAAGATGATAGGCTCTCCCGACTGCAAAGTCACCCGACATCCCACCACTTGAAAATGCCTCAAAACACCGTCTTTTCGGATAATCCGGCATTTAAAAGGCGGAACATTTTTCAAACTTAGGATTTCTTGAAACTTTTCATGAATCCGAGTGCGATCCTCCGGATGGACAAATTCCGAAAAATACCCGTATGAAGCAGCCGAATCGCGAGAACTCACCCCCAACAAACGGTAAAGATTTTCCGAAAAAGCATACGATTTACCTTCCAAATCGTAAGTCCAAATGCCATATTCGCCGACCTCTTGGGCAAGGTTAGACGTTTCCAATGCCAACTTCAAAGCTCGGGACGCTTTCCGCTGTCTACGGAAATCCCTATTGGTCTGAAAAAAAGCAAACGACAAAAGCCCCAATGAAAAAAGAGAAATCACATAAAGATAAATGGGCGTATCTTTCTGTGTAAAAAGAAATCTCGACTTCCGTTCCTCCAGCAAACGTTTTTCCTTGGCCAACATGACGTCAATTTCTGAAGAAATGGACTTCATAATATCGCCTCCCGAAATCAGCGATCGCATGGTCGCCTCTTTATCCGCCGCATAATCGACCGAGCCGTCAATATAGGTGTTTACCAACTCGAGTTTTTCCTCCACAAGTTTACCCAAACGAGCCGCCGACGCCGACTGCTCGGCATTATCCCGAACCAAAAAAACAACAAGGCCCAAACTTTCCCGAACCTTTTCTTCCGAAGTTTTCAGGTCTTTTATCACCCTTCGGTCTCCCGTTACAATGTAGTCCCTCCGGCTGGTTTCCATATTTTTAATTTCAGAATAAAGCCCTTCCAAAGCCAAAGAAACATCAAAAGAATGGTACACCCGGTCGTTGTGATTGCTCAAACGATCCAAATGCTTGTACGTCAATCCCATAAGAAAAAATATGAGCGCCGTAGCAACCACATAAATCAACGTCAGATAAAATGTCGAACGGTCCGGTAAATATTTCATCGCCTATGACTTATCCCTTATAACCGAAGCAAAAAATTATCCTTGTTCATCCCCGAAGTCTGATACTGCCAACTCCTGGTAACCACTTCCGAAAGTACTTTCTTCAAATCCTCAAAGTCGCTGGGTTTGCGGATGTAAACATTAGCCCCCTTCACAAAGGTTTCCTCTATATGCTCCTCCGAGGAAGAAGTAGAGTAAATCGCAACGGCCATTTCCCGAAATCGATCGGACGATCGAATCTCTTCCAAGCATTCCATCCCGTTCTTTTTAGGCATATTAAGATCCAAAAAAAGAATCTCCGGCAACATGGATTCCGGGTCGTTCAAATAAGTCATCAACTCTTCCCCGTCTTTAAAAGTATGGATTTTGGTATGAATTTTCAATTCCTCGAAAGCGTCGGTAAAAAACAAACGGTCATCCTCATCATCATCCGCCAATATAATATAAGTGTATTCTTTTGTCATAAATTTAATTTTTAATGGCTTGAACCCTACGTTTGGCTATAATCTTCTGAAACTGAGAAGGCGTCATACCCGTCGTATTTTTAAACTGAGTACTGAGATGAGCCACACTGGAATAACTCAGCCGATGGGCAATATCCGTCAACGAAAGATTTTCGATGATTAACAACTGCTTAGCGTATTCAATTTTTTGTAAAATGATATAATTTTCGATAGACGTATAAGTTACCTGGGAAAAAACGTTAGAAATATACCCGTAACTATGCCCCAACTGTTCCGCCAAATACACCGAAGCCTTCACCTGGATACTTTCCTCCGAAAATACCATTTTGGCGATCACGTCTTTAATTTTCTGAACCAAAGCTGTTTTTTGATCCTCAATAATGTCGATACCATAGGCCTGCAAACGTTCTTTCAGCTCCGAATAACTCTCTTTAGGCAATTTTTCCAAGAGTTCGACCTCTCCAAAAGCCAACACTCTATGATTAACTCCCATTGCAGCCAGCTGTTCTTCAAGTACTTTGCGGCAAATGGCATTAAAATCAAATTTCAGATTAATTTTCATTCATCGGTTTTTTGTTTCAGAAAGTAAAGATACAATTACTTTACCAAAACCAACTCTAATTTTAAAAATAAATCACCATATTTTTCTACGCCTAAAAAAAACACCCTCATATTAAAAAAACGTTAAAAATTTCTCTATCAATCAAACCCTAAAAAAACAAATTCAAGAAAAAAACGAAAGATCTCGATAATCATACGCCATAAGGTAGTCATCCATCACGAAACCTCCCCCAATATCAAAAATCCCTTCACCATAAACCTCGAACCCCTGAGAACGATAAAAAGACAAAGCCTTATTTTTTTTATTCACATTAAGAATAATCTTTCGATTACCATACCGTGCCACTTGCTTCTTGAGAAAACCCAGTCCCGCTTTCCCTACCCCTTGCCCCTGGGATTCAGGCAAAAGATAAAGACGATGAAGCTTTGTTGTTTCCGGCTCATAATCGTGTTCAAACCCCATAAACCCCATTTCCTCCCCTCCATTCCGAAACAATACGTAACGATATTTAGACGCAGCAAAGTGACGCTCCAACTGTTCATCCGAATACATCATCTTCAGCATATAAGCAATTTGTTCCGGAGAAAGAACCTCCCTATAAGCCGCTTCCCAAGACCGCTTCGCAATAGCCCGAATCCGAGGAATATCCGACAAAGAAGCGTCGATAAAATCAATTTTCATAAAAACAAAACCCTAAAAAAGCAGGCTTAAAAAAACCTGCTCTATTTTTAAATCTTATTGCAAAAGCGCCATGGCTTCCCGTATCCTCTGCTGCAACCCTTCCGAAGCCGGAACCAACGGCAAACGAAGATGATTTTTAAGAATCCCCTTCTCGGCCAAAACGGTTTTAATCCCACAAGGATTCCCTTCGGCAAAAATCAAACGCGTAATATCCACCAAACGGTTATGAATAGCATAAGCCTCCTTCACTTTCCCCTCAAAAGCCAAGCGAACCATGGTAGAGAACTCCTTGGGATACGCCTGTCCTATCACGGAAATCACCCCGTCACCGCCAGCCAAAGTTACCGGCAAAGTAAATTCGTCATCCCCAGACACCAAAGAAAAACCAGAAGGTTTCTTTCTCAGTATATCAAAATACTGCAGGATATTGGGGGCCGCCTCCTTAATCATGAAAAGATTAGGAAACTCTTCCGCCAAACGAAGGGTCGTGGAAGCCTCGATATTCTGCCCCGTCCTTCCCGGAACATTGTAAATGATAATCGGTTTTCCCGTAGAAGCCAGCGCCTTATAATGCTGATAAAGCCCTTCCTGATTCGGCTTATTGTAATACGGCGAAACCGAAAGCACCGCGTCAAAAGCCGAGAGATCCGCTGCTTCGATCTGCTTTTTAACTTCTTGCGTATTATTACCTCCTATACCTAAGACCAACGGCACACGCCCGGCATTCACCTTAACCACGTGCTCAATCACTAAGGCCTTTTCTTCCTGAGAAAGCGTAGCAGCTTCCGCCGTCGTCCCCAAGACCACCAAATACCCAATCCCGTTTTCTATATTATAGTTTACCAGATTTGTCAAAGCTTCAAAATCAACCGACAAATCTTCGTTAAAAGGCGTTACCAATGCCACGCCCACTCCTTTTAGTCTACTCATTATACTGCATTAATTAAAAACCAAAGTTATAAAATTTTGTTCAAAGAATTACGCTTGAACCGCATAGAAAATACAAAGCATATATTTATCTTTGCAAAGTAACATCGCATCATCATGAAAAATAAACTTTGGATTTCCTTGCTTTCGGCTTCGATTCTCTGGTCCTGCCACTCCCCGATCGTTCTATCGTCGGTTCAGCCCCAGAAAAACATCGCCATTGCTTCGGAAAACGCTTCGGATAAAACCGTTGAACAAACCATCATTCCTTACAAAAAAGCATTGGAAAACCAAATGAATGCCAAAATTTCCCATACCGAAGTGGAACTCACCAAACAGGGAGACAACAGCAATTTGGGAAACCTTTTGGCCGACTACACGCTTCAGGGAGCAAGGCAATGGGCCGCTAAAAACGGACTCCCTATCACCGATGCTTCCGTCATCAACATCGGAGGAATACGCACCAGCATCGGCCAAGGCGACATTTTATTGAAACATGTATATGAAGTCATGCCTTTCGAAAATGAAGTCGTCATCATGAAAATGTCAGGCAAAGACCTCGAAGGCCTTTTTCAATACTATTTGGAAACCCAAAAAAACAATCCGGTATCGGGCTTTCTCATTGAAACCGAAAACAAAAAAATAACCCAAGCCCTAATCAACGGCGCCCCCATAAATCCCAACCAAACCTATTACATCGCCACGTCCGACTATTTGGCTTTCGGAGGGGATAATATGCGGTTTTTCAGCCGGGGCGAAATGATTAACACCGGAATAAAACTACGAGATCTCTTCATCGAAAAATTCAAGGAAAACCCCGAAGTCAAAACACCAAAAGACATCCGACTCATCTTCAAAGACAAAGCCCAAGAATAATGAACAGAAAGCAATTCATAAAAACAGCAGGAGCAGGCTCTTTAGCATTGGCTGCCTCCCCTAACTTTCTATTCGGTTCCACCAACGGAATCCTGAATCAAGAACCCGCGTACAAACTCACCATACTGCACACCAACGACCAGCACAGCCGTATCGAGCCCTTCGACGAAACCGGAGGCCGCAACGCCAACAAAGGAGGATTTGCACGAAGAGCCCACCTCATTGCCCAAATAAGGAAAGAAGAACAAAATGTTTTACTTTTGGATTCCGGAGATATTTTCCAAGGAACCCCTTATTTCAATCTTTTCGGAGGCGAACTTGAATTCAAACTCATGTCCATGATGGGCTACGACGCCGCCACAATGGGAAATCACGATTTCGACAACGGCTTGGAAGGCTTTATAAAAGTTCTTCCCCACGCCAAATTCCCCTTCATCACGTCCAACTACGATTTTACGAACACCATCGTGGAAGGAAGAACCCAGCCCTACAAAATCTTCAAAAAAGGCCCCATTAAAGTCGGAATATTCGGTCTTGGAATCGAGCTGGACGGATTGGTAGGTAAAAAACAATTCCTCGAAACCAAATATTTGGACCCCGTGGAAACCGCAAACCATTACGCCGAACTTCTAAAAAAAGAGAAAAAATGCGATTTGGTCATTTGCCTTTCTCATCTGGGCTACCAGTACCGCGATAACGACCAAAAAATATCCGACGTGCGTTTGGCTTCCAAAACCGAAAACATCGATCTTATTCTCGGCGGACACACCCACACCTTCCTCCCCGAACCTCAAGCCTACGAAAACCGGGCTGGAAAACAGGTCTTAGTAAACCAAGTGGGCTTTGCCGGTCTTCTGCTCGGCCGCATAGATTTCTTTTTCGATCGAAGCAAAAACCTCAAAAATACCGCATGGAACAACCAACCCATCAACGCTGCTTTAGATTCGGTTTTGGGATAAACCTAAACCCTTGGCAACGCTCGATTTCATGGCTTATACTGATGATTCTATCCGCTTTCCTCGGCAAAGCCCAATCCATCAGTTCCAGCCGGTGGAGCGACTTGTTTTCGTATCAAAACGTCCTGCTCATACGCCCGGACGGCCAAAGAATCGTGGCCGCCACCGAAAACGGACTGTTCTACTTCACCCCCGCCAGCGGAGAAATCACCAAACTCTCCAAAGCCAACGGTCTCCACGAAGTGAAAATTTCCGCTTTTGATTACAACGAAACACTGAAAATAGGATTAATAGGCTACACCAACGGAACCATGGACGTCATTAAAGAAGACGGCATTACCTATGTGATAGACATCCCTATGGCCTCAGGTTTTAACGGTTCAAAAAAAATCAACCATATCGCTATCACGGGCGATAAGGCCGTTATTTCGGCCGATTATGGCGTTTCCCTATTCAATTTGACCCGTAAAGAATTTGAAGACACTTGCTTCTTCCTAAACAACGGGGTTTATGAAGCTGCCAAGGCTTCCGTCATCCACCAAGGCACCGTGTATTCAGCGACCGCAACAGGCCTCAAAAGCCACGCCATCAACGTCGCTTTCTCCGTATTCTCGTCGTGGCAAACCACTGCTTCGGGAAATTTTCAATTCATCGCCAGCAACGGCAACCAACTGGCTTTTGGAAACCCCACGGAAGTTTACTACGGCGAAAACACCCCTTTCAACCGACTGCAAGAAACTTTTTCCAACCTAAAAAATCTTACCCTCTCGCCTGAAGAAATCATAGCCACTTCCTCCAAAGAAGTCAAAACCTTCCGTCTTTCTGGTTTACCAAACCGCTCCCTGAGCTCGAAAGAAGAATTAAACGCCGCTTGGATTTTCAAAGGAAAACTCTACGCCGCTACCGCTTCACGCGGCATCATCGCACCTGATGGAAATTATATTCTTCCCGACGGCCCTTACAGCAATCGAGCCTACAAAATGCACTTAAATAACGGTAAACTATGGGTCTCCACAGGCGTCTTCGAAAAGCGCTATAATGAACCTCCCTCGGTTGCCGCTTACCCCAATCTCGGTTTCCTTTTCTATGACGGCAGCCAGTGGGTCTACCCTTCGTTCTTTTTGAATAACAATTCGGAACGCTTCAACGTGATGGATGTCATCGCTAATCCCACAGATGACAACGAGGTTTTCTTCACCAACATGAGCAACACGCCGACTCAGGGAATTTACAAAATGCGCTACGACCGTAACGCTAAAGATTTTGAACCCGTCAAATTTTACCACAGTGGGCAACCCGACTACCTAAGCCGCCCCACCGGACTGGTCTTTGACGACAAAAACAATCTTTTCGCCACCTCTTTCGTAAACACGAACGACTGGCTGAGTGCCTACGCCTCCTACAATCGGAGCACCGACCGTTTCGACTACAGCCTCCTGCAAGGAACACGAGGCTTCGGCGCCTTAAAACCTGTATTCCATAACGGCTTGCTTCTTATCCCTCTCCCAAGAGCCAATAGCTTCGGTATCATCCATCTAAACAACACCCCTCTAAATACCGCCGATGATTTAAAAATCCTCCTAAATTCCGAATCAGGCCTCCCCTCCGGAAGCCAAGGTTCACTGAGTGTCGCCATGGATCAAAACGGAACCGCCTGGATCGGCACCGACCTAGGACTAAGAGTAATAAGCAATCTCTCTTCCAATTATCAAAATGCCTCCGCCGAACCCATAATCATTGAACAAAACGGCATCGGAGAAGAATTATTCAGAGACTCGGCCATTCTCCAAATCGCAGTGGATTCCGGAAATCAAAAATGGGTTTCCGTAGAAGGAGGAGGCGTATTTTACCTGAGTGCTAACGGCCAAAAAACCATCCAGCATTTTACCCGAGAAAACTCTCCCCTGCCCAACAACAACGTAACCGACATTAAAATAGATCCCAAAAGCGGTAAAATATTTTTTGCCACCATTGACGGCATCGTAACCTACCAAGGCGACGTCGCCAACGTTAGCGAAAATTTCGGGGAGATTCTCGTCTATCCAAACCCTGTGGTCTACGCCAATCACAAAGGCAGCGTCCGCATCAGAGGCCTTGCCGAACGTACCAATATCCGCATTACCGACGCGGCCGGCCATTTGGTTCATCAGGCCGTTGCACGGGGAGGATACTACGATTGGGACTTAACCAACAACGGAAAAAGAGTCGCTTCCGGCATCTATTTCGTCTTGATGACCAACGCCGACGGCACCGATAAAGCCACCGCCAAAATTGCCGTAGTCAATTGATATGGAACAAGAAAGAGGATGGCTGCTAGCCTACACCAAACACGGCGATCATAACGCTGTACTGCATTGCTTTACCTTAAAAAACGGCTACAACAGTTATTTCATCAAAGGGATTTTTGCTCCGAAAAACCGAAAAAAAGCCTTTATCCAACCCCTGAGGGAAATCGAGTTTTTAGTGCGAAATTCATCAAATTCAGCATTAAAAAGCATTCACAACATCGAGTTAGCCCCCAACGCGTTCCAAGATTGGAATACCGATTTCAAACTGGGAGCCATTGTTTTTTTTGTATCGGATTTCCTCAACCAAATCCTCCGCCACGAAAACAGCAACCCAGAACTCTACGAAGAAATCCGAGCCCTCCAATCTCAGTTTCAAAACAAAAATTACGCCTGCCATCTGGTGTTTCTCCACCGTCTGTTGCAAATCCAAGGCCTCCAACCCTTATACAGCACCAACCCTTTTTTAGATCCCGAAACCGCCCAATTTATCCCAACCCAAGCGCATTCGGTTTTTAACCAATCGGTTTCTGAACTCTGGCAGACCCTAAGCCTTGCCAAAGAGCCCTATGCAACCATAATCCCGTCTAAAGAAAGAGCTTTTTTCCTAGACAGCCTCTTAATCTATTACCACTACCATTTCGGTAATTTCCGATCGCCGAATTCCCTCGAAGTCCTCAAACAATTATTTTAAAAAAAATAAAAAAGAAGGCTAAACAAAATACCTCTTCACCCGAGCGAGAAAAACCCGAACTCTCAAAAACCAATACTTCCCCCTTTGGTAAACCTTATACCCCTTAACCTCCCAAAAACCAAGCCTTCCCATCCGATGCATCTCGTCAAGATTCTGCTGAAAACCAGATTCCATTGCCTCCAAATTGGCCGAAAGCCCCGACTCCCCAAACGTCCGTTTGCCTCCTCCCGCAAAAACCACCTCCTCATCCAACAAAGCCATGGCATGATTCAGAGAAATTTTCAACCAATAATTGACATCTTCCGCGTAACACTGCCCTTCCTTGAAAAATCCCGTGCTCTCCAAAACCTTCCTGCGAAAAATAACCGTCGAAGGCATAGCCTCATTTCTCAAAAGAATTTTCCTGAAGGTTATTTTGGCCAGCTTTCCTTTAACCGTATAAGGAAACCGAATCTTTTGCCCCGTTCGTTTCCCCGCCAAAAAATCCAACGCCATCGCTGCATCCGTGAGATACTCCAGCTGAATAGCCGTTTTTTGTTCAAGCCAAACATCATCGGCATCCAATAAAGCAAAAAAATCCCCCGTTGCCTCGCGCATCCCCGCATTACGAGCAGAAGAAACCCCTCGGTTTTCCTGCACAATATACCGAAAGGGAATTTCAGGATGCTCCTTTTTAAATGCCAAAACCTCTCTCTCACTATCATCCGTAGAGCCATCATTAACCACAACAACTTCAAACTCCACCCCTTCAACAGATTGACAAACAATGGATTCAAGGGATTTCCGAACAGTAGATTCGGCATTGTACACCGGAAGAATAACGGAAATTTTAACCATGATTTTTCAACTTTCGCTATCCCGCTTCGCTGTATGGAGTCCGGTTTTGGATGGAACGCCCCAACGAAAGTTCATCAGCATATTCCAGTTCGTCCCCTACCGCAATCCCTCGGGCAATCGAAGAAAACTTAACCTCATACCCCTTGTACTTTTTGTAAATATAGTACGCCGTCGTATCCCCCTCCATCGTGGCACTGAGCGCAAAAATAATTTCGGAAACCTCTCCCGAAGAAAGTTTTTTATCCAAAGCACCGATATTAAGCTGATTGGGCCCTACCCCTTCCATCGGAGAAATTCGCCCTCCCAAAACCAAATACTTGCCTTGGTATTTTCCCGTATTTTCAATCGCCATGACATCCCGTACATCCTCCACCACACACAATAATTGCGAGTGCCGCCTCTCACTGGCACAAATCTCACAGATCTCCGTATCCGAAAAATTATAACACTCTCTGCAATACTTGATCTCTTTAACCAACCTCTGAAGTGCCGTCCCCAAAGCCATCGCCTGACTTTCGGGCTGCTTCAGAAGGTGAAGCGCCAAACGAAGCGCCGATTTCTTCCCAATCCCGGGAAGCCCGCTGATTTCTTCAACGGCATGAGCCAAAATTTTACTCGGATAGTCCATCGCACAAAGATAACGGTTTTGGCGCCCCCCGCCAAGTTGCATCGTGAGCTTCATCCCAACATTAAATCCCTATTGAATGTTTGCATCGGAAAATTAAATCAGCATTCCCTCCTGAAAACTTCATTCAAAAAAATAGAAATCTCAAAAATTTCATCCTGCATCTCCCAATCGCTAGTTCACCACCAAAGTCGCTCCCCCAAAAGGCCTATCCTGCTCTCGTTCAAGCTTAAAAATAATTTGTAATTCGCCAAAAAATACCTATATTTGCGAACTAAAATTCGGAACAACACATGAGTACAATATTTTACCTCTTCATGGTACTTATCATGATTGCCTGTCTGCTTCTTATCATTGTTGTAATGGCTCAAAATCCCAAAGGTGGAGGGCTTTCTTCAACATTCGGAGGATCCGGGGCAGCTCAATTCGGCGTGCAACGAACCAACGATTTCATGGAAAAATCCACTTGGACGCTCGGAACAACCATTGTTGTACTTATCGTTCTAAGCGTCGTCCTAACGGCTAAACCTTCCTCTACGACAAAACCAGCTCCGGTGCAGCAGTCTTCTGCCCCAGCGCAACAAACTACGGCCCCTGCCTCTCAGCAGGCTCCCGCAGGAAAATAAAATCTATATTTATTTCGATTATCCTTCCGCTTTTAACTTTGTTAAAAGCGGATTTTTTTATTTCTTTCGGGCATTCGTTTAATATTAAATCCTTACTTTTGCTCTCTCCGAAAAATCATAACTACTCTATTCTAATATTTTGGCAGAAGAAAACAGAACCTTTCAGACCCAGCTAAAAAAAGCCATTGAGCAGCGCAACGTAAGTGAAACCGCCATCCTTATCTCGGAGATGGAAGCGGTAGATATTGCCGTGCTTTTTGAAGAACTGGACGAAGAGGAACAAAAATTCCTTTACGACCATATGGGTAATGAACAATCGGCCGAAATGCTTTTGGAAATCGACGAAGACGACCGAAAAAAATTCCTAAGCCACCTCTCTTCCAAAGAAATCGCCGATGAAATCATAAACGAAATTGATTCCGACGACGCTGCCGACATCATCGCCGAACTCCCCGAAGAACAGCAGGACGAAATCATCCAGCATCTGGATGACGAAGAACACGCCCAAAATATCGTGGATCTCCTCCGCTATGACGAAGACACCGCAGGAGGATTAATGGCCACCGAATTGGTAAAAGTAAATCAAAACCTTTCCATCATTTCCGCCGTCAAAGAAATGAGAAAACAAGCCGAAGAGATGGAAGAAGTCTACTCCATCTACGTGGTGGACGACAGCGAAAAACTCCTCGGCATACTCAGTCTGAAAAAACTACTGACCACTTCGTCCTCGACCAAAGTAGCCGAGGTTTTTAATCCCAAATTCCGTTCCGTTAAAGATTCCGAAGAAGCCGAAGAAGTTGCCCGTTTTATGCAACGTTACGACCTTTTTGAAGTGCCCGTTGTCGACTCTTTGGGTAAACTCGTAGGACGAATTACCGTGGACGACGTGATGGATTTCGTAAAAGAAGAAAGCGAAAAAGATTACCAATTGGCTTCAGGGATTTCCAGCGATGTCGACCATACCGACAATATCTTCAACATGACCAAAGCCCGATTACCTTGGTTGTTTATCGGTATGGTCGGAGGGCTTGTCGGCTCTCGAGTTTTGCAAGGCAATCAAAGCGCTCTCCAAAACGTTCCCGCTTTAATGTTTTTCGTCCCCCTAATTGCAGCTACCGCAGGAAACATCGGTGTCCAAGCCTCGGCCATCATCGTTCAGGGATTGGCGAACGACACCCTGGGAAAAGACACTTTCCGAACCCTCATCAAGGAGGTTAGCGTATCCGCCGCTTCAGGCCTCATTCTCTCCCTTATTATTTTCGGGTTCAACCTCCTTATCAACCATCATGATTTAACGGTTTCTTTAACCATCTCGGTCTCTCTGCTAGCCGTTATCATGGTCGCTGCCGTCATCGGAACGGTAGTCCCCATCATCCTTAACAAAAATAAAATTGATCCCGCTATCGCTACCGGCCCGTTTATCACCACCTCCAACGACATCCTCGGCGTACTCATCTATTTCTCCATCGCCCGAATGATTCTCCATATCTAAGGCGTATTTTCCTGTCTGATTTTATTAAGCAACCGCTCAATCTCATCCATCTTCGATTTTAAAGAATCAATGTTATTTTTATTGTTCGACACTTTGCTTTTCAGCATCACGGTACGAGCCTTTTCACTATAGTGTTCGTCATCTTCCCCCAATTCTTCGTGAATATCTTCGTTAATTTCCTCAATATCCTCCTGAATATCTTCAATGTTTTCGTTAATCTCCTCCACGTCTTCTTTTAAGACTTCGATGTGCTCGTTACTCTTATTAACCGACATTTGAATGAAAATCGCCAAATAAATCGCTTCCAAAGAAAGAATCGTGGTCAAAGTAAGAAGCATTGTATCAAAAGGCACCCAACCGAACACCGGTAAAAGAAAAGCCGCAATAAAAAGCAACGTATGAACCACTAAAGAAGATACCGATCCCACCCATAACATAACGCTATTAGCCACCCTCTCCAACCAACCGATTTTAGCCTGAATCCGCTCATCGAGCTCCGCCGCCGTATGATTTTGTTTCTGTTGCATGGTTAAAGATAAGGTTTTTTCTGCGGAATCGAAAATAAAAAACCACTCCTATAATAGGAGTGGTTTGTAGCGAAGACGGGAATTGAACCCGTGACCTCAGGGTTATGAATCCTGCGCTCTAACCATCTGAGCTACCTCGCCTTTAGAGTGGTGCAAATATAGAAATATTTTACAAATCCACAAAATTATTTTAAATCTAACGAAGAAATTACTTCACCAAAATGTTCCGGCTTATCCAAAATCACATTATTTTCATTTAAAATAATATAACTCGGCGTTGCATGAATGTTATACAACTCTCCATAAGAGCTATACCACCCTTTTAATTCCGAATCGTTAATCCATGGATAACTCTCCGCTTTAGCCAAATAAGAAGCCTTATCCGAGTCAAAAGACAATCCTATAATTTCCACTCCATTACGTTTCATTTGCTCGTAGTAAGGGATAAATTTAGGCAGCTCCGTTTCGCAATGCGAACAAGTGGAAGACCAAAACACCAAGACTTTTTTCTTCGCTTTCACTGCAGCAATGGACTTTGCTTTGGTATTGGTTGCCGAACGGAAAACATAGTCCGGAAGTTTTGCGCCTATTTCGGTTCTTTTATTCGTTTCAAGCGTAGACGCCAACCTTTCGTTAATCGTACACTTGAGATTTTTGGCCTCCGTCAAATATTTTTCTTTCAAAGCAGTCATCCCATAAGCATCAAAAATATCAATCAATTCCGAAAGCACCGTCTGACCTCTAGGCGTTTCTACATTCACCTCATCAAGTAAATTTTGCACCGCTGTCTCCGGCGATACCCCTCCCGCATTTTTGAGATAAGTCAATAAAAGAGGTTTCATAAGCCCACTGGTTTCCAAATAATCTCCAGAGTTCGATATAAAACGAAGAACCTCTTCATTAGATTCTCCTGCTTCTGAAGCCTGAAGAAGAAAACGCCCATACGTTGCCGTATAGTAACCGATGAAAGGATGAACAGAAACATCCGGCATAGTAGAAGACAAACGCGTTATCTCCTCATTAAGATTTTTATAAAAAGGAGCCGAAGGCTTATAATACCCTTTGATTTGGGAAAGCACCGGCAAAATATTTTTTTTCCGCATCTGAAGCCCCTGAACCTCATCCATCAAAGCATTAACCTCATCCGAAAAAATAACTTCTGTAATCTTATCGCCCTCGGTAGTCAATCGAATAGCCACATCTTTATTTTCCGATACTAAATTCACATTATAGTTAAATTCCGGAAAATAGATCTTCATCATTCCCGTATAAGACTTGGGATAAACCAGTTTCCATTGGCCTTTTTTCTGAAGAACTTTTCCGACCAAGACATCCTTAGAACCGTTAAGCGTATAAAAAAAAGCTTCGCTCCCTTCAAGATTACGATCTGAAACAACCTCGATTTTAAATTGCGCTCCTATTGAAATCCCCAAAAAGAGCAATAAAGAAAAAAAAATCCGTCTCATAGTAAAACTAAAAATAACCCACCAAGGTGGGTTATGTGTTATCTCATAATAAAATTAAGCTACTCTCTTGCGGTAATACCGACTAACAAAATAGAAAATAAAAGCTAAGCCAATGACTAACAAAGCGCCTTCATACATATCAATTGGTGTCTCCACCGGTGTACCAGGTCCTCCAGTAGCCTCTTCATTTAATTCAGGAGGCAAGGAAACAGATTGCTGAGCACTTAGTAAAGCAAATGAAATCGCAAAAACACCTAAGACCAGCTTATTGATTATTTTATTCATCATTATGTTTTTAATTATTTAAGAATTTTCTTCAAAACAGTTTCCCCTTTCTCTGAGGTAACTTTAACCAATAGTATTCCTTCCGATTTATCGTTCAAAGGCAGAACATAATCATTCACCGTAGACACATTTTTAGCCGAATGAATCAATTGCCCCGTAGCAGAATAAACTTCCACATCGGCTTTGGTCCATCCTTGAGCGAAACGCACCACCCATTCCTCACTCTTCTTAGCAACTACAGTAGACAACGAAGTCGTTCCCGATAATGCGGACAACGTACCTGAAGAAGGCTGCCCATAGTATAAATTATACGTAGCATATCCTACTGAGAGTTCATCTCCAGTTACTAATTTGGTGAGCCCCCCCTCTTCATTTCCAATATAGAAACTTTCACCTGAAGATAATTGATCTACAAGAAGTCCTCTTTCGTAAACAAAAAACTTAAGAGATTTAACCTTCGGATTAGCAATAACCATCGTTATTTTTTTTCCTTTGTAGTCTACCTCATTAGCCTCGTTGATATATAACTGCTTATTGGCGGTATAATCATCCTCTCCTTCACTTGTCTCTTCCTTCGTATATATTGCCGCTCCATCAAAGTTTGCTTGAAGTCTAGCCGCTACCGAAGACCCGGTAACAGCAGATGGAGAAACAGCATAGTAAGTTCTTCCTATCTCTTTATTATTCTCGTCCAATGCAATGACTCCCACCTGTTTAACGATAGCACTTGCAGGTAAAGCATTCGAAGAAATCCCCCTTCCAGTAGGACTAATTGAAGATTTTGAAGTATCCACAACGCTCGAAAACTTCCTACCATTGCCCAAGTTTACAACAGGATTTACATCCGAACTAAACTTTATTGCTACTTCTCCCAAAGGTTTTATCATCAGAGATTGTTCCACTGCTCCTACTTGCCATATCCCTCCCGATTGCTTTACAATAACCATTGTTGAAGCAGCATCATTATAGGTCGTTCCTACGCCATAAGACCAATTCAATCCTCCTCCACTAAAGTAAGATATACCTTCAACATCTGTCATAGCTAACCCCAAATTCGCCAAATGATACAAGTCTAGGTTAGTAAGAAATGGATTAGCAAATTGGCTCATTCTCTTGCCATAATTAGCACTCCATTTCACACTTTCAAAGACATCATTCAAATAGGAATTATACCTTTCTCTGTAATAATTTATCGAAGCTCCATTGACTCCAAAAGAAGACACTGTAGAAGTGAGCAAAGAAACAGCATTAGTATTCGCCTCGGCATCTCCCACTGGAACACCTTTAAACTCTTTTAAATCTGTATCTGGAGTCCATACCATAGACGCCAATGAATTTTGCACAGGAACAATGAAATAATCCGTAGGATTTCCCATCTTAGAATCCCCCCCTACTACCTGATCAAATCTAGAAGCTATATTATTCCATCTAAAAACCGAATTAGGAGCCCATCTCCCATTTCTTGTAAAGGTACCATTCGTTAAATTAAGATATCCTCCTACTGAATTATTTAAATCTTGCAGTGTAAAATCATAAAAAGGGAGACCAATTTGCTGACTTCCTCCCGTTGTACTATGATTAACATCTGCCATATATTCCTTCACAACTTTTCCGGTAATGCTTGCCTGAGGAATTCCTGAGATATAAAGTTGACCGTAAATGTTTTTCTGCAAAGAAGGGAATGTAGTATCCTCATAGAATTTTCTCCCAAAAACCAAACGGAAATTCGCACTATTGTCTATATCAATTCTGGATGCAACCGCCGCCGAATTATCCTTCATCACCATCATATTCCCCATGTTCAGCGCCGTACTATTAGCGTCCGCCTTTAGGCCTCCCCCATTGTACACCAATGTCCCATTGTTGACCGCCATGCTGGTACCAGGACCTATATAGGCTACATACTGAGCACCCACGGGAAGTGTCATCATTAGTAAACCAATAGCCAATAAATTTTTTTTCATTACCACTATATTTTGTGTTGTTTATTACATCAATCAAATACAATATATCACCTGCAAAGGTATTCATTTTTTCTGAATCCCCAACTTTTTTAATCCTTAATTATCGAAAATACTCAAATTATTCCAATTCAATTGCTTCTGCATCCAAAACAATCGCGCTCTCCTCCCCGATATTAAACATATAATCCTCTAAAACTTTTTCCGTCGTTCCCCGAAGGCCACGTGCGCCCAAACCTTTCGCCATGGTTTTTTCCACAATCTTCTCAATGGCTTCATCGGTAAACGTCAGCGTTATCCCGTCCATCTTGAACAACTCCACAAATTGGTTCACAATAGAATTCTTCGGCTCCTTCATAATACGCACCATCGTCTCTTTGGTCAAAGCATCCAAATAAGTCACAATCGGAAAACGCCCTAACAACTCCGGAATCAGCCCAAACTTGCGCAAATCAATCGCATTGATATACGGCAACACATCCTCTTCCTGCTTCTTCTCCAATTTATCCGCACTAAAACCTATCGCCTGTTTATTGAGCCTACGCTCGATAATTTCCTTAATTCCGTCGAAAGCCCCTCCCGCAATAAACAAAATATTCTGTGTATTGACCTGGATGTATTTCTGATCGGGATGCTTGCGCCCCCCTTGAGGCGGCACGTTAACAATACTTCCCTCCAAAAGCTTTAAAAGCCCCTGCTGAACTCCTTCTCCCGATACATCCCTCGTAATACTGGGATTATCGGACTTGCGGGCAATCTTATCAATCTCGTCGATAAACACAATGCCTCGTTCGGCCTTCTCCACATCGTAATCCGCCACCATCAAAAGTCGGGACAAAATACTTTCCACATCTTCTCCCACATACCCTGCCTCGGTCAAAATCGTGGCATCCACAATGCAAAAAGGCACATTAAGTTCGCGAGCGATGGTTTTAGCCAAAAGGGTTTTCCCCGTTCCGGTTTCCCCAATCATGATGATATTCGACTTCTCGATCTCCACCTCGCGCGACTCGTCCTGGGCATGAAGAAGCCGTTTATAATGATTATAAACCGCTATCGCCAACTGCTTCTTGGCCTGATCCTGACCAATCACATATTGATCCAGAAAAGTCTTAATCTCCTTCGGCTTTTTAAGTTCATCCAAATGAACCGCCGGCGATCCCGCCCCTTCCTTGAGCGTATCTTTTACAATGACGTGAGCCTGCTCGATACAGTTTTCACAAATAAAACCATCCTGGCCGGACACCAGCATCTGCACTTCCTGTCTTTTTCGTCCGCAAAATGAACATTGATTAGGATTCATTCTTTACTTATAAATATTTATATAATGAGCTTTCGGCTCCGAAACCGCTTTTTTATCTATGCAATTACTAAGCCGTCGTAATTTTCGCTTGAATCTCCTGATATTCCTCAGGAGTTAATTTCAGCCTTTTGTTTTCAAAATTCAAATCCGAAACCGACTGAAGAGGAACCAAATGGATATGCGCATGAGGCACTTCCAACCCCACAACCGCTACCCCAACACGAACACAAGGAATCGCCGCGCCAATCTTTTGAGCCACTTCTTGGGCAAACCCCCAAAGATTTTTAAAAGCCTCGCTCTCCAAATCGAAAATAAGATCCACCTCCTTCTTCGGAACCACCAGCGTATGCCCCTTTACCAAAGGCATCGCATCCAAAAACGCGATAAAATCTTCGTCCTCCGCAATTTTATAACACGGAATTTCCCCGTTGATGATTTTCGTAAAAACAGAACTCATGACCTTAAATTTTAATATCGGACTAAAGGGTTATTTCTAAAACCTCAAAAGACAACTTATTTCCGTTAGGCAAAACAATTTCAGCCTTGTCCCCCACCGCTTTCCCCAAAAGCCCTTTGGCAATAGGAGTATTCACGGAAATCTTTCCACTTTTCAAATCGCTCTCGTTATCGGGAACCAAAGTGAATTTCTGTTCTTGTTTCGTCCCGTGGTTCATCAATCTCACCGTCGTCAAAATGGCCACTTTAGACGTATCCAACTGAGACTCGTCAATCACCTTAGAAGTCGCAATAGCATCCTTCAACTTGGCAATTTTCATCTCCAACATGCCCTGAGCCTCCTTAGCCGCATCGTATTCGGCATTTTCGGAAAGATCCCCTTTGTCCCTCGCTTCCGCAATCTGCTGGGTGATACGGGGTCTTTCAACGCTCTCTAACTGCTCCAACTCCGCTTTCATTTTTTCCAATCCTTCTTTTGTAACGTATGTTGCCATAATTTTTTAATTTTGAATTTGGTAAAAAAAAATTATCCGACCTCTTGGCACGGACAATGTTTCGCTTTTAATATCGTTTACAAAGATACACATATTTTTTGACATGAGACAAATATTAGTTTTAATTTTATTGATTTCCAGCATCTTAACCCTTTCCTCCTGCCGAAACACCGAAGAAACGGTTTCTTGTTTCCCTCACGCCCCCGTTAACGTAAGTCTAAACCTCAATTTACCTTCTTATCAAAACCTTCAAACCGTCGGAGGATGGGTTTACATCAACGAACAAAGCGCCGGAACAAGAGGCCTAATCGTGGTACGAACCGATTCGGGATTTCGGGTGTACGACCGCAATGCGCCCCACCTTTGCCCCGACACCCAAACCACGCTTTCCGTAGTCAACAACATCAAAATCGTATGCGAAAAAGACGGCGCCGAATGGATTTTACTAACCGGCGAACCAACAAAAACCGCAAAAATCCCCCCTAAAATCTACCCTTACCAATACTTCCCATCAAGCAACATTCTCGTTCTGTACAACTAACACCATCATTACAATACCCCAACCATGAAAATTATTCTCCAAAGGGTACGCCATGCCCAAGTCGAAGTTGAAGGAAACATCATCGGAAAAATCAACCAAGGGCTATTACTACTGGTCGGTATCGACCAAGACGATAGCGAAGCCGACGCCGACTGGTTGGTTCAAAAAACACTAAACCTCCGAGTCTTTTCGGATCAAGACGGGAAAATGAACCTTTCCGTTCGCGATATCGGCGGCGAACTGCTATGCATCAGCCAATTCACCCTTTTAGCCGACTACAAAAAAGGAAACCGTCCCTCCTACATCCGCGCCGCCCGTCCCGAAAAAGCCATCCCCCTATTCGATTATTTCAAAAAAGAACTCGCCAAAAGCGGACTAAAAACCGACAGCGGCCAATTCGGCGCCGACATGAAAGTCTCACTCCTCAACGACGGCCCCGTTACCATCGCCATGGACAGCAAAACCAAATCGTAAAAAAAATGGCCTTTCAGCCGTGTCATCAATTTCAAGAAACATACCCGCAAACATTATTTCTCCTGAGGCACACTACTAAAAGTAATGGAACTGCGCACATTCAAATCCGAAGTCGGCGAAGACTTCAAAGTGTACACGATACGCTGTTGCACCGCCGTCCCCGACTTCATCACCGCATCCAAAACCCCGGATTTCACATCCAAAGAAAGCGTCCCGCCGAGATTATCCGCAATACGGTCCCGCTCCGCCACCAAAATCTCGTTTCCACCCGAAGTAAGATAAACCTTCACCTCTTTGAAAACCCCAACCCCTTGCGCCCCCGACGTCACCGTAAGAGAAGCCGTTCCAGCCGTGATATTCTTCACATTGGAGCTCGCCCCAAACATTTGACTCAAATTCGTCCCCGACCCCACCGAAGCAAGTGTTGTATGCGCCGGAGAACCCTGAGCCACTACAAAATTACTATTATAAGGCAGAGTATT
This sequence comes from Bergeyella anatis, assembly GCF_036016955.1. NCBI lineage: Bacteria > Pseudomonadati > Bacteroidota > Flavobacteriia > Flavobacteriales > Weeksellaceae > Bergeyella > Bergeyella anatis. Next base: position 90,569 of record NZ_JAYWXI010000001.1, on the reverse strand, counting down.
CTGCACGATAGAAGAAACCGTCCCACAACTTCCCAAAACAGAAGCCGCCACAAGCCCGATCAAAATTTGCTTTCTCATAAAAAATCGAATTTTAAGCCTTACAAATTACGAAAACCATACCAAACCCCTCACCCCTTTCGCAAAAAATCATCATTTACGCTTCGCCCCAAGAGCCTGCTTTACCTTTTCTATACTCCGCTTAGCCGAATCCTCCAAAACCAATGAAGCACTCATCAAAATACGCTCCGGCATCAGTTCCGAAAAATGCGACGTTCCCTCCCAAGCCATTCTTTTGATAAAACCCAACGCCTCCGGACTCCGGGAAACCAACCGCTCCATAAAAGCCGAAATAGCCAAATCCATCGACGCAATATCCTCCGACACCGAATGGTATATATTATGCCGCGCCGCCCAATCAGCACTGCGAAACCCCGCATCAATCGCCATCGCAGCCAGTTGAGAAGCTCCAATCTTCCGCTCAACATAAGGACCAATCACAAAAGGACCAATCCCCAAATTAACCTCCGTAAGCGCCAAAGACGCCTCTTTAGTCGCAAAACAATAATCCGCACCGCAGGCAATCCCAACGCCGCCCCCCGTCGTCTTCCCCTGCACCCTCACTACAACAATCTTTCCGCACGTCCGCATCGCTTCCAAAACCTTGGCAAAACCTCCAAAAAAAGCCCGAGAAGCCTCCAGCGTTTCAATTTCTAATAATTCCTCGAAACTAGCCCCCGCACAAAAAGCCTTCTCACCATGGGATTTCAACAAAATCGCTTTCACTTCCTCTTTAGCCGCCTGAACCTTAATCGTCTGAGCCAAACGCTCCAGTATCTCCCCCGGCAACGAATTGCTCTTAGGCGTACCAAACGTAATTTCAGCCACGCCGTGAATTACTTCAGCCCTTACAAATGCCTCCATAAATATTCCTTTTATTTTTTTAATTCAACTACAATCCTTTGTATTTAGGTTTTCTTTTCTCCAAAAAAGCAGAAACCCCCTCCTTAAAATCTTGCGTTTCCGCAGCCTCCTGCTGCAAAACCCCTTCCAAATCCAACTGCTCCTCCAACGTAAGACGATACGACGACGCAAAAGCCCTCTTCGTCAAAGCAATCGCCCGCGTCGGCTGATCACAAAGCGACTCCAAAACTTCCAAAGCCTCCTCCATAAAGGTCTCGTCCGGAAAAACTTCCGCAACCAACCCCATTGCCACTGCCTCTTCCGCCGAAACCCGCTTCCCCGTAAAAGCCAGATAGGAAGCCCGTTGCCGCCCAACCAACTTGGGAAGGTAATACGTCCCCGCCGTATCCGGAATCAAACCAATATTAACGAAAGCCTGCGAAAAATAAGCCGTTTTCGCCGCCAAAGAGAAATCACAGATTAAAGACAACATCGCGCCCGCCCCCACAGCCGCCCCATTCACCAAAGCGATCACAGGCTTGGCACATTCGGTGATTTCCAAAACCAAAGGATTATAATAAGTCTTAACAAAGCATTCCACCGACCGATCTTCCTCCATCGCCCCCAAAGCCAAAACCTCTTTGAGATCCTGCCCCGAACAAAACGCCTTGCCACGTCCCGAAATCGCCAAACACCTAATCTTTTCGTCCCTGCCACAAGCCTCCACCCAATCCCGCAATTCCGTAAGCACCTCCGCATTAAGACTGTTAAAGCGTTCCGGGCGGTTAAGGTAAGCCAGCCCCAACCGTCCCTCAAAATGAAGCTCCGTCTCTAAAAACCTGTAATTTGCTCCCATTCTTATCATTTTTAGCATCCGCTAAATATATAAAAAATACCACAAAAACACCCCTGCGACATTCCACACCCCTCAAAAAACCGATAAACCCTATTTTTTACGGTTTAATCCCCCCCTTTAAAAACACAAAAAAGCAAACAATAAACAAATAACAATAAAATAAACTTTTTTAATTTGATAATTCAGAATATTTTATTTTGTTTTTATAATTTTGAAGAAACAAATAACCAAAACCATAAAAAAAATAGGAATTACTCTTCATGTCACATTCTATTAACAAAAAAACCTCTAACGCTTTCTTCTTCATGTCCCACATCATGAAGAAGAGAAAAAAATCCGCAAACGTGTAAGAAGTCTCAAAAACTCAATTCCTATTTAAAAGCTTCGAACACTGAACCGTTCGGAGCTTTTTTTCAACATCAAAAAAAAGAAAAAAAATAATACAACCAATTATGAAAAAGAAGCTACTAAATGCAGGCGCCCTCGGCCTCCTTTTCTTCGGAGGAGGACAGGCCCTCGCCCAAGCGCAAGACAGCACGAAAACCAAAAACATCGAAGAAGTGGTAATCGTAGCCTATGGAAAACAAAAAGCAAAAGCCGTGGTAGGCTCCGTTTCCAGCATCGGAAAAGACATCCTCTCCACCCAACAAACCACCAACGTGGCAACCGCCATCCAAGGAAGCGTTCCCGGTGTCAATATCATAGGTTCAGCCACCCCAGGCAGCACCCCTACCATCCGAGTGAGGGGAATCGGCTCTATCAACGCCAGCTCCGACCCCCTTATCGTTGTTGACGGCGCCCCCTACACCGGAAGCCTCTCCAACATATCTCAAGAAGAAATCGAAAGCATCAACATATTAAAAGACGGCTCTGCCACGTCGCTCTACGGCTCCAGAGGAGCCAACGGCGTCATATTAGTAACCACCAAAAAAGGCAGAAAAGGCGCCCCTAGAGTAACCCTCCAGTCGTCCTTGGGGTTCTCCTCCCCCGTCAACAACCTCTATCCGCTTATCGACAACACACGCTACCTAAATTACACCTGGGAATCCCTGCGCAACACCTACGTCGCCAACAACGGTTATTCCCGAGCAGAAGCCGGAGTGAAAGCCTCCAACGAGGTCATCCCTCTGCTTCAATACAACCCCTATAACGTTACCACTCCGGTTGACGCAAACGGAAACCTCGTTCCCGGCGCATCCCTGCTATGGAACACCGACTGGGCCAAGCATCTTCTTAACCGATCCGCCGAAAGACAAGAAACCAGCGCAACCGTCTCCGGTGGTTCCGAACAGAATTCTTACTTCCTGAGTGCAAACTACCTCAAACAAGAAGGCGCCATCAAAACCACCAATTTTGAAAGATTCGCCACCCGTTTAAACTTGGAATCCAAAGTTAAATCCTGGCTCACGATAGGCCTTAACACTTCTTACGTTTCCAACTCCCGAAACGTTCCCAATCAGTCAGGCTCCACTTACGGTTCTGCCATGTCCAGCATCTACGGAATATCTTCCGTCTATCCGGTTTACCAAAGAGATCCCAACGGCAATCTGGTTCGCGACCCCAATGGCAACCTCCTCTACGACTACGGAGGAGGCTCTCCCGGTGTCCTGAACTCCCAAAGGCCGTTCTTAAGAAACGTAAACCCCGTGGGAAGACAACAAGAAAACGAATATCTGAGAACAACCAATACATTATCACTTAACGGATTTGTGAAAATAGACCTCTCCGAAGATCTCTCATTCCGTTCCAACTACTCCTACGAGCAAAATAGCCTGAACAATGCCACTTACTACGACAGCCAAAACGGAGAATACGCCCCTCAAGGCGGAATGGTAACCGTATCAAGAGACATTTATTCCACCAAAAACTTCATCAATTCCCTAAATTATTCCAAAGCATTAGGCCACCATCACGTTACCGCCGATGCCATTAGTGAAATGTTCGACAAAAAAGCAGATTTCCTAACGGCATCCGGACAAGGACTATTCCCGGGCATTCAAGTCCTGAGCGGAACCACCACCCCTTACCAAACCACAGGTTATCTACTAAACCAACGACTCATCGGGCTATTAGGCCGGCTAAGCTACAACTATAAGGAAAAATACTTTCTCGAAGGTTCTTTCCGTAGAGACGGTTCCAGTGTCTTTGGAAGCGACACAAGATGGGGGAATTTTTACTCCGTAGGAGGTGCCTACATCGTCAGCGAAGAAAATTTCCTGAAAAACAATCGAACCCTTAGTTTCTTAAAACTAAAAGCCTCGTACGGCGAGCTGGGAAATAACGACTTTGGCCCTCTCAATTATTTCCCTTACCTTAATACTTACCTCACCGGCTATTCCGTAGGAAATGCCATCGGCATCCTCTTATCCAGCCCCAAAGACGCTTTCCTGACCTGGGAAAAAACCGCTTCGTCCAATGTCGGAATCGAGCTGGGCTTATTCCAAAACCGAGTCAGCATCAACGCCGACTACTACAACAAAACATCCGTTGACCTGATCGGCCCCATGATCACCGCAGGCTCTACAGGCGCAACCTCCATCACTTCCAACATCGGAAAACTCAAAAATTACGGTTGGGAATTCAGCCTCAACACCAAAAATGTCCGAAGCAGCCAATTTCGCTGGGATACCGGACTGAATTTCTCCTTTGACCGTAACCAAATCCTAGCCCTGAGTCGAGACAACACCCCTCAGATCATGGGAACCAAACGATGGGAAGTGGGACGTTCCCTCTACGATTTCTATCTCCAAGAGTACGCCGGTGTCAATCCCGATAACGGAAACCCCATGTGGTACAAAGACGTCACCAACGCCAACGGAGTAACCACCAAAGTAACCACCGAAGATCACTCGGAAGCAAGCCAATACTACCACAAAAGCTCCCTGCCTTGGGTTATCGGAGGATTCACCAACTACGTCAGATACAAAAATTTTGACTTCAACGCTTTGGTCAACTTCAGCTTCGGAGCCCATCTCTACGATTACACTTACGCCGGTTTAATGAGCGGAAGCTTCGACGGAAGCCCCCGCAGCACAGATTTGGAAAGACGATGGCAAAACCCCGGAGACCAAACCGACGTCCCACGGCTAAGCTATTCGTCCCTTCAGGAAACCCAGCTTTCCACCCGATTCTTGTTCAAAAACGATTAGTAAGGTTAAAAGCCCTCAATCTCGGCTATAATTTCAATCGCCAAGACCTCGAAAAAATCGGATTGCGAAACCTAAGACTCTTCCTTCAAGCAGACAACCTATGGACTTGGCAAACCCGAAAAAACATCGACCCTGAACAAGCCCTAAACGGATTGACCGACAACAGGGCCTCCAACCTTAAAACCGTGTCTTTTGGATTAAAACTCGAACTTTAAAAAACAGAAAAAATGAATCTAAATCAAATAAAAATCGCTGCGGCAGCAGCCCTTCTGACTCTCTCCGTAGCCTGTAGCCGCTACCTTGACGAACCCCAACCTACCGATGAAATCAGCCTCGGATTGGTTTTTTTTCCAACACGGAAAACGCCGAAGCCAACCTCACGGGGATTACCGGCCTACTGAGAACCGACTCCGGATCTCTTCTCGGACAGGACGCCACCAATCTAGGCAGCGTCTATTTCGCCCGAACCGTAAGAGGTGAAGATTTCATCGTCCCCAGCAGCTGGTACTCGGGCGATTACCAAAACATCGCCCGGCTGGCCACCTACCGAAGACCAAACTTCACATGGAATTATTTCTACAAAATGATCCGCCAGGTTAACGAATTCATCGCCGGCGTACAAAACAGCTCCGGTATTGCCGACGCTCAAAAAAACTCATTAATCGCCCGAGCCAAGGTACTGAGAGCATTAGCCTATTTTGAATTGGTTCAGGATTTCCAACTGAACTACCAGGTCGCCAAAGACCTTCCCGCCCTGCCGATCTACTCGCAGTACAAGCAAAGAAGCCAACCCTCTGAGCTCTACCGCCGAGGTGTACGATTTCATCACCTCCGATCTGGAAAGCGCACTACCAGAACTATCGTACGCTCGAACCTCCAAAGCTTTTATCAACAAACAAGTCGGCTACGCCATCGCAGCCAGAGTCTACCAAGTTAAAGGCGATTGGAACAAAGCCGCAGAATACGCCAATCTCGCTTACGGAAGCAGCGTAGGAGGCGCACTAAATGCGACCGAATACGCCGAAGGATTCAAAAACCTAAACAGCCACGAGTGGATCTTAGGTTACGGACAATAATCCGGACAAACCATTTACTGGATGCAGGCTCCCCACTCCTTTACCGACCTTTCCCCCGTAAACGACGGCTACAGCAACGTCTACGTCAGCGCCTCCCTTTACAATCTCTTCTCCGATACCGACGTGAGAAAGCGATTCAACGTTAACCCAAGGCTCAACAACCACACCAAATACAGCACTCATAAATTCACTTTCAACAAGGATGCTTCCGCTGCACCTTACATCAGAACCTCAGAAATAATCCTGATCGAAGCCGAAGCCAAAAATCTGCTTTTCCAACTGCAAAACAACAGAGATCCCCAAGCGGTAAAATCACCCCATACAGGAGCCGCCTTATTTGAAGAAATCCTTACCGAGAGAAGAAAAGAACTCTATGGCGAAATCGGCGTGGAAGTTTACGACGCAAGACGACTCTCCCGCCCTTTGAAAAGAAGCAGCGTACACCCCGTACAACTCTCCTTTGAGGCCAACGACAAAAAACTTCTCTACCAATACCCCCAGCAGGAGATTGATGCCAATCCGCATCTCCCCAAAACCATCAATTCGGATCGTTAGGACTATAGTTTTTTCATTTTTATTTAATTTTTAATCCGCAGGGAGCCTCTTGGAGAAGCTCCCTGCAACATTTTCCCACCAAGGGTTTAACTTGGAATTCCTCCCGTCTTTTTTACCGAAGATTCTTTATCTTTGTGAAAAAATAACTACAATATGCCGAAAATATCTCAAAGAGCCTCCCAAATGCCTGCTTCGCCGGTAAGAAAACTCGTTCCTTACGCCCTGCAAGCCAAACAAAAAGGAATAAAAGTATACCATCTCAACATCGGCCAACCGGACATCGAAACACCGTCCACCGCATTGGAAGCCCTAAAGAACATCGACCTAAAAGTCTTGGAATACGCCCTTTCCGAAGGAAATTTAGATTATCGGAAAGCCTTGCAAACCTATTACCACAATTTAGGCTTTTCCGACTTAACCACCGATCAATTCATTGTAACCAACGGCGGTTCGGAAGCCCTAAGTTTTGCCATCTCCACTCTTTGTGATGACGGCGACGAAATCATCATTCCCGAACCTTATTACGCAAACTACAACGGGTTCACCAGTAATTTCAACGTGAAAGTCGTTGCCGTTCCTTCCTCAATTGAGACCGGCTTTGCGCTCCCCTCCATTGAAGAGTTTGAGAAGAAAATTACCGACAAAACCAGAGCCATCATCATTTGCAACCCCGGCAACCCGACGGGCTACCTCTACACACGTGAAGAACTGCAAAAATTGGCCGAGATTGCTTTGAAACACGACATCGTCATTATTTCCGACGAGGTTTATCGGGAGTACGTTTACGACGGAGAAAAACAAATTTCCATTTTGGAATTCCCCGAACTAAAGAACCACGCCATCGTCATCGACTCCGAATCCAAACGCTACTCCATGTGTGGCGCAAGAATAGGCTGCCTCATCACCCGTTCCCAAACCATTCGCGACGCCGTTATGCTTTTTGCACAAGCGCGACTTAGCCCCGTCCTATTAGGGCAAATCGCTGCCACAGCCGCACATCAAGACGACGACGCCTACATCCGTAGCGTAAGGGAAGAATACACCCGTCGCCGAGATCTTTTGGTAGGATTATTAAACGCCATTCCGGGCGTAAGCTGCCCAACCCCTAAAGGCGCCTTTTACTGTGCCGCCGAGCTTCCCGTCGACGATTCCGACAAGTTCGCCCAATGGCTCTTGGAAAAATACGCCGACAACAACGAAACCGTTATGGTCGCCCCAATGAGCGGCTTCTACAGCAACCCCGAATTAGGCAAAAAACAAGTCCGGATTGCTTACGTCCTCAAAGAAGAAGACCTGAAACGCAGCGTGGAGCTCCTAAGCGATGCCCTCAAAAAATACCGAGAAGAATTCAACCTTTAATTCCTTCTACACCGAAGCCGTGTCCAACGATACGGTTTCGGTGTTTTATTCCCTTAATCCCCTTATCATTCGGATCAACCGACGCAAACCATGAACAAAATAAAAGAAAACATCTCCCTAAAACCCTATAATACGTTCGGCGTTGAAGCTAAAACCCGATACTTCGTCGAAATTCATTCCACAGAAGAACTAAAGCAACAGCTTGAATACTTCCGAAAAGAACACCCCTCTCTCCCTCTCCTCTTACTGGGAGGTGGAAGCAACATCTTGCTCACAAAAGATTTTGAAGGCTTAACCCTAAAATTAAACCTCAAAGGCTTAAGCGAAGCCCGCACCACCGACAACACCGTACTGATCACAGCACAAGCCGGAGAAAACTGGCACGAATTCGTCCTCCACTGCATCGAAAAAAATTACGGCGGACTGGAAAATCTTGCCCTAATTCCCGGCAACGTAGGAACTTCCCCCATGCAAAACATCGGGGCTTACGGCGTGGAAATTAAAGACGTGATGCATTCCTGCAAAGCCCTGAATCTGGAAACCTTGGAAATCGAAACCTTCACCAACGCCCAGTGCCAATTCGGCTACCGAGATTCATTCTTCAAACAGAAAGGAAAAGGAAAATACATCATTACCGAGGTAACGTTTTGCCTAACCACCAAAAATCACAAAATCCAAACCGAATACGGCGCCATCCGACACGAACTTGAGCAAATGAAAATCACCTCGCCAAGCATTCAGGACATTGCAAAAGCCGTGATAAAAATAAGAGAAAGCAAACTCCCAAACCCTCTTCTGATAGGCAACGCAGGAAGCTTCTTCAAAAACCCCACCGTCAGCCAGGCGTTTTTCAAAAATCTGCAACACCTACACCCCAACATTCCGCATTATCCGACCGGCGAGCAAATCAAAATCCCCGCCGGATGGCTCATCGAACAATGCGGCTGGAAAGGCCGCCAAATCGGAAACGTCGCCGCCCATCCCCTTCAAGCCCTGGTCCTGACTAATGCCACGGGAAAAGCCAGCGGACAAGAAGTCTACGACTATTCCAGCGAAATCATCCAATCGGTCCATGAAAAATTCGGAATAGAACTGGAAAGAGAAGTCAATATTTTATAAAATTCCTACTTTTCAAAAGGCGCCCTGCCAAAACACCGCAAGGCGTCTATTTTTCCCCTAAGAACATAGCCCAGCCATACCCCCAACGTATTCAGTAAAAAATCATCCACATCAAAAACTCCCATCCGGGAAAAGTATTGCGCCGCTTCAACCAAAAGCAAAGCCGACCAAAACAACCTCAAAAGCGTCCCTAAATCCTTATAACGTTCATTCATCCAACCCAAAAAACCAAAGGGCACAAATAAAAAGACATTTCCCAAAATATTCACGACCAAATTCCACCACCGCCCCCAAAGGATATTTTGACGAACAAACTCCAAAGTAGACCCCACCAGCACCAACCGAACCACATAATGATCCATCGGCGCCCGCCCCACTCCCAACAACATAAGATACAACAATAATATCGTATAAGGGATTATTGCAATGCGATAAAGCCTCTTCCACATTTCAAGGCAAAGATAATTCAAATTGAAAATAGTATTTTTGCATTATTCTTAATCCTCCGATTTCATCATGAAACACCTTTTACTTTCACTAATATCCGCCCTACTACTTTCCATTGCATGGCCCACCTACGGCATTCCTTTTTTCTTATTTTTCGCCTTGGTTCCGCTCCTGATGATGGAACACGACCTGACCCTCTTCAGCAAAAACAAAAAAACCACATGGCGCGTGTTCGGACTGGCCTACCTTACCTTCACCGTATGGAATGCCGTTACCACCGGCTGGCTTTACGGCTCCCGAAACCCCGACGGCTCCCACTCCCTGATGGCCGTACTCTTTCCCGTACTCATCAATGCTTTGCTTTACACCGTTGTTTTCACCCTTTACCATTGGTACAAAAAAAAACAAGGCACATACTGGGGACTTGCTTTTTTGATCGCTCTATGGATGGCTTTTGAAAAATTCCATCTCGAATGGGAGTTCTCTTGGCCTTGGCTTAATTTAGGAAACGCCTTTGCCCAATACCCCAAACTCATCCAATGGTACGACACCTTTGGAGCGACAGGCGGAAGCCTTTGGGTGTTAAGCATTAATGTTTTCATCTTCTACACCCTTAGAATTTGGCAGGCAGGCAGACAACGAAAAGCCCTCATAAAAAACAGCCTCATCTTAGGCCTAGGAATTTTCCTTCCCATGGGGATTTCACTCATCCGTTACTCCCAATTTGACCACAAACCCACGGGAGAAATCAACGTCTTAATGCTACAGCCGGATTTGGATCCCTACCAGGAAAAATACCAAAAAGACAGTCTCCAAATCCTAAACGAACTGCTCCAATTAGCCGAACAAAACGCCACCGGAAACATTGATTTTTACATCGCTCCCGAAACAGCCATCCCCGGAAGAGGTTCGATTTCCGAAACAGGCTTGCAACAAAGTCTTTTAATCCAAGAAATCCAAAACTTCCTCGCCTCAAAAAAACACGCCGTTTTCCTTACCGGACTCTCTTCACATCGCCTTTTCACCCAAGAAGCAGACGCCCCGAAAAACGCCTATGCGATTGCCGAAAACCTTTGGGTGGAGAGTTATAATTCCGCCATCCAAATCAGTAGCTCAACCCGCCCCGAAGTCTATCACAAGGGCAAACTCGTCCCGGGCGTGGAAATCTTCCCCTATATGACCCTCCTAAAACCTTTACTGGGTGAGGCCATGCTGAATTTCGGAGGCACCATCGCCTCATTAGGCACCGACCAAGAAAGAAAAGTCTTCCGATCCCCCTACAACACAGCGAAAGCCGCTCCCGTGATTTGTTACGAAAGCATCTACGGAGAGTTCACCGCCGACTATGTGAAAAACGGAGCAAACTTCCTCGCCATTATGACCAACGACAGCTGGTGGGGCGTTTCCCAAGGCCATAAACAACTACTTGCCTATGCTCAATTACGAGCCATCGAAACCCGGAGGGAAATCGCACGAGCAGCCAACAGCGGCATATCCGCCCACATCAACGCCCTCGGCGAAATCGAAGCAGACACCTTCTATGGCGATCAAACCGCCCTCCCCGCCAAAATAAAACTCTACGAACAAAAAACCTTTTACGTGCGCGCCGGGGATCTTCTCTCGAGATTTTGTATCTTCGCGCTCGGGTTTCTGCTTTTTTACCCCTTGGTTAAAAAACTTCAAAAGAAAAATCTTTTCCGAAGCCATTGAAATTGGAAACCAACCCTTTAAAAAAAGGACCAAGTGAAATTTTATAGAGAAAAAAACGAAAAAGATTTGTCAAAATAAAAATTTCTTTATACTTTTGCACACTCAAATAATAAAGTTGTAAAAAGAACATCGAGATATGTCAAGAATTTGCCAAATAACAGGAAAGCGTGCAATGGTTGGTAACAACGTTTCTCACGCTAATAACAAAACGAAGCGTCGTTTTGAGATTAACTTATTAGAAAAGAAATTTTACCTTCCGGAGACAGACGAAAACATCACTTTGAAAGTATCTGCACACGGATTGAGAGTTATCAACAAAGTTGGTATCGAGGAAGCAGTAGAAAGAGCAAAAAGAAACGGATACATTAAATAATTAGGGAGTCATGGCAAAAAAAGGTAACAGAGTTCAGGTCATTTTGGAATGCACTGAGCACAAAGAAAGCGGTGCTGCAGGAATGAGCAGATACATCACGACAAAAAACAAAAAGAACACCACTGAAAGACTGGAACTAAAAAAATACAATCCGGTTCTTAAAAAGTACACCGTTCACAAAGAAATCAAGTAATAACACTTTATAAAACCAGTTTACAATGGCAAAGAAAGTAGTAGCATCCCTACAAACCGGTCAGTCAAAAAAAATGACCAAAGTTGTGAAAATGGTAAAATCCCCTAAAACAGGAGCTTACGTTTTTGAAGAAAAAGTAATGAACGCCGACGATGTCGATGCTTTCCTAAAAAAGTAATCGTCATCCCAAGTCATAAAATAGAACTACTCACCTCTGAGTAGTTTTTTTATTTTATATTTGTGAGCGGAACCGAAGACCACTGTCAAAATCAGCTAACCCTTATCATTATACTTATTTCAAAAATATGAGTTGGTTCAAAAAAATATTCAATAAAGAAGAAAAACAGAGCTTAGACCAAGGCCTCGAAAAATCCAGCCAAGGTTTTTTTGAAAAGATGACCAAAGCGGTCGTCGGTAAAAGCAAAGTGGATGAAGAAGTCTTAGACGACTTGGAGGAAATCCTCATTGCTTCGGACGTGGGCGCAGCAACCACCATCAAAATCATCGAACGAATCGAAAATCGCGTCGCAAGAGACAAATACCTGGGCACCGACGAATTGGACAAAATCCTAAGAGAGGAAATTGCCGCCTTGCTCCTGGAAAACCCTCACGCCGGCACCGGCAATATTGATTCAAGCAAAAAACCCTATGTCATTATGGTCGTAGGTGTTAATGGCGTGGGCAAAACCACCACCATCGGAAAATTAGCTCATCAATTCAAATCCGAAGGCAAAAAAGTAGTTTTAGGTGCAGCCGACACCTTCCGTGCTGCTGCCGTAGACCAACTCGTCATTTGGAGTGAACGCGTCGGCGTCCCCATCGTCAAGCAGAACATGGGATCCGACCCTGCCTCCGTCGCTTTCGACACCGTGCAAAGTGCCGTCGCCCAAGAAGCCGATGTAGTCATCATCGACACCGCCGGACGACTGCATAATAAAATCAACCTAATGAACGAACTCTCCAAAATAAAGCGAGTGATGCAGAAAGTCATTCCCGATGCGCCTCACGAAATCCTTTTGGTATTGGACGGCTCCACAGGTCAAAACGCTTTCGAACAAGCCAAGCAATTTACCGCAGCAACAGAGGTTAATGCCTTAGCCGTCACCAAACTGGATGGAACCGCCAAAGGCGGAGTGGTCATCGGCATATCCGATCAATTCCAAATCCCTGTAAAATACATCGGTGTGGGCGAAAAAATGACCGACCTCCAACGCTTTAACGGAGAAGAATTTGTCGATAGTTTTTTCAAAAAACGTTAATTTTCTCTTTTAAGAATTTTCAGAAAAAATTACATCATTCGACATCAATTGAAAATACCCCAAAACTTTGGCTTAATTTTGGACGTTGTAAAACCAAACAAATTAGTCTAACAAAAAAACAGAAATTATGGGTATTATTACTTGGATCATTTTCGGTCTTATCGCAGGAGCACTTGCTAAAATGATTATGCCGGGCAACCAAAGCATGGGTTGGTTGATGACTATTATTCTTGGAATCGTGGGAGCCTTTGTAGGAGGATTCGTTGGAAGTTTCCTAGGCTTAGGCACCGTGGACTCTTTCGATTTTGGAAGCATGGCCTTGGCGGTACTGGGAGCCATTATTGTTCTTTGGATTTATGGCGTCGCCACCAAAGGCAAGTAGTTTTTCTACCATTAAAAAACAAAAATCAGCAGAGTTTAAACTCTGCTGATTTTTTTATACCTCCGTCAAGAAGGTTTTCTTTAAAAAACCAATTTATACGGCGATTCCATTAAAATCCCTTTATTTTCATCCCAAGTTTTAACCTGACGGTAAATCTCGTATTGAGACGGGCTCAACTGGCTTTTCATCCATCGCGTAGAAAGCTCTTGCTCATCCATTTGCCCAAAAAACTCTTCAAAAATCCCCATACGCTCAGGATAGCTCCGTACATGGTATTTTTTGGATTTTGCAAGCGAAGCCGCATGCGCTATAGCATCATTCAAGGTGCCCAGTTCATCCACAAGCCCCAACGTTTTGGCTGCCGTTCCCGACCAAACCCTTCCGCCTCCAACAGCATCAATCTGATCAAACGTTTGCTGTCTGTTTTTGGCTACAAAATTCACGAAGCGTCTATAGGTGCCCTCTACACTTTTCTGCATCATCATTCGTCCACCGGGAGAAAGCCCCTGCAATAAAGAAATATAATTCGCATTCTCATTCGTCTGAACCACATCCGAACGTATCCCGTTGCGCTCCGCCAATTTTTTCGCATTGGGAATCATCCCAAATACCCCTATCGATCCGGTAAGCGTATTGGGCGAAGAATAAATTTTATCCGCCGCCATAGCAATATAATAACCTCCCGAAGCCGCATAATCCCCAAACGAAACCACCACCGGTTTTTTATTTTTCAACTGTTGAAGTTCAAAAAGAATCTCGTCCGAAGCATTAGCACTACCCCCAGGAGAATTTATCCGAAGAACCACCGCCTTAACCTCATCGTCCTGCTGAAGCTCTTTAATGTATTCCACATAACGCTCAGAAGAAATCCCCTCGTACTCGTTTCCGTCCTGTATCGTCCCCGAAGCATAAAGAACCGCTATCCGTTCGCCTTCCTCCTTATCCGATTCATAAGATTTTATATAGTTAAGAAACGATACTTTATGAAGTTCGTCCTCCGATTTCAATCCCAATTTCGTTTTCAACATCTTATCGTATTCGGATTTTTGAACCAGCTGATCCGTCAGTCTATACTTCAAGGTGTTTTCAGGAATTAATCCGTATAAACTATCCACAACCGTTTTAAACGCTCCCGCATCAATCTTACGAGAAACCGCTATTTTCGCCGATGCATTCCCCCAAAGATCACCCAAAAGTTTAGACAACTGCTCCTTGTTTTCTTCCGATATTTCATTCCTCAAAAAAGGTTCAACAGCCGCCTTAAATTTTCCATGCCGCAAAACCTCCATGCCTATACCATATTTCTCGGTAAAGTCTTTATAAAAAACCACTTCCGAAGACAATCCCTTAAGATCCACTCTGCCCGCAGGATTCAGATAATACTTATCCGCTACCGTTCCTAAATAATAACTGGACTGTGATACCATGTTACCATAAGCATAAACGAATTTTCCACTCTTTTTGAAATCCTCCAACGCCCTGCGTATGTCGTCAATCTGGGTAAATCCCGCATTAAGAAAATCAGCCTCTAGACTGATGCCTTTAATCTTATCGTCGGTTTTGGCTTGTTTGATGGCCTCAAGAATATCATAAAGCATAATATTTTGAGGGACATCCGAACTCAAAAAGGTTAATGATTCCCGATCCTCCGTGGGCGAATCCACAATTTGCACTTTTGATGTAAGTGTAAGAACGGTATTTTCCTTTAGCCTCACCTTCCCCGACCCCGATGCACTAGCCACCGCAATCACCATTACAAACATGAAGAAAAACACCCCACAAAGAATGAGTATGGCTACCATATTTGCCAGTACATACTTAAAAAAACTTTTCATAATTTTATCCCTGTCTAAATTTTATTTCCCCATATGTCGAACAATAATGTCGTTTTGTTACTCGGTTCTAACCTTGGTGATCCAAAAAAAAATCTACAAGAAGCCAAAAAACAAATCCAAAAACACATAGGCCCCATCCTAAAAGAAAGCCAAATACTAGAAACCCGCCCCGTAGAATTTGCGAGTTCTAATAATTTTCATAATTTTGCGCTTGTAACCAGTACCAGCCTGTCGCCTATGGCATTGTTAAAAACAATAAAAACAATCGAGTACGCGATGGGAAGGAAGCGGGATTCGGCCTCATTAGGAGGATATACCGATCGGTTGATTGATATTGATATTGTTCGGTATTCCGGTTTGGTGTATGCGAGCCCCACCCTGAAAATTCCACATCGCAAACATTGTTTCGAAAGGGAATTTTCAAAAATCTTACTTAAAGAATTAGATTAGAAAAACATAAAAATGAAATTAAGTTTACTGCTGTCGCTTTCTCTACCTATAGCGATATACGCACAGGACAGCGTCTCGGTACAGAAAGATCAGTATCCGAACACGTTTTCCTCATGGTCAAAAGACGTTAAACCTTTTGACAATAATGCGAGAAAATTTAACGACTGGGCAGTGTCCGTCGGAGGTGGAACAGCATTAATGCAGTCTGCCGATTTGGTATCTATTAATAAAGGAAGACCCATCGATTGGGGCTGGGTTGCTTACGTTAGTTTAGACAAACAAATCAATCATATCTTTGGACTCTCCCTGCAATACCAATCTGGGAAGAGCAACCAATCTGCCGTGGTAAACCCCAGCTGGGGAGTTGGTCAGGCATGGACTAAATTTCATCAAATCAACTTATTGGGAGACATTAACTTCTCTAATCTTTTGAGAAGAGTCGATAATTTCTCGCCTTATCGTTGGTCCGTTCATGGCTACGCGGGTATTGGCTTTATGGGGTATAACACGTACTTGACCGACGACACCCCTCTTAGACAAAGAGTCCCTCTTGAAGTAGATCAAAAACTGGATATCGCTTCATTTTTCTACCAAGGAGGTCTAGGATTGAAATATAAAGTTTCCCGCAGAGTGGACATTGAAGCCCGTGCCATGTACATGATTTCCGGAGACGACGAGTTCGACGGAGGCGGCTGGGAAAACGATATGATTCTCGGAACCTACAGAGAAACCGAATACCCTTATAATTTTGTCAAAAAAAACAATTCTGACAACTTGCTAACTGCAACTTTAGGGCTCTCTTTCAAACTAGGGAAACATCTTTCCCACTTACAGTGGCACGACCCTCTTCAGGAAGTGTACTACCAAATGGATGCGCTTGAATCCATGCCTAAGGATTATCTAGTTTGTAAAAAAGGAGATGCGGATAACGACGGGGTTTGCGACGATTGGGACAGACAATTAGATACCCCGGCAGGCGCAAGAGTGGATGGCGCAGGCGTTGCCCTTGATACGGATTTAGACGGAGTTATTGACTTGTACGACGAGTGCGTTACGGTTCCTGGCACGATTGAAAACAAAGGTTGCCCGGCTCCTGCTCCAGGTCCTGTGGTTACTTCAGTTTCTTCTATTGAAACCATCAACAAAGACTTTGAAGGAATCGAATTTGCTCTAAATAGCGACGTTATCCGACCACAATCTTTTGATAAGATGAATCATGCGGCTGAAATTATAAAATCGTTGGATAAAAACACCCAATATATTGTGGTGGGCGCAACGGATACCAGAGGATCTGCTGCCTACAATAAAAAATTGTCTCAGCGCAGAGCCGATGCCGTAGTCAAATACCTTACTGACCGCGGAGTAACGCCTGGTATGCTTATCGCTGAAGGGCGAGGAATGACGGATTTAAAATACCCTGAATGTGATCCTGCAACCAAGTGTCCCGAGTGGAAAAACGAAGCCAACCGAAGAGTCTTCTTCGAAGCCAAATAACTAGGGGCAAATAACAACTGATCATTTATTAAACTAAAATACAATTTTATGAAACTTAATTTCGCTAGCCTGGCTTTGGCTCTTACCATACCGGCCACTGCTATCGCTCAAAATGCGAACACGGGAGAGTACCCTAACACGTTCTCCTCCGGTTCGGCTAACGTGAGTCCTTTCACGCAAGAATCAAAGAGATTCAACGATTGGTCTCTTTCCTTCGGAGGAGGAGTACCTTTGGTTCAGTCGGCCGACCTTACGTCCATCAAAAACGGAAACGGCAAAAATCTTTTCGGTTACTCCGCTTATTTTAGTGTGGATAAGGCCATCACCCACGCTTTTGGCTTAAAACTTCAGTACGATAAAGGGGAAACAAGACAAGGAGCTTTCAATACAAAAACCGATAACACCACCACCGGAAATATAGCACTTGGCAAAGGGGTAGGTGCAAGAACCCAATACGATGCAATCTCCTTATTGGGAGACATCAATTTCTCCAACCTTTTCCGTAGAGTGGACAACAAATCGCCTTACCGTTGGGCAATCCATGGGTATGCCGGTATTGGAACATTGGCTTACAGAGCTTATGCCGAAGATGCAAGCGGTCAACACCTTATGACGGAGGTTAAGCCCTTTAAACTTAGCTCACTTTTCGGACAAACCGGAGCGGGACTTAAATATAAAATTTCCAGAAGAGTTGACGTGGAAGGGCGTCTAATGTACGTTGTTACTGGTGATGATTCTTTCGATGGCGGTGGCGAGCAATACAGCGCTATCAACCGGAGAGAAGATCAGGTTTCCGATAACTTCTTCAATGCAACCCTTGGTTTGACTTTGAAATTGGGTAAACACCAATCTCATTTGTTCTGGCATGATCCTCTTCAAGAGATTTATTACAAGCTGGATGTCATGGAGAACAACACGCCTGAATTTGAAGTTTGTAAGAAAGGAGATGCCGATAACGATGGCGTTTGTGACGATTGGGACAGACAGTTGGATACGCCGGCTGGTGCGAGAGTGGACGGTGCTGGTGTTGCTCTTGATACGGATTTGGATGGGGTGATTGACCTTTACGATAAGTGTGTTACCGTACCTGGTCCTGTAGAAAATAACGGCTGTCCGACCCATGCGCCTGTAATGAGCCAAGGCTTTGTTACAGACAATACCAAAACGTTGGAAGGCATCGAGTTTGATTTTGATTCTGATCGAATTCTTCCATCCAACACTCCTATTCTTAACAATGCAGTAAGCTATATCAACTCCTCTCCCGGTTCTTACAATATCATCGGAGGAACCGATACAAAAGGAAGTGATGCCTATAACCAAAAGCTATCCGAAAGAAGAGCTAACAGCGTTAAAAACTACTTGATTCAAAATGGAGTAGAAAGCGGAAGACTCAACGCAATCGGTAGAGGTAAAAAAGACCTTAAGTATCCGGAGTGTAACCCTGCCTCTAAATGCCCTGAGTGGAAAAACAGAGCAAACAGAAGGGTTTACTTCGAAGCTAAATAATTGAGAAATTAACTTTTCTTCAAACAAAAACCACGCTAAGCGTGGTTTTTTGTTTTTCACAATTCTTCTTTTTCCTTACTTTTACGAAATGAATCCCGTTTCCAAAAACTATCAAAAACTTAAGTACGATACCCTCAAGCACTTTTGGGGATACACAGCGTTTCGGGATTCCCAAGAGGCCATTATCGACAGTATTGTGAGCGGACACGACACCTTGGCTCTGCTGCCCACGGGAGGAGGCAAATCCTTATGCTACCAACTGCCTTCGTTAATAACGGAAGGAATGTGTTTGGTTGTTTCCCCCCTGATTGCCCTGATGAAAGACCAAGTTGATCAGTTGCAAGCCCGAGGAATTGAGGCCGAATACCTTTCTTCGGAATTGGAGGACTTCGAGGAAGACGAACTTCTAAACCGATGCAAAAATGGATTAGTCCAAATTCTTTACGTCTCGCCGGAGCGACTCAGCAATCCTAAATTTCTAAGCCTCGCCGAAGAGTTCGACTTATCCTTCATCGCTGTAGACGAAGCACACTGCATCTCCGAATGGGGACAAGATTTCCGCCCAAGCTATCAAAACATCAAAATCTTTAGAGCCAACTTCAAAGCTCTTCCTTGTTTAGCTTTAACGGCAACCGCTACCCCGATGGTCATCAAAGAAATCATCGAAAAATTAGGTTTAAAACAACCTCAATGTTTCCAAAAAAGCTACCGCCGAGAAAACCTCTCCCTGATTACCCATAAAGTTTCGGACAAACACCAGCTTATTCACGACCTATTGACCTACAATCCTGTTTCTGGAATCATCTACACCCGAACACGAAAAGACGCCGAGGAATTAAGCCGTTTTCTCAATGCCAAAGGGCATCAAAATGTCGATTTTTACCACGCCGGTCTTCCTTCGGCAGAAAAGCACCGCCGACAGAAACAATGGCAAAACTCCGATACCCGCATTTTGGTATCCACCAATGCCTTCGGAATGGGAATTGACAAAGATAACGTGCGCCTGGTGATTCACTATTCTCCTCCCTCTTCTTTGGAGCATTACTACCAGGAAATCGGCCGGGCCGGAAGAGACGGCCAAGAAAGTTACACGCACCTGCTATGGAACCCTCAGGAGCTCCAAAATTTTGACGATATCTTGGGAAATCAAATCCCCAGCAAAACCGAATACCTGAATATCATCCGCTACATTTATTCAAAATTCCAAGTTTGCGAAAACGAATTGCCTCAGGAGACTTTTCAACTCCATACAGAAAGCATTCGCCGTTTTACGCGGTGCTCCAATGCTAAGATAAAAAACGTTTTAGGTTTTTTGCATCATCAGGAAATCATCTACCTCAATAGTCAAAAAAGCTTATCCACCTTGGAACTCAAAATTCTTCCCGAGCAGCTGGATCTCCTTCCGTCCAAAGAGGCCTACTTCATCGAACTGCTTTTGAGAAACCTTGCCGGCATAAGCCAACAAAAAGCTCATTTCAGTGAAAACACTCTGGCTTCCAAGCTGGGAACCACCCCCGAAATCTTAAAAGAAAACCTCATCGGAGCGCATCAGAAAAACCACCTCCATTACATTGACGGAGCCCAAATGAGCCTCCGCTTCCTAAAAGAACGAAACGATAAATACATCGAAAACCGCTACTGGACTCTCTTTGAAAAAATACAACGCAATAAACTTCAGAAGTGGGAAGAAATGAAGTTTTTTCTCCGAGAGGAAGACTATTGTAAAATGAAACTCATTTTGGCTTATTTCGGCGAAAAAAACACGAAAAATTGCCAAAAATGCAGCACCTGCAAAAACAAAGCCCAGTCGGTTTTCGGGCCAAAACATTCCGTCTCTCAATCCATCGAAACGGTTTTGAAAAACGGACCGGCCACCATTGAACAAATCGCCCTCCAATTGAAATTCCACCGTAAAGAAATTCTGCTGGAAACCCTGATCGATCTATTGGACGAAGGCCGCGTAAAAATGCTTAATTTTCGCACTTATGCCTTGGCTTAATCGGCCTTATCCCTTTATCTTTGCACTATGAAACAGCTAAACATCGTTTTTTTCGGTACCCCCGAATTTGCCCGTTCCGTTCTAGAAGCCGTACACCACTCGCACCATCAGGTTGTCGGTGTGGTTACCGTTGCCGACAAAGCCAGTGGCAGAGGGCAAAAAATAACCCAATCCCCCGTGAAAATCTATGCCGAGGAGCAAGGACTCCCCGTCTTTCAGCCCGATAAATTAAGAGATCCCGAATTTTTGGATGCCATGCGAAAACTCGAGGCCGACATCTTCGTTGTTGTCGCTTTCAGGATGATGCCGCAAGTGCTTTTCAATCTGCCGCCCATGGGTACTTTCAACCTCCACGCTTCTCTCCTTCCCGATTACAGAGGCGCCGCCCCTATTAATTTCGCATTAATTAACGGCGAAAAACAAACCGGCGTAACCACCTTTTTCATCAACGAAAAAATCGACGAAGGCCACCTCCTTTTGCAAAAGACCACAGCCATCTCCCCCGAAGACAATGCCGGAACCCTTCACGATAAACTAATGGCAATCGGCGCCCAACTGGTAGTAGAAACCCTAAACGCACTGGCCGAAAACCGCATTGAACCCACTCCACAGCCCGTAGTAGAAAATCCCAAAAACGCCTTCAAAATTTTCAAAGAAGACACTCTAATAAATTGGGAACAAAATTCGGAGGTCGTTCATAATTTCATTCGAGGAATGTCCCCTTACCCTTGTGCTTTTACCGTGATGGAAATCGACGGAGAAGAAAAATCCTTGAAATTATTTTCTGGCCGCTTCCAATTAACTGAACACAACCACCCCTGCGGAAGCGTGGACATCTCCAAAACCCATTTCAGAATCTACACCCAAGACGGTTTTTACGAACCTTTGGAATTGCAACTTCAAGGCAAAAAGAAAATGCCTCTGAAAGATTTCCTCAACGGATTCCGAAATTTCGACCACATCCGCCTGAAAAAATAAAAACCAACGCCCGACGAACTTCATCATCGGGCGTTTTTAAAATCATCTCCTCTTCTCTCCTATTTATCAATAGTCTTATCATTCATCTCCCCTCTTAAACTTCGGGAAAACCAATCGGCAAAATTCCCACTGTATTTGGGATTGCCAATCAAATGCATGGCTTTGGTAATCGCGCTTTCCGCTGTCATATCCCTACCGCTAATCGCCCCTATCCGGGTAAAAACATTACTATTCTCGTATTTACCAAACGAAATTCCTCCCGAAATGCACTGGCTCACCACCACGATTTCCGTACCGTTGCGGCGCAGAGCCCGAAGCAGCTCCACCGTTTTCTCGGAATTAAAAATCGTTCCCGAACCAAAAACCTGCAAAATAAGCACCTTAACTTTAGGAAGTTCGCTAAAGTAATCCAACGTCATCCCCGGAAAAATACGCCAAAAAAGCACGTCTTGGGAAAGATGCATATCAACAGTAAAAGCTTCGTCTTTTTCCGCTCGGTACAGCACCTCCCTATCCACATTCAGATGCACACCGCTTTGCCCCAAAATAGGATAGTTGGGACTTCGGTAAGCATCAAAATACTCGGCCGAATATTTCAACGTACGGTTCCCACGAAGCAGTTTGTATTCAAAATAAACCGCAACCTCCTGAACAACCGCTTCCTCCCGTTCGTATAAACTGGCATAATATAAACTCGTCAGCAAGTTCTCCTTGGCATCCGTCCGCAAATCACCGATAGGAAGCTGAGAACCGGTAAGAATCACCGGTTTACGAAGCCCTCTAAGCATAAAACTGAGCGCCGAAGCCGTATAAGCCATCGTATCGGTGCCATGAAGAATCAAAAAACCGTCGTAAGCCTCATAATTCTCGGCAATGCACGCCGCAATAATCTGCCACTGTTCCGGCCCCATATCCGAGGAATCCAAAGGTTTTTCAAACGGAGAAACCGTAACCTCACATTCCAAAAGCCTCATCTCCGGTATCTTGCTGAAAATCGCCTCGAAATTGAAAGGCGTTAAACTTCCCGTCTCATAATTCTTCTCCATTCCGATGGTTCCGCCGGTATAGATAAGAAGGACTTTTCTTTTCATATTGTTGTTCTATCTGTTTAGGGTACGTTTTAAGCCGATTTTGCATCCGCCGAGAAAAACAACCCGTTGTTATCATTATCTCTCAAAAACCACATGAGGTAAAAGTTTGGGACGTTCCGCCTCATTGGCCACTTTCCAGCTGGTACGGTACATCCACTCGGTCATTTTATGCAATTTTTTAAAATTAATGTTTTCCGACTCATCCTGAGGCTGATGGTATTGGTGATGCAATACACTGGTGAAAAAAACCGCCGGAATTCCCAACTTAGCATAAGGCACATGATCGCTACGGAAATAAAAATACTCCGGATGCTCCGGTAAATCCCAGTCTCTCAAAAAACGAAATTTCGGCCCCTCCGCATTGGCTTCTTCCGCCATCCGAACCAAATCGTCCGAATTCTTGTGCGGAGTATTCCCTCCCAACAGTGCCGCTTCGTCGTTGGCATTACGCCCTATCATATCGCCGTTAAGTACCGCAACAATACTTTCCCGAGGCACCACAGGATGAGCCGCATGCCATCTCGATCCCAATAAGCCTCTTTCTTCCGCCCCATGAAATACGAATAAAATACTGCGTTTTGAAGGCTGCTGTTTATAAGCCCTCGCCATAGCCAACATCGCCACGCAAGTGCTCGCATTGTCATCCGCACCATTGTAAATCGTATCGTTTTTCACCGGATGCCGAATGCCGTCATGATCCTGATGCCCACTGATTAAAACATACTCCTGCTTTAACTTCGGATCCGTCCCTTCAATCTTGCCAATCACATTCACCGAAGGGTATTTGTAGGTTTCCACCATCAGTCGAAAATCAATGGACGAACCGTCTTTAATCCAATTTTCATTCGAACGTTTAATCCAAAAAATAGGAAGCCCCTCAGAGACGGTTTCCCGAAGCCCCTCTACTCCATACTGCCCGCGAGTCATCGGAGGAACCACTTCCTCCCAACTCTTATCCGATATTTCATCCGTAATGAAAATAATTCCCTTCACTCCAGCTTCCTCTGCCGCCTTATAATATTTTTGACGAATAAACCCCGGATACCGCCGCTCAAAAAGGGTCATTTCCCTCGACACCCCCTGATCGGAAACGTTAATTGCAACGACTTTTCCACGCAAATCCAATCGGGACAACGCCGAAGGCTCCACCTTGCCCACTTTCGCAATAACCCCTTTGTACTCTGCTTCAACCACGTCGGCCACCAAAACATCAGCCCATAATTTCAGCGGCTTTTGCCCGATGGAAATTCGACTCTGAGGAGCCACGCGATGCCTATACATATCAAAAAACTGAAAAAACGTACCATGCTCCCCCGCAGGCTTCATACCGGCCTGCGCAGCCTTATCCGCCAACCAAACCGACACCTTAAGCTCATCCAAAGTCCCGGCTTCCCGCCCCCAAAACTGATCGGCCGCCATCTGATACATATCCGTACGCAAATCCTTCTCCTTAATCGCCGACACCAAAGGCTTCTTATAAGACTGAGCCGACACCACCTGCGTCAGAAAAAACAAAAATCCAAAAAATAACGCTTTTCTCATCCTTAATCAAATCTAAGTCTAAATTCTTAAAGCTACGAAGATAATGATTTATCCCAAGCGCATCAATCCATTTTTTCCTCCTCTCTCTCCTACTCAGTGTAGCCATTACGATAGAAATAAAAAAAATTCCGAGCATGATTTTTATTTCCCCCTCAATCCATCCCATTTTACACCGTTTAAATCCAAACAATTGTTTAACACCCTTCAAAAACAAAAAGAAAAACCATTTTTTAAAAATAATTTATGCCAAAGTAAAATAAATTAAAAAATTCACACACAAAAACACCATTTGATATATATCACACATAAATAAAAGCAAAAAAGCAAGTAAAAACAAAACAGATATGTAATTTTGCAGAGTTAAATTTAATTCTAAACCAAGAACTATGAAAAAGACATTTCTGACAAAAGGATTAGCCGTTTTAACTCTTCTTTTTTCCACTTTGTTTTTCGGTCAAAACATTACCGGAAAATCGGCCAAAATTACCGTGGACGGAACTTCACCACTTCATAATTGGACGATGACGTCATCCTCGGCTACTTTTTCGGGATCGGTCAGCGGAAGCACCATAAGCAACGTAAAATTCTCCATGCCGGCCAAAAACCTAAAAAGCACCAAAGGAAAAATGATGGACAACAAAGCCTATGGCGCATTGAAAGCCGATAAAAATCCTAATATTTCTTTCTCGGCCAGTTCGCTTTCCGTAGGTAAAAGCAATCTTACCGGAAAACTCACCATTGCAGGAGTTACCAAAACCATAACCCTCCCGGTAACCGTAACCCAAAACGCTAATACCTACACCATCAGCGGAACCCAAAGCCTGAAAATGTCCGACTTCGGGATGGAAACACCCGGATTTATGGGGGTACGCACCGGCGATGCCGTTACCGTGAAAATTAACATTGTTGCAAACTAATTTTTTTTATTATCTCTTATTTTATAAAACTATGAAAACGACCATTTTAAAAATTTCGTCTCTCGCATTTCTTTTTGCTGGTCTAATCTCCAAGGCTCAGGAAGCCCCCCAAACCATCAGGGAATATTTAGCTCCTGAAAAATACCAGCGTAATCTGTTTGAAGATCCAAAAGTGGAAGCTCCCGAATACGAAGGTGTAAAAGTGTCTATCGGAGGAGATTTCGCATTGCAGTTCCAAGCTCTGGAGCATCAAACCAAAGCCTCTCTGCCCCAAGACAAACCTTTATTGACCATGGGAAAAGACTTCAATCTTCCCACCGCCAATTTGGATCTGAACGCCTACTTAGCCAAAGGCGTAAAAATGCACCTGAGAACCTACCTTTCAGCCAGACACCACAATGAAGCTTGGGTAAAAGGCGGTTACATCCAAATCGACAATTTGGATTTCATCTCTTCCGGATTTTTGTCCGAAGTCATGAAATACACCCGTTTCAAAGTCGGTATGGACGAAATCAACTACGGAGATTCTCACTTCCGCAGAACGGATAACGCTAAAGCCATCAATAACCCCTTCGTAGGCAACCTCATCATGGACAGCTTCACGACCGAACCTTTCGCCGAAGGATACGTTTTCTATAAAGGTTTCATCGGAATGCTAGGGGTATCCAACGGAAAGCTGAATCAGTCCGCCGTAAAAGGAACCAACGATAACGCCCCTTCCGTCTACGCCAAAGTCGGCTTCGACAAACAAATTGATAAAGACCTAAGAGTAAGACTAACCGGATCCGTGCTAAAAACCAACGGACTAAGCACCGGAGGCTACCTCTACAGCGGCGACCGTGCCGGCTCTAGATACTACTATGTTCTGCTGCAAAACGGCGATGCCATGGGAACCAGCAACTACACCACAGGACGCTTCAACCCTGGACTGAGAGAAATGTTAGCCTTCCAAGTTAACCCCTTCATCAAATACCACGGATTGGAATTTTTCGGCACCCTGGAACACGTTAAAGGCAATAAACTCGTCAACGCAACCACCAAAAGAGAAAGTGACGCCGCCTACACACAAGTGGCCGCAGAACTACTTTACAGATTCGGTGTTAAAGAACAATTCTACCTTGGTGGAAGATACAACCAAATCAGCGGCAAAGATTACAACGGCGCCGACACAAGACGCATCAACCGTATGAATCTAGGAGGCGGCTGGTTTATGACCCCTAACGTACTAGCCAAAATCGAATACGTTAATCAAAACTACAACCAAAGCAACGCTTGGGGCACAACATCACCCCTCTATGGTGGAAAATTCAATGGACTCATGGTGGAAGCCACCATTGGTTTCTAATCAAATCAAATTATCTTAAAAGGAAAAAGGGCATTTTAATTTTTGCCCTTTTTCCAATTAAAAAGCACCGGAATGAAAAACCTTTTTTTCATATTTTTATTTTTAAACGCCCTTTATTACGCCCAAAACAACATCGTGACCATCGGTGGCAGAACCAATATCAATACCTTCAAATGTCAAAATTCGGATTTCCCCGCCACGGTATCACTATCGGAACGCAATCTTCAAGACATTACATTAAAAACCAAACTCTTCCGATGCGACAACAAAGTCATGACCAGTGATTTTAGAAAAATTTTAGACGCCGAAAATCATCCAAACATCCCAATCCGCATTCTAAAGCTTTCCAAAACAAACAACCGGCAATATTCCGGTACATTCGAAATCAAACTTGCCGGCAAAACCCAAACCTACACTTCCCTCTTCACCCTGCAAGGAAATCTCTTAAAAGGCAGTCAAACCGTACGCTTTTCGGACTTCGGGCTAAATCCTCCAAAGAAATTCGCAGGCGCAGTGGTCGTCAAAAACGATTTGCACATCTCCTTCAGTTTCAATACCGTACCATAAAATCAAAAAAAAGAAGCTCTTCTCCAAAAGCTCCTTTTTTAAATCTTACCGGAAAAAACCTATTCTAGATTAATTACTCTGCGCTATCTTTTCGGCGTACTCCTTTGCGAAAAGTTTTTGGTCTTCCTGCAATTTCGCTAAAGAAGAAGGCAAAACGTAATTGAACAGCAATTTGTCTTCCTCATCCAAAAAAAGTATCTCCTTCTCCTCCCCGTCAATCATTTGGGCAAAAATTTCCCACATGGAAGTATCCTTCAACTTGAGTAATTCAAAAAAATCTTTGGCTTTAATCTGTACATGTTTCATTGCTATCGGTTTTAAAATCGTAATCCGACCCCAAAATTAACAATAAATCGCCCGAGTCCAATCCCCGAAAAGAAAAAATCCCTCCGCAAAAATTCAAAAAATCTTCACTACTTTTACGGCATGATTACGCAGCAGACCATCGATAAGATTTTTTCGACCATCAGAGTCGAAGAAATCATCGGCGAATACGTCCAGCTGAAAAGAGCCGGCTCCAACTATAAAGGCCTAAGCCCTTTTCAGGACGAGAAAACGCCCAGCTTCGTCGTCTCTCCGAGTAAACAAATTTGGAAAGATTTTTCCACGGGTAAAGGCGGCACAGCCATTTCGTTCCTTATGGAAATCGAAAATTTCACTTACCCCGAGGCGCTTCGCCATGCCGCAAAAAAATACGGTATCGAAATCGAAGAAACCAAAAGCGAACAGTCCGAAGAACAAAAAGCCGCCCAAACCGAACGCGAACAACTCTATAAAATTCATGAAGTTGCCAACGATTTCTTCCAAAACCAACTTCACCAAACCACCGAGGGACAAAAAATAGGACTTTCCTATTTTCGGGAAAGAGAACTTCGGGATGACCTCATCAAGAAATTTCAACTCGGCTATTCGCCCGAGAAAAAAAACGCTTTTACAGAATACGCCTTAGCCAAAGGCTACAGCAAGGAATTGTTGGAAAAATCAGGCCTTTCCATTTTTCCGGAATATTCCAACGAAGGCATTGACCGCTTTCGGGAACGGGTGATTTTCCCGATTCATAGTTTTTCGGGAAGGGTATTGGGCTTCGGAGCCAGAATCCTGAAAAACAACGTTAAAACCGCAAAATACCTCAACTCTCCCGAGACCGATATTTATCATAAATCCAACGTGCTCTACGGGCTGAACCAAAGCAAGCAAAGCATTTCCAAAAACAACCTCTGCCTTTTGGTGGAAGGCTACATGGACGTGATCGCCCTTCACCAAAGCGGCATAGAAAACGTCGTTGCCAGCTCGGGAACCGCCCTGACTACGGAACAAATCAAACTCATTAAACGGCTCACCGAGAACATCACCATTCTATTCGACGGAGATCAGGCGGGCATCAAGGCCAGTTTCAGAAGCATCGACCTTTTGCTTTCCCAAGGAATGAACATCCGCGTCCTGCTGTTCCCCGACGGAGACGATCCCGATTCATTTTCCCGCAAACATCCCAAAGCGTATGTAGAAGAATACATCGGAAAAGAAGCCACGGATTTTATTGACTTCAAAGCCGGCATCCTTTTAAAAGAAGCCGACAACGACCCCATTAAAAAAGCAGAAGCCATACGCGACATCATCAAATCCGTTGCTTTTGTTTCCAACACATTAAAACAAGAGGTTTACCTCAAAGAAGTCGCCTCCAAATTCGGATTGAGCGAACAAAGCCTTTTCAACGAATTGGGCGTTCAAAAACAAATCACCCAAAAACAAAAAACCGAAGGCCCCAAATCCCCCGCTCCCACAAAACTCGAAGTAGTAAAAGAGCCTTTTGCCAACGTTGACCCCTTAATCGTTCTGGAGGAAAAACTCATCGAACTCATGCTCAAGTACGGCGAACGCATCATCACCCTCCGCGATGCCGAAAACAAACCATACGACACTACCGTTATCGAAGAAATCCTCAACCATTTCGACGAAGACGACTACATTCTCCAGTCGCCAATCAATACCAAAATCCTCCAAGACATCCGCCAAGGCCTGGAAAAAGACCAGCTCCGATCCGGAAGGTTTTTCCTAACCCTGATGGACGAAGAACTTTCTTCAAAAGTAGCCAACACCCTCATTGATCCCCATCAAAACAGCAATTGGAGCAAACACAACATCTATTTCAAAACCGAGGAGGAAGTCGTGTCCAAAATCGTGGAAGACGTCATCGTAAGGCATAAAAGAGAATACATCGTCAAAATGATAAAAGACCTGACCTCCACCCTGTCTCAAGACCAAGATCACAGCGAGGTCTATATGAAAATCATCAAACTAAACCAACTAAAAAACACCATCGATCACGCCCTCCATCGGATTGTGTGACAAAATGACTAACTTTGAAAGAGGTATAATTTTTGCGCAAAACCATTATAATCAATACTAACAACAACGTAATACTATGAACATAAAAAAAGATTTCAGGGATTTCTCAGTAAAACACCTTGGCAACAGCGGCTTAGCCACCGACCAATATATGGGACTGTTTCAGCCTACCAACCTTACGCCATACATCATGGAAGAACGCAGGATGAATGTCGCCCAAATGGACGTTTTCTCTCGTCTGATGATGGACCGTATTATCTTCTTAGGTACAGGAATCGACGATCAGGTGGCCAACATCGTAACAGCCCAATTGCTTTTCTTGGAAAGCGCCGATCCTTCCAAGGACATCCAAATCTACATCAACTCTCCCGGAGGCAGCGTCTATGCAGGACTAGGCATCTATGACACCATGCAAATCATAAAGCCCGACGTGGCGACCATCTGTACCGGTATGGCTGCCAGCATGGGTGCCGTTCTTTTGGTTGCCGGAGAAAAAGGGAAACGTTCGGCATTAAAGCACTCCCGTGTCATGATTCATCAGCCTTCGGGCGGAGCCCAAGGGGTGGCCAGCGACATGGAAATCAACCTAAGGGAAATGCTAAAACTAAAAGACGAACTCTACCAAATCATCGCCCAACACTCGGGACAACCCTACGAATGGGTTGAAAAATCTTCCGACAGAGACTATTGGATGACCTCTTCCGAAGCCAAAGAATACGGCATGGTCGACGAAGTTTTGGAAAGAAAAGGCTAAGCCTCCAACGCCCTTCACAAAACAAACAAAAACCGTTTCATTTTAATAATGAAACGGTTTTAATTTGCATCAAAATCCCTCAAAAGGGTTTCTTTCAACTAAATAAATCCTTTACCTTCTCGAAAAATGTTTTTTCCTTTCCTGAAGGCTCCGCCTGCATTTCTCCGCTCTGCAACTGGTTTTCAAAAAAGGTTTTCTGTTCGGGAGTAAGCTTCTGCGGCGTCCAAACATTAATGTGCACAAACATATCTCCTTTCCCATAATTATCAATGCTAGGCAATCCTTTCCCCGCCAAGCGCAAAATCTTGCCAGATTGTGTTCCTGCTTCGATTTTGATTTTCACTTTACCGCCTACCGTAGGAATCTCTTTGGACGTTCCCAAAGCCGCCTCCGCAAAAGAAATATAAAGTTCCTGATGAAGATTGTCGCCTTCCCGCTTAATTTGCGCATCTTCTTCCTCTTCCACAACGACAAACAAATCGCCCGGTGTTCCTCCAAACGGCGCGTCGTTTCCTTTTCCTCTGACATTCAGCTGAATACCATCTCTGGCTCCCGCCGGAATATTGATTGTAATTTCTTCCTCGTCTTTAATCAAGCCCTGAGCATTGGCTCCCGCCGGAATTTTATCCGCTACTTTCCCGATACCTTGGCAGATTCCACATTGCGTTTGCGTCTGCATCTGCCCAAGCATCGTATTCATAACGCGTATCTGAACCCCGCTCCCATTACAGGTCGGACACGTCTTGGAGGTCGCCCCCGGAGCCAACTTCATTTTTTTAACTTTAATGGTTTTTTGTGTCCCATTAAGCATTTCTTCCAAATTCAGCTTAATCCTAACCCTTAAATTAGAACCTCGGGCTTGTTGAGTTCGAGCTCCGCCGCCGAAGCCACCAAAGCCGCCGCCGAAATGCCCTCCAAATATATCTCCAAACTGAGAGAAAATATCCTCCATGCTCATCCCGCCACCGAAGCCACCGCCACCAAAGCCGCCGCCACCGCCCATACCGGCATGACCGAACTGATCGTAACGTGCTTTCTTGTTTTCGTCGCTGAGGACTTCGTAGGCTTCCGCAGCTTCTTTAAATTTCTCTTCCGCCTCCTTATCCCCCGGATTTTTGTCCGGATGGTATTTCAACGCCATCTTCCGATAAGCCTTCTTTATTTCGTCTGCCGAAGCCCCCTTGGAAACCCCAAGCACTTCGTAATAATCTCGTTTTGCCATTTTTAATTGATAAAATTGACTCCGAAGCCACTTGCCAAAGCAAGCCCGCCTCAAAATCCGTCGTTAAAAAAATTAATTTCCCGTAACCACTTTAGCAAAGCGAATTACTTTGTCATGAAGCGTATACCCCGTTTCAATAACATCCACAATCTTTCCTTTCAAATCCTCAGACGGCGCAGGAATTTGAGTAATGGCTTCATGAAAATCAACATTAAATTCATCCCCCGCACTCACCTCAATGGTTTTCAATCCTTTGTCTGTTAATTTCCCTTTAAGCTTTTGGTAAATCAATTCCACCCCTTGCAAATCGGCTTCATTACCCGATTTAGCCATTTCCTTAAGCGCCCGTTCGAAGTCATCCAAAACCGCCAGCATGGAAATCATCAAATCCTGATTGGCATAAAGAAAAAACTCGTTACGTTCCTTAGCCGTCCTTTTTTTATAGTTTTCAAACTCGGCAAAAAGACGAACATAGCGATCCTTCTCCTCTGCCAAAAGGTCCTCCGTAGAAGGCCCCTCTGTCACATTTTCTTCATTTCCTACCGGCGTTTCTTGATTATCCTGCTCCAAAGAAACAACTTTTTCCTCCTGATTATCGTTATTTACTGACATAGTCTATCGTTTTATTTATCCCTGTTGCTCAAAATCATTGCCAAAGCCCTTTTGTGGAAATTTTGGCAGAAAAAAAACCTTTGCTTAGAATAATTCCGCATACAGCAAATAAGCATTAAGCACCACAATAATAAACGTAATAATTCCCGCCAAAATCTTCAACCATAAAGGATTGACAAAGCGTCCCATTTTCAAACGGTCCCCCGTAAACATCACCAACGGAACCACCGCAAAACTCAACTGCATCGAAAGCACCACCTGACTCAGCACCAAAAGATCCGACGTCCCCTGCTCCCCGTACAAAATCGTAACCACAAACGCAGGAACCACCGCCACCAAACGAGTGATCAGCCGACGAAGCCAAGGCTTTATACGAATATCCAAAAACCCCTCCATCACAATCTGCCCCGCCAGCGTTCCCGTAAGCGTCGAATTCTGTCCCGAAGCCAACAAAGCCACCGCAAAAGCAATACTCGCCAAACCTGTTCCCAAAAGAGGTTCTAACATTTTATGAGCATCATGAATATCCGCAATATGTTCGTACCCCGTCCCATGAAAAGTAGATGCCGCCAAAATCAAAATAGCCGCATTAATGAAAAAAGCAATAAACAAAGCCACCGTGCTATCAATTGTCGCAAAACGAATCGCCTCGCGCTTCCCTTCCTCCGTTCTTTTATAATTTCGGGTCTGAACAATACTGGAATGCAGATACAAATTATGCGGCATCACAGTAGCCCCCAAAATCCCAATGGCAATGTAAAGCATGGACGGATTAGTTACAATTTCTTTCTTAGGCAACAGCCCCTCCAAAACAGGAAACAACGCCGGGCGGGAAATAACCAATTCGTAGGCAAAACAAACCAACACAATAAACATGAGGCCCCCCACCACACTCTCCAGCCAGCGGAACCCCCGAGCCTGCAAAAGCAAAATGATAAAAACATCAATAATTGTAATTGCCACCCCCCAAGTCAAAGGAATCCCAAACAAAAGATTAATCGCAATCGCCGTCCCTATAACCTCCGCCAAATCCATGGCTGCAATGGCAATTTCGCAAAACAGCCAAAGCAAAAAATTAACCTTAGGACTAAAATGATCCCGACAAGCCTGTGCCAAATCCCGTTCGGTGGCAATTCCTAATTTCAAAGCCAAATGCTGCAAAACAATTGCAAACAGATTGGAAATAAGAATAACCGCAAGCAGTGCATAACCGAATCGTGCTCCTCCCGCAATATCCGTTGCCCAATTTCCCGGATCCATATACCCCACGGCAATCATAAGCCCCGGCCCGAAAAAAGCCAGAAACTTTCGCCAAGATGAGCCCGATTCCGGAATAGGAACGGACGAAAACACCTCCGGCAACGAATTAATATGTTTCTCTCTTCTCCAAGGTTTTTTCATAGTCCAATAATAAAAATGTTAGACAAAACTAACAAATAAAAAACAATATTGCTAAATTTATTTTCCATGCTTGAATTTCCTTATGGCTTTTAGAGAAAGAATTAAATTTCTCTGTAAGGAGTTCGCTCGGCATTTTTTACCGGAATTCACCGAAAATCCTTTTCTTCATTCGCTAATTTTTCCGATATTTGTAGGTCTTATTTCTTACAGAGAAAAAGAGGGCGGCATTGCTAAAAAGGCACCGCTCCAATAAAAAAATAACAAAATTATGAGTCAAAAGCAATATACAGCAAGCAGCATACAGTCCTTGGAGGGGATTGAACACGTGCGCTTAAGACCTTCGATGTACATTGGAGACGTAGGGATCCGAGGGCTTCACCACTTGGTTTATGAAGTTGTGGATAACTCCATTGATGAAGCTTTAGCCGGTTTTTGTGATACCATTACCGTTACCATTCACGAAGGCAATGGCATTTCCGTAAGCGATAACGGACGGGGGATTCCGGTCGATTTCCACGAAAAGGAACAAAAATCGGCATTGGAAGTGGTGATGACCAAAATCGGAGCCGGAGGAAAATTTGATAAAGACTCCTACAAGGTATCGGGAGGTCTTCACGGCGTCGGGGTATCTTGCGTTAATGCCCTTTCCACATCGCTGATTGCCACCGTCCACCGCGACAATAAAATGTACCGTCAAAAATACTCCAAAGGGCGCGCCCTAACGGAGGTGGAAGAAATCGGAAGTACCGAAAAAAGAGGAACGGAAGTATTTTTCCAACCCGACGGGAGTATTTTTCAAGAATTGGTGTATAACTACGATACCTTGGCTGCCCGTCTCCGCGAATTGGCCTACCTTAATAAAGGCATCCGAATCACCTTGACCGACGAACGGGAAAAAGACGAAAACGGAACCCCACGCAGCGAAACCTTCTACTCCGAAGGCGGTCTGAAGGAGTTTGTCGAGTACATCGACGGCAACCGGGAAGCCATTATGGAAAACGTAATCTTCATGGAAGGCGAACGCGAAGGCATCCCCGTGGAAGTAGCCATGCGTTATAACACGTCTTTCAACGAAAACCTTCACTCTTACGTCAACAACATCAATACGCACGAAG
This sequence comes from Bergeyella anatis, assembly GCF_036016955.1. Taxonomy (NCBI): domain Bacteria; kingdom Pseudomonadati; phylum Bacteroidota; class Flavobacteriia; order Flavobacteriales; family Weeksellaceae; genus Bergeyella; species Bergeyella anatis. The sequence continues at coordinate 56,017 of NZ_JAYWXI010000001.1, read as the reverse complement.
GGGGTACGCATTTGGCCGGTTTCCGTCGGGCACTCACCAGAACGCTAAAAAAATTCGCCGATGAATTAGGACTTCCTGCCAAAGAAAAAGTAGAAGTTACCGGGGACGATTTCCGTGAAGGGCTTACGGCTATTATTTCGGTAAAAGTCATGGAACCTCAGTTCGAGGGACAAACCAAAACCAAATTAGGAAACTCCGAGGTTTCCGGTGCAGTGGACAAAATCGTGGGCGAAATGTTGAGCAATTTCTTGGAAGAACACCCGAACGAAGCCAAACAAATCGTCCAAAAAGTAGTCCTCGCAGCCAAAGCCAGACAAGCCGCCAAGAAAGCAAGAGAACTGGTACAGCGCAAGACCCCGATGGGCGGTGCCGGACTTCCAGGAAAACTCTCGGACTGTTCCTCCAAAGACCCTGAAATTTCCGAAATTTTCCTCGTCGAGGGAGACTCAGCAGGAGGAACGGCCAAACAGGGAAGAGACCGTCATTTTCAAGCCATTCTTCCACTAAGAGGTAAAATCCTTAACGTGGAAAAATCCATGCTTCACAAGGTGTACGACAACGAAGAGATTAAAAACATCTACACCGCATTAGGCGTTTCCGTGGGCACCGAAGAAGACAGCAAGGCGCTTAACTTAAGCAAATTAAGATACCACAAAATCGTCATCATGACCGATGCGGACGTGGACGGCTCCCACATTTCCACCCTGATCCTCACTTTCTTCTTCCGTTACATGAAAGAACTGATTGAGCAAGGGTATGTCTACATTGCCTCTCCGCCGCTTTACCTCCTTAAAAAAGGGAATAAAAAAATCTACGCTTGGAACGAAAAAGAGCGCGAACAAAAAACCCTGGAGATGTCCGCCGACGGAAAAGGAGTGGAAGTACAGCGTTACAAAGGTCTCGGAGAAATGAACCCCGAACAGCTTTGGGAAACTACACTTAATCCGGAAAACCGAATCTTAAAACAGGTAACCATCGAAAGTTTGGCCGAAGCAGATAACATCTTCTCCATGCTTATGGGCGATGAAGTTCCGCCAAGACGGGAATTTATCGAGAAAAACGCCGTTTACGCCAATATCGACGCCTAATCTTGTAAACCTTCTAAAAAAACAAAATAAAAATGCCTTCGTTTCGGAAGGCATTTTTTATTTTTGCACCGATGCAACGGGTCGCTTTTATCATTAATCCGAATTCGGCAAAAAAGAACTACCTTCCTTTTCTCAACGAGCTAAAAGCCAAGGTGGATTCACCGAATTATTACGTCTCCGAATCCATTGAAGGTACGGAAGAATTCATCCGTACCCACTTTGATTCAACAGACGTTTTCGTTGCCATAGGAGGCGACGGAACCATCTCTACCGTGGCCCGAAATCTCATCCATACCGATAAAATTTTGGCCATTTTCCCCGCCGGTTCGGGCAACGGTTTTTCCAACGAAACCAACTTCAGAAAAAACCTCGACGAGCTTCTGGAAAAAATCCGCCTCGGAAAGTCCCGAAAAATCGACACGTTCACCGTCAATGGAAAGCTTTCCATCAATGTATCGGGGACAGGTTTTGACGGCAAAGTAGTCAAAGAATTTGAGAAAACCCAACGAGGTTTCAAAAACTACATTAAGGTTTCCATCCAAACATTCTTTAATTACAAACCCATCAAAGTCAAATTCTTAGATCCTGCCTTTCAACAATACAACGGCCGCTACCTGATGCTCAACATCGCCAACACCCGACAATTCGGCAACAACGCCTACATCGCCCCTCACGCCAGTAAAAGTGACGGATTAGTGGATTTGGTTTTGGTAAAAAAGTTTCCTCTTTCGTATTCGTTGTTTTTTGCCTTTCGGATGTTCACCAAACGCCTGAAAAACGACGACTACCTCACTTATCTTCCCGTATCCGAAGTCCGCTTCAAAGTCAGCACCAAAAACTGGCATCTGGATGGGGAATTCAACAAAATAAAATCTCCCATCACCCTAAAAGTTCTTCCCCAAAGCCTGCGGATCCTGACCTAAAAAAGAAAAAGCAGCACAAATCGAAACGTTTGCACTGCTTTTATTGGTATTTTTGACTTAAATTCTTAAATCCAAAAACGACGGATTACCTTTCCAAAACTCTTTTGACGGCCGCCTGAACCGCTTCCGAATCAATACCGTATTTGCGCATTAATTCCGCCGGTGTAGCCGATTCGCCAAAACTATCATTAACCGCCACAAACTCCTGAGGTGTAGGCCTTCTCCTTGCCAGCATACCCGCTACGGATTCGCCCAAACCACCAAGGTAATTATGCTCCTCCGCCGTAACCAAACGTCCCGTTTTCTCTACCGATTTCAAAATAATTTCTTCATCCAACGGTTTAATTGTGTGAATATTAATCACTTCACAAGAAATCCCTTCTTTTTCAAGAGCCTCCGCGGCCAAAAGCGACTCCCAAACCAAATGCCCCGTCGCCACAATCGTCACATCACGCCCTTCCTGCAAAAGAATACCTTTCCCGATTTCAAAAGGCATATCCTCAGGAATAAAAACAGGAACCGAAGGACGTCCAAATCTCAGATAAACCGGACCATCATACTCGGCTATCGCCAAAGTCGCCGCTTTCGTTTGGTTATAATCGCATGGATTAATCACCACCATCCCCGGAAGCATTTTCATCATCCCGATATCCTCCAAAACCTGATGCGTCGCGCCATCTTCCCCCAAAGTCAGCCCCGCATGGGAAGCACAGATTTTCACATTCTTCCCCGAATAAGCCACCGACTGGCGAATCTGATCGTAAACCCGTGAAGTCGAAAAATTCGCAAAAGTTCCCGTAAAAGGAATTTTACCATTAATGGATAGCCCTGCCGCAATTCCAATCATATTGGCTTCGGCAATCCCGACCTGGTAAAAACGCTCCGGGGCTTTCTCAATGAATTTTTCCATTTTTAGCGACCCGATAAGATCGGCACAAAGCGCAACCACATTCGGGTTCTTATCCGCCAATTCTGCCAGTCCGGCACCAAATCCACTGCGGGTATCTTTTTTTTCTGTATAGGTGTATTTCATTTTTAACTCTTTTAATCTAAATTTTCAACGTATTTTTCTACCTTTCCGGCCTCAAAACTGAGGCTTCCGACAGGAAAAGTCAGCCATTACCACAAAAAATCGCCGCCAGTCCTTTCTCCTCTCCTAAATCTAAAACCAATCGAAAGAACGCCGCCGGTAACCGCTCCTTTCTAATTTAATAATCCTGCACCCGGTCTAAAGAAAGCTGATGCAGTGCCTTTTCAAGCTGTTCGTCGTTAGGCGCTTTCCCATGCCAAGCATGCGTCCCCATCATGAAATCCACCCCGTTGCCCATCTCCGTATGCAAAATAATCGCCACCGGCTTCCCTTTACCAGTCTTACTTTTAGCAAACTCAAGTATATTAATAACCGCTTCCAAATCGTTGCCTTTTTTCTCTTCAATCACTTCCCAGCCAAACGCCTTAAGTTTCGCATTAAGATCTCCCAAACTCATCACCTCATCCACATCGCCGTCAATCTGACGGTTATTAGCATCTATGGTTGCAATAAGATTATCCACCTTATGGTGAGCCGCAAACATCAAAGCCTCCCAAATCTGCCCCTCCTGCAATTCCCCATCGCCATGAAGCGAATACACCAAAGAAGCCTCTCCATCCAACTTCTTACCCAAAGCTGCCCCAATCGCCACTGAAAGCCCCTGACCCAAAGATCCCGAAGCAATCCTAACCCCCGGAAGCCCCTCATGCGTCGTAGGATGCCCCTGCAAACGAGAGTCTAACTTACGGAAAGTACCGAGCTCTTCCACCGGAAAGAAGCCAAACCGAGCCAAAGCCGAGTAATAAACCGGCGAAATATGCCCGTTGGACAGAAAAAACAAATCCTCGCCTTTCCCCTCCATGGTAAAAGGCAATTGATAATTCATCACCTTCCCATAAAGTGCCGTAAAATATTCCACACACCCCAAACTTCCTCCCGGATGACCGGAATTAACGGCATGCACCATTCTCAAAATATCCCTTCGGATCTGCGTAGCGAGCCCTCTGAGCTCTTCAATACTTTTACTCATTTAGTTTAAGATTTACCTGAAGGCGAATTTACGATTTTTTATGCGGTTACGGAAGCCGAACCTCTTGAAAAATCAGCAAAAAAGCGTCCCCGAAAAGAACGCTTAAAACCCAATAACCTACTTGGTTGTTTTCTTGCGAATCAGCCATAAGCCGAAGAACGTCAAAAGTCCGTTAATAATCAGAAGCTCCAAACCAACCTGAAAATCCCCCAACAAATGCGCCTGATACTTATCCAAAAAGAACGACACCAAAGGAGCCGCAACACAAACATAAGGCACCCAGCGGTCTTTAACCCCATAACGGGTAAAAATCCCAAAGGCAAAAAGCCCCAAAAGCGGCCCGTAAGTAAACCCTGCCAATTTAAGAATCAACCCAATCATGGAATTGTCATTGATGATTTTAAAAATCACCACCAGCAGCAAAAACGAAAAAGCCACCAGCAAATGAATCCGCTTTCGGAAAGCTTCCTTGCGAGCATTTCCCCAGTCTTTATCTTTCAATCCCAAAATGTCGATGCAAAGAGACGAGGTAAGCGCCGTCATCGCTCCATCCGCACTGGGAAACAATGCCGAAATTAAAGCAATAATAAAGATAATCGAAATAAAAGGCGGCATATGATTAAGCGCAATCTCAGGGAAAAGACGGTCCCCAACCGCCGAAAGCTGCTCCTGCTGTCCGTACAAATGAAGCAACCCGCCCAAAAACAAGAAAAGGGAAATCACCACCAACATCGTAACCCCTAAAGTTACCATGTTTTTTTGACTGTCCTTGAGTTTAGTTACCGAAAGAGATTTCTGCATCATTTCCTGATCAATCCCCGTCATCGTGATAGTAATGAAAGCTCCCGCCAAAATTTGTTTAAAGAAAAAAGCCTTATCGTTCACATCGGTATTAAACACTTCCGTCAACCCGCTATCGGCCATCCGATGAAAACTCTCCACTACCCCAAGCCCCATGTGATTCATAATATAAGCCGAACAAATCACCAAGCCCAAAAGCATCGCCGAGGTTTGCAAAGTATCCGTATAGACAATCGTCTTAACCCCGCCTTCGTAAGTATAAAGAATAATCATCAACAAAATCACCAACGTTGTCACAATGAAAGGCACTCCCAAGCTGTCTAAAATGGTCATCTGCAAAATATTAACCACCAAGTAGAGCCTCGCCGTAGCCCCCACCAGCCTGGAGACAATAAAAATCCATGCCCCAGACTTATAACTCAAACGCCCCATCCGATGCTGCAAATAACCGTAAATGGAGGTCAGTTTCAAACGATAATACAAAGGAAGCAAAACATAAGCAATCACAATATAGCCGATAAAGTACCCCAAAGTAATTTGCAAATAATGAAATTTATCCGCTCCCACCGCCCCCGGAACCGAAACAAAAGTCACCCCCGAAAGTGAGGTCCCTATCATTCCAAAGGCAACCAGCATCCAATTGGACTTTCGGTTACCGATAAAAAAACTATCGTTATTACTGCCTTTTCCCGTGCGGTAAGCCACCCAAAGCAAAAGCGCAAAATAAACGACAATAATTGACAACAATACAATAGGATTCATAGGATCATTTTTTCTAAAAGCACGGCAAATATAGGTTTTTGCAAAGAAACTTTGCCCCCGAATTCATTCAGACGATAAAATACTTCAAACACTCCCGAAAAGAATAGAACTAAACCTCTTCCCGAAAACGGTCGAGACGAACCTCCGCAGGAAGTTCTGCGCCACTCTCCAAGTGGTTGAAAAGAATACGAGAAAAATAACATCCATTAAGAATCCCCCGCGCTCCCAAACCGTTAAAAACATACAAATCCGAAAAGTCCTTATGCGCTCCTATAATCGGACGGCGGTCTTTGACCGTCGGGCGAAATCCGAAGTTTTTGTGCTCTACCCGATAGCTTTTTTCGTAAAATTCCTCCAAACCACGGGTCAACTGATCCACCGCAGACGCGTCAATTTCATGGTGCATTTGTTCACGATCATACGTCCCTCCGTAATAGTAATGCCCGCCGCCTAAAGGAAACAAAAAATGTTTTTTCTTCAATGTATAGCCCTGCTCCAAGCCTTCGGAAAACGAAACCACCAAATGATGCCCTTTATTCGGATGAACGGGAATAGCCGCAAAATAAGGATTAGACCTAACTCCCATTCCTTCCGCAAAAATCAAACGCCCGTAGCGGTAATTTTTATACGTTTTCTCTGAAGCATTAAGCAACTCATAGTCAAAACGTTGAGTCAGCAAATAACCATTTCGGTCTAAATAACCGAGCATATCCGAGAAAAAAGCCGACACATCCAATCGAGCCGACTGCATAACCTGTCCCGAACCGTAAGGGTTTTTCACCCCTTCCAAAGTGGTAAAGGTTTTCGACAAAAAACCTTCCAATTCCTCAGAATCCGATTTTTTCAACCATAGTGCTTTTTCTTTTTCATCATGGAAAAGCCGACGTATATTTTCCTCTATCAAATAGTTCTTCCCCGTATAAACGGTGATTTCCTCAAGGGTTTCTTTCAATTCATTTATCTGCTCTTGGGCTTTCCAAAACGTGGTAAATTTCTTCAATACCACCGGATTTACGATTCCTGCCGAAACCTGCGAAGCGCTTTTCTTTCCTTCCGAAAATAAAACAAAACGCTTGTTTTCCCGAAGCAGACGGTGAGCAAAAAACAACGCCGCATAACCGTCTCCAACCACTATATAATCTACATTTTCCATCCGAAATAAAATAAAAAAACCTGAATAAAGGTACTCAGGTTTTTGGTATTGTCCAAGCCAAAGGCTTAATAATTCCACATATCGTTCTCCATCTGTAGAATCTGAGCCTTAATTCGCTCACTTTCTTCCAGTTGTTCGTCCGCATCCCGAGGAATATAATCGCTAATCACCCCGGTTCCCAAACCGTTATCCGATTTGTAAATAACCGACGAAAAGCGACGAGCATTCAAAATATCATCGTAAGTAATATCCGATGAAAGGTTCTTACTGTTAAAAACCACCGAATTAGCTAACACTTCTCTCGCATCCGGATAAAAAACCCAAAAAAGGTCAATAAGTTCGTCTTTACCCCCGATCGGCTGACCGTCAGGACCGTACTGTCCCATTGTCGATGGATCCTGCCCCATAGCGGCAATCCCCAAAAGACGGTATTTCATTTGAGAATCTCTACGGTCAATATACCACATTCCCTTGATCTTAAGGAGTTTTACATTCTCGGATTTCGTTTCGTATAAATCCGTTCCGGCCTTACGATCTTCTTCAGAAACCGTTTCTCCTGCATTAATCTTGTCAATCAACCAGTCGGAAACCACCGTGTTATGGGTTCTGGACGCAATAGCCTCTGCAGAAAGTTTGGTCGTAAACATCTCATCGTCGTAAACTTCCGTAATCTTCCCGGAATTAACCGCATCCAAAAGAATTTGGTAAAGCGATTTGTTTTGGGTAACCAAACCGTCGGAGTTATGATACAAAGGTTGGTTAAGACGATCGTTCATATCAATAATTTCCCAAACCACCATGCTTTTAAGGATGTCCTTATCCTCTATAAAGCCGTACTCCAATGGGGTGGTCTTGGTCGAAACCAAAGAGTCGCCAACCTTTTTCTGATTGTCCTCTCTCATCTGACGAAACTCCTCAGGGGATTTTGCATTCAGGATGTTCTGAGAAAAGGCCCATCCCGAAACCAAAACCAAAACACTACTTATTATCTTTTTCATATCCTAATTAAGTCTTAATAACGCCTATTCGTGTTAAACAAAACAGGTCTTATTGCACGTTGATTACTACCGGAGGAATCTGTTTCAAAGCCTGACCGCCAAGCCCCGAAGCCGTTGCACTGATATTATAAATGTAGGCCACATCACCGGACTTCAAATTCTTCGTCAAGCCCGCAACCGAACTAAGCGAACTTCCGCTAACCTGCATCCCCGGCTTGCCCGGAACTTTAAACATAAAGCTGTTAACCGTAAAACTAACAGGGAAATCAAAATCAGGCATAGCCACCGAAACCGTCTGATTCGGGATCGAACTTGCCGGAACATTAATCACACTCTGCCCTCTAATCTGTCCTACCGGAGGTGGAATATTTTTGATTCGGAAAGTAAAAGACTTCGAAATCGGACCTTTAGGCCCTTTGCCCGAAATGGTAAGCGAAGCCGTACTACCCGCTCCTGGTGTTACGGTCCATTGGCCTCCACCAGTCTTGGCAACCGTTGCTCCCGTAGCCGTAAGCGTCGTGCTGCTATTATCCGCACCCAAAATAGAACCTGAAACCGGATTAGGAAGTCCGCGATAAAGTACATTCATCTTATCAGCCGATAAGAGAGCTCCACTTTCAAAAGCCACCTCTTTGGCTCCCGCAATCACATTATAGGTGTGAGAATACGGAAGTTTAATCTCTTTTCCGTTGGCGTCCTTAAATGAAATCTGACCACTAAACGTCTGAGTTCCTACCGAGCTGCTGTTCAGGTTAGCTACCCCTACACCGTTTTGCACGGAAAGCCCAGGCATGGACAATCCCGGAACATTGCTAGAGTAGTTTCCTATGGCCACTTTAGCTTGAGCGGGTTCTCCTACGATCACATTCGTCGGTGCCGATACAATCGCCTGGAAAGCGTCAAACTTAATGTTCGCATCCACTTTCTCTTGCAATAACATGACCAAAGCGTCCGATTGAACATTTCTAACCTCGGATTGGATGACCTCCAAATTGGAAAGTGCCGCAATAAGAGGTTGACCGTAAAATTTATACTGCGTCCATCCTTTTCCGTTACGCTTCTCGCCATTGGGAAACTCCGTCACCAAATTGGCATTGGCACGATTCACCACGTTCTTCATTTCGGGAAAGGCACTAAAACTCTGATTCATAAACTGTCTCAAAGCCTCCACCTTATTTTTCAATTCCATAACTGCCTTGGAAGGCTTGTTTTCATTGGATTCATCAAAAAACAAATTGGAAGAAGGTTCGGTATTATTCAAAGCGGTAAAGTTTTCGTCCACCGATTTATTGGAATCATACCCCGCGTTTTTCTTCAACTCCTGCTTTAGGCCTTCAATATACTTTACAATGTCGTCCGCCTGCCCTTTGAGCTGACCGTAGATAACGTTTGCCTGTCCGTAGGTTTCCGGAGAAGACTCCGCCTTGGCCGCCAACGTCCTCTCGAAAATACGATCGTTTTTATATTCTGTTAATGTTCTTGTCTTCGTAAGGGTATCGTTGGTATCATTGTACGAACGAATGATTTCCTGGTCAATCTGGATCGCCAACATGGCAATAAAAACCAGATACATCAGGTTAATCATTTTTTGACGTTGCCCCTGCGCTCCACTACCTGTAGCTGCCATTCAGTTTAGTTTTTATATCTTTTTTAAATAAATTCAATCGCTTAACCTTTCATGGCATTGAGCATTCCGCCATACACTTTGTTGAGGTTATTCAGATTATTGGTCAAACCTTGAAGCTCTTGGTTGAAACGGTCGGACTGTTCCGCTGATTTCTGAAGATCAGCCACGTATTTCTGATGGTATTCGCTTTGTTGCTTACCGTGATCCAACTGCAAAGCATAAAGTGCATTCATGCTTTCCAAATGACTTGCCGCAAGGGTCAACTGATCGTTATATTTACGTGTCGCCGTAGACACATCCACCGTAGTATTGATCTCTTCGACAGAGTTGGAAAACTTATCGATTCCCGCTTTCAATCTTTCAAACAACGAAACATCCAATTTAGCATCAGCCAACATTTTATCTAATTTCTCGGAAAGGCTCACATCCAAACCACTGGTTTCCACCACCGGAGAAACTTTTCTGGGCTTTGGCTGAGCATTAGGATCTAACAACTCAGGATATACTTTCTCCCAAGCGTATTTTTCTTCCGTCGCCGGCGGATTAAAAGCCGATACGAAGAAAATTCCGGCCTCGAAAAGAAGACCTATCCCCAAAATAAGGTTACCACTAATCCCAAAAGGCAAAGGCCAGTGCGTGATTTTGAAAAGGGCTCCTAAAATAACCACCGCTGCTCCAAGGTTGAACAGTAGGTTAAGCGTTTTTTCGTTTAATTTTAACATTTCTTTATTATTATTCTTTTTTTTCTAATTTGAGTCTCTCTATTTATTTGGTTTTTCTTTTGAACTTAGCTGTTCCTTCAGGAATGTCCTGCACCGTTCTGAAACCGATATAACTTCTTGCCGAATCCTTACGCTCCCAGTCGCGATACCCCGTCATCAAAAGATAACCAACATCCTTCCAAGAACCTCCTCGAACCGTTTTTTTCACCTCGCGGTAAGCCTGATTGGACAAATAAGGATTAAGCGTTGAAGAAAACTGATAAGTCGAATTACTGTATGGCGATTCCGTCCATTCAGCCACGTTCCCCGCCATATCGTAAAGACCAAACCCGTTCTTGGCAAATTGTTTTACCGGAGCCGTATAGGTATAAGTCCCTTTTTTCTCGTCTTCGATATAGTTCCCTCGTTTAGGCTTAAAGTTGGCCAAATAACATCCTCGGTCATCAACCAAATTAGGCCCTCCCCAAGGGTACGTCGCATTCTCCAAACCACCCCGCGCTGCATATTCCCACTCCGCTTCCGTAGGCAAACGGAAAGCCATCGGCTTCTGCTTTTTCTTCTTAAGCCTTTCGTTATAGTCGGATTTCGCTTTAGTCTTATAATTGCAGTAAGCCCGCGCCTGATCCCAAGTTACCCCAACAACCGGATAATTTTTATAGGCGCTATGCCAAAAATATCCATCGTATAAAGGTTCATTATAAGCATAATTAAAATCCTTAATCCACACCGTGGTATCAGGATAAACCGCTATGCTTTCTTTCTTAAGGTATTTGGCTCCTCTGGCATTGTCCTTCACCGCAGACTCAATATCCTCCCACTGGTAAGTATACAATAGTTTGCGGGTATCTATAATTCGCTCGTTATTAATTCGCTCGGCTTTAGGAAGATACATGGATTCCAATACTTCCGCATACTGAACGTCCGGATAATCCGAAGTTTTCCAATGCAACGGAACCGACCAATCCAAACGCTTAGATTCGTCATAACCATCCCGTCCGCCTTGAGACTCCAAAAATTCTTGGTAAGGCGTTGCATTTCCGTCTTTATTTGCCAAATAAGCATAATCCGAAATCCCGGTGCCTTTGCCGCTACCTCCTCCGGAACCCGCAGCTTCAGCCAATAATGTTCGAGCAATGGAATCCCTTACATAATTGATAAATAAACGGTACTCGGCATTGGTAACCTCAGTTTCATCCATAAAAAAAGAGGATACCGTTACGGTTTTAGGCATGGCCTTCTCCGGCATATTCGTCATATCCTGATCGGCAAGCCCCATCACAAAAGAACCTCCCGGAATAGCCACCATACCATAAGGCCGTTCTGCCACGAAAGATTTCGACTTTTCCTTAGGAATCAACTCCCCCTTTGTATCCGGCTTACCTGCCGAGCGCCCGCCCTTAGAACAAGAGACAATAAGCGAGGCCGAAGCCAGTATAAGAACTATTTTTTTCATTCTTAGCACTAAATTATGCGGTAAATATATGATATTATTTGATTAAAATGATTCTATTTTAATTTGCAAACGAAAAAAGCATTAAAATATTTTTTCTTCCCCCTAAAAACTTATTCCACCGTAACCGATTTAGCCAGGTTTCGGGGTTGATCGACATTCGCCCCACGATAAACCGCAATATAATACGCCAAAAGCTGCAGCGGCACCGAAGCCACAATCGGAGAAAAACATTCCGAAGTATCGGGAATTTCAATCACATGATCCGCCATATCCCGTACTTGCTCGTCCCCTTTATTGATTACTGCAATAACTTTTCCTTTGCGGGCTTTTATTTCTTGTACGTTACTCACAATCTTATCGTAATGGCCTTTCTTAGGCGCAATAATCACTATCGGCATATTCTCATCAATAAGCGCAATAGGCCCGTGCTTCATCTCTGCCGCCGGATAACCTTCCGCATGGATATAAGAAATCTCCTTCAGTTTCAAAGCGCCCTCAAGCGCCGCAGGATAATTGTACCCTCTTCCCAAGTAAAGGAAATTGGAGGCATCCACATAAGCCTTGGCGATTTCCTTCACATGATCGTGGGTCAAATCCAAAACCTCTTCAATTTTTTTCGGAATACCATCCAGTTCGGTGATAAGACGCATAAATTCCTGATTACTCAACTGCCCGTTATGCTTACCAAGCTTCAAGGCAATAAGCGTCAAAATCGTAAGCTGAGCCGTAAATGCCTTCGTGGAAGCCACCCCGATTTCCGGACCGGCATGCGTGTAAGATCCCGCATCGGTAATCCTTGCAATGGAAGAATCCACCACGTTACAAATCCCATAAATGAAAGCCCCTTTTTCTTTGGCCAACTTCAGTGCCGCCATGGTATCGGCTGTTTCTCCCGATTGAGAAATCGCAATCACCACATCTTTCTCCGTAATAATCGGATTTCGGTAGCGGAACTCCGAAGCGTATTCCACTTCCACCGGAATTCGGGCAAACTCCTCAATGAGGTATTCCCCAATCAAACCAGCATGCCAAGACGTACCACAAGCAATAATAATGATCCGTCCCGCATTATTGAAACGCTCCAAGTGATCCCATATCCCTGCCATCTTGATAATCCCTTCCTCCACTAGCAAGCGTCCTCTCATGGTGTCATTAATGGATTTCGGCTGTTCGAAGATTTCTTTCAACATAAAATGCTCATAACCGCCCTTCTCAATCTGTTCCAAGCTAAGTTTTAATTCCTGAACCACCGCATCCACTTTGGAATTATCCACAATGCTTCTTACTTCGACCCCTTTTTCGAGCGAAATAGTCGCCATATGCCCTTCTTCCAAGTAAATCGCATCCTTTGTAAACTCCACGAAAGGAGACGCATCGGAAGCAATGAAATATTCATTTTCCCCAAGACCAATGGCTAAAGGCGACCCCAAACGGCCCACCACCAAAAGTCCCGGAAAATCATCATGCATCACCGTGATGGCATAAGCGCCATAAACCTCGTTCAAAGCATACCGCACCGCCGTTGGAAAATCAATCTCCGGCTTGGCATCCATGAAATATTGGATCAGATTAACCAACACTTCCGTATCCGTTTCGGAAACAAAAGTATACCCTTTATCCGTAAGCATGGTCTTAATGGTATCGTAATTCTCGATAATCCCATTATGAACCAAAGCAATTTTTCCATTATTGGAAAGGTGAGGATGGGAGTTTCTATCACTCGGAACCCCATGCGTCGCCCAACGAGTATGTCCCATCCCGACATTCGCCTGCCCCTTCAGCTGCTCCGAAATAGCGACCAAGTCATCCACTTTCCCCTTAGTCTTTGCCACAGAGAACGCTTGTCCTTCCGCATCCAATACAATTCCTGCACTATCATATCCTCTATATTCCAAACGTCTAAGACCATTAACCACAATGGTATAAGCATCCTGAAATCCCGTATATCCTACAATTCCGCACATAATTTACTCGTATTATTTGTGTTTTTATTTTTTAGAATAGATAATATGTAACCTCGCTCTGCGCTCATTGGACGCATCCGACCCCACCAAAACCACTCGATTTGGCACATATGCATACCCCGTATACGAAGGCCCTTTGACACTGCTCGTAGACGTAGCGCTTGCCGTGGACATCTCGTAGCCGCCAACCCGAACCAAAATAGCCTTATTTTCAGCATTTTGTTCAATCATTTCTCTAAGTGTCTGCGTAATGGAAATATCATAATAAGACGGGTTACCGGAAATATTCCCTACCTTGATAAAACTGTAAACCGTAGAACCGCTAAAAGCCGTGAAATCTTTAAGAAAAGTGCTCAAATCCTTTGCTCCGGTAGTCGGATCATAATAAGCCGCAGAAAAGGCCGTTGGCTTGTCATAAAGATTATTCCATGACGAAACATCACTGTACAATCTGATTTTAGCAGAAATAATCCCGATTTTGTCATTAACAAATTTTTGACGCAATGCCGCCACGGTTTCCGAAGGAATTTTTATCCCGACCCCAGGGCCTCCAGTTCCCTGAAGGTAAATCTTAGCATCACCGGACTGCGCATTCGGAGCCGACTGAGCAACCACCGCCTGCGACGGAGTTCCCGAACGATTGAATTCAAATTGATTGAACTGGGCATTACTACTACCCAAACTTATCGTATAACTGGCCGACTTGCGCGTCGTTGCTCCATCGGATGTTTGGTCATGCTTATAATAAATGGTGATTTGGGAAGCACTTGGCTGAAAACGCAGGAGGTACCCATCGTTTTCCGCTACCGATAAACGAACGCCCTTAAAATAACGAATGAAATTAGCCACATCGTAAAGCTCTGACTGACCAGCCTTATCTACGATTTTATTTTGAAAAAATGAAGCCTCAAGCGGAACCCGAATAGCCGCAGAACGCTTCAAAAGTTCGCTATTATCCGAATCTTTGGTTACCGTAACCGCACTAATTTGCGAGCCTATAGTAGCCGACCCCAGCAACGTTCCGTAATTAACCGTCTTGTTGGAGTAAACCACATCCGACACCCCGCCCAAAAAGTCATCCACCTCATGAACGTTGATGGTCATTGAAGATTTCGCCTTTCCGTAACGCGTGATGGGATAAGAAGTCACTACCTTTTTAGCCGCCACGTCCCCGTCAGGATAAACGTAATCATCATACGTATTAACAGAAGCCGAATCCGTCGCATAAAGAGGCATAATCTGAAGTACCGCCGAATCCACCACCGCATTGGTGCCAAAGCTGGGATCGTACGTCGATAATCTCGCCTGCGTTACAAAACTGGCACGCTGCATTCCGAACTGGTCATCGCTAAACGCCCCAAGGGTTGCGTACGTCAACTTCGCCGCGTCTGTTCTGGCCGTATCCTGATTACTCACGTTATAAACCAAAACATCCAAAGAGTCCGAAACCCCTTGCGCCGAAGTCCCTTCAAAAAACTGAGTTCCCAGCAAAGTCGCATCCGACTCACAATTCCACAAAACAAAACTCCCTCCACAAAGAATGAGGGAAGTTTTAACAAGATACTTAATATTTTTTATCATTTAATAGTCCGAGTATATTAATACACTTTTCCGATATTTTCAGGCTCTACAAAGTCCGCCTTTTCACTTGCCGAAGATTTATACTGCTCATCCAAAACCTCTTCCAAAAACTCATCGCCCTTCACCACCGCATCGGCATACGCCATGCTTTGAGCCAAGAACTGTCTGGTCGAAGGCGAATCGGAAAGTGCAACTTCCGAAATCTGATCAAAATCCAAAACCGCCTTCACCGTAGGCGACAAAGCCATATCCTCCTCGTTGTAAACGGAAAAAACAAGCTTGGTATTATTGAAATAGTAATCGTTTTTATAAAAAGTTTTCAGATAAATCGGAATAAGCGAAGCCATCCATCCGTTGATATGAATCACATCCGGAACCCAGTTGAGTTTTTTAATGGTCTCAATCACCCCGCGGGCAAAAAACACCGCTCTCTCGCCATTATCTTCAAACGGCTCCCCTTCATCGTTTTTGTAATAAGCCTTTCGTTTGAAATACTCCTCGTTATCAATAAAATAAACCTGCAAACGCTCGCCCGGCAAAGAAGCCACCTTGATAATCAAAGGCTGATCCAAGTCGTTGATAATAATGTTCATCCCCGAAAGACGAATCACCTCGTGCAACTGAAACTTTCTTTCGCTTATCAGCCCAAATCGAGGCATAAAAACCCGAACGTCATTTCCTTCCTGGTGCATTTTCAGCGCCATCTTATTCACCGTTACGGCCATATTGCTCTCCTCCTGATACGGAAACATCTCGGTAGTAACGTACAATATTTTTTGATTCGGCATAATTTATTGTTATGGTTTATAAGCTATAACTCTCTGCAAAATTACAAAATTTTGACCGAACAGAATTCAATTAACACTTTTTTATGAAAAAATCATGCCTCAAAACCCCTTAGGATTAATCTTTGTCATTTTTTTAACTAAATTTGACTCCGATAATTTTTCATCATGAAAATCCTGAGAAACAGCACCGCTCTAAGAGCCTACATCGAACGCAACAGGGAAATGGGCAAAAAAATAGGTTTCGCACCAACCATGGGCGCCCTTCACGACGGACACCTTTCCCTCTATGAACTGGCCAGAAAAGACAACGACATCGTCGTATCTTCCATTTTTGTCAATCCGACCCAGTTCGACAATGCTTCCGATTTGGAAAAATACCCCCGAAATATCGAAGCCGACATTGCACTACTCAAAAACTCAGGCTACGTAGACGCCGTCTACATCCCCTCTATTTCGGATTTATACCCCGAAGGGCTGACTCGAAAATCCTACGATTTCGACGGCTTGGAAAACGAAATGGAAGGCGCCTTCCGCAAAGGCCACTTCGACGGAGTCGGCACCGTGGTGGAAGAACTCTTCTCGCAAGTCCGACCTCACAACGCCTATTTCGGCGAAAAAGACTACCAACAGGTCGCCATCATACGAAAGCTGGTGGAGAAGAAAAAACTCCCCATCACTATTCATTCCGCGCCAATCCACCGCGAAAAAAACGGACTGGCCATGAGCTCGAGAAACGAACGACTGACCCCACACCAAAAGAAAGAAGCCAAAATCATCTACGAAACCCTAAACAAAGCAAACGAATGGTTTCGTGTTCTCTCCATAAAAGAAATTCACGAGCGCGTAAAATCCATCTTCGAAAATCATAAAGATTTCAAACTGGAATATTTCATCATCGCAGACGAACAAACCCTAAAAGAAACCGATTTCTTTTACAAAGACCGCTCTTATCGAGCCTTCATCGCCGTCTATGCCGGCCAAATACGTCTTATCGACAACAAGTCCTTGGATTAAAAAAACGTTTTATTGTTTACCGAATCGGGCGGATTCCTCCGGAATCCGCCCGATTCGGTAAACTCTTATTTCTTCACTATCAGCTATCTCAAAGCCTCAGACAACTCCAGCATTTTTTCGATCGGCTTCAGCGCCTTTAAACGAAGCGACTCTTCCACCACAACCTCCGGAAAACCATACTTCATGCAAAGGTACAGTTGCTCCAACCGTTCAACAACTTCAGTCTCCCGATGGTTTTCACCCCCCTCAAAAACAGAATTAAATCTTTCAGAATCAACCCTTTTTCGCTTCACACAGCAATGTTCAAGCAAAACCATCGCCCTCCCAGTTTTTTCCATAAGGTCTCTCCCCCAATTCTTATCCGACACAAAAATAATCGGCCGCTCCTTCGGTAAAGTACGGATAATCGCTTCCGCATTCGCCCCCGTCACCACCACATCAGCCGCCGCCTTACGCTCGGTATCGCAACTAATCGAAGCAACCACCAGCGCGTCCGGATACTCCGCCATCGCCTTTCTCAGTTCATCGCCTGAAGCTTCATCAGCCCCAAAACCTTCCGTTTCCAAATCGGGAAAAACCACTTTTTTTGAAGGCTGGAGAATCTTCGCCACTTCCGCCATGAAATGAAAATCAAAAAAAACAATCATATCGGCTTGCGTCTCCTTCACCCAACGAGCCAGCTGAAGCGAATCTCCCTCAAAATCAACCAGCTCCCGAACCACTCCCGACTGGCAATAATGCGCCAAAACAACCGCATTCCTTTCCTCCTTTAACGCCCGAATCCCCCGAATCAAATCGTCCCCCCGAGGAATCACCAAATCCTGAATAGCCATGAATTTCTTAACGGGAATCCCCGCTCCAAACCCTTCCGAAGCTTCTTTACTCATAACGCCGTAACGATTAATTTTAAAATTGATTACGAAATAAAATCCTCCACCACCAACCGAACCTCATTCTTAGCCTCTTCCAAATCCGTATTGACCACCACCCGATCAAACCGATCCCGATAAGCCATCTCTTCGCCCGCCTTAGCCACTCTTTCACGAATGGTAGCCTCATCGTCGGTCCCTCGACCTCTTAGCCGACGTTCCAACTCCGCCACCGAAGGCGGCAAAATAAAAACCGACCTCGCCTGATCTCCAAAATACGTCTTAAGAGCAATCCCTCCCTTCACATCCACATCGAATATTACGGTTTTCCCCTGCGACCAAATACGCTCCACCTCCGTCTTAAGCGTGCCATAAAACTTATCCTGATACACCTCCTCGTACTCCACAAAAGCATCCTGCGCAATTTTCTCGCGAAAGACCTCCGGCGTAAGAAAATAGTAATCCTCCCCGTCTTTTTCCTCGCCACGCGGCAAACGGGTTGTACAAGACACCGAAAAAGCCAAATCGGGAACCACATCCAAAACATGCCTAACCAAAGTTGTTTTCCCACTGCCCGACGGCGCCGAAAATATAATCACTTTATTCATTATTGCTCGAGTTTATTAAATCCGATCCTTCTCTTATAACACATTGAGCGTTTGTTCCTTTATCTTCTCCAAATCGTCCTTCATCATAACCACCAATTTCTGAATTTCCGCATGATTAGCCTTGGATCCCAACGTATTGATCTCCCGACCCATTTCTTGTGCAATAAAACCTAATTTCTTTCCATTGAAATCCTCCCCAAGCACCTCCAAGTAATAATTCAAGTGCTGCTCCAAACGAACCTTCTCCTCCGAAACATCCAACTTTTCCGTATAATAAGCCATTTCCTGATAAAAACGGGTTTCATCCACCGTCTCAAAATCCTTCAATACCGTTTGGTAACGTTCTTTTATCGCTACAATCCGCTCCTCCTCATAAAGCGCCACCTGTTTTAACGCCGCCCGAATCCGCTCCACATTACGAACCAACTCCTCCTCAAGAGCTTTCCCCTCCGTCTGACGGAAAACCTTAAGGCGGTCCATAGCCTCACGAATCAAACCTTCCAAAAAAAGCCACTCGTCCTCACTCAGTTCATCCGGACGGGATGAAATTACCTCAGGCATTTTCACGGCCATTTTCAAGTATTCGTATTCGGGAGCATCCTGCGCAATTGCCTTTAATTCTCTGATGTAGGCCCTTACCAACTCTCCGTTAATCCGAACCTCGCTGCAGTCGCCCAAAGTCTCGCAATTGACAAAGCAATCCACCTTACCCCGGAGAAGCCCCTCGTTAAGACGTTTTCTAATATCGAATTCCTTTTCTTTGTAACGAAGAGGAATACGGGTGTTCAAATCAAAACTTTTACTGTTAAGCGATTTGAGATCTACCGTAATTTTTTTTCCTTCATACACGCCTTCGGCTCGGCCGAAACCCGTCATTGATAACACCATAAATTCGTTTTTATTAGATTACAAATTTAATCTATTTAAAATTAATCTTTCCCGCTTCCCTATTCCCGTTTATTTAAAAAGCCTTATTTTTATCCGATGAAAATAAAACTTCTATTCCCCCTCGCTTTGGGCCTCTTGCTAACAGCCTGCAAAGAAGAAACCAACAAAAACACCCAAAATAAGGACTCGTTCTCTCTATCAGCCTCGGACACAGCAGCCGTAGCCAGCGATTCTTTATCCACAAACCCAACAGGCACTCCAAAGCCATTGAACCAAAAAGCCGCTCCCGGCCAAATCGTCTTCCAACAGAACGGAAAAGTCTTAATCGCCTTCGATCATCAGGCACAGAGCGGAACCGTCGTAATCGGGGAAACCACCTACCACCTCAACCGTCTTAATTTCACCGAAAACAACTACGAACTTTTCGGCGAAAAAATCCGAATAAGTGCCGAAAACGGCAGCTTTCAAGACCCTCAAGGCGAATGCCTCCACGGTGTTTTTCCGAAAGTTACGATTGAGTTTAGCGGTCAGACTTCCGTCTTATCAAATATTAACGTCCAAGATTGTCCCGTTTACTAATGGCCATTAGCATCCATCTCGTTTCCAGCAAAGAAGACCGAAAAGAATTTTTGGAATTCCCTTCCAGGCTCTACCGTCACGACGCCAACTACATCCGACCTTTGGATAAAGACGTCGAAGAAGTTTTTGACCCCAAAAAGAATAAGAATTTCCGACACGGCGAATGCCAACGTTTCCTCTTTAAAGACCCCAAAGGTCACACCGTCGGTCGTGTAGCGGTTTTCGTTAACTCAAAATACGAAATGGAACAACCCACCGGTGGTCTGGGCTTTTTCGATTGCATCAACGACCAAAGCACCGCCAATGCCATCTTCGACCACTGCAAGCTATGGCTGGAAAAAAGAGGAATGCAAGCTATGGACGGCTCCATCAACTTTGGAGAAAGAGATAAATTCTGGGGAGTGGTTACCGAAGGGTTTCAAGAACCCCTCTACGGAATGAACTACAACTTCCCCTATTACCAAACCCTTTTTGAAAGTTACGGATTCCAAATCTACTTTAACCAACTTTGCTACAGCCGCCCGATCCACGGAGAAGTCTCCCGGAAATTTACCGTAATGCACGCAAAGCACAGTAAAAACCCCGACATCTCCGCCCGGCCAATGAAAAAAAACCAACTGGAAAAATTCGCAAAAGATTTTACCGAAATTTACAATAAAGCTTGGGCCAGCCACGGCGGAGGAAAACAACTCGAAACCGACAAAACCCTAAAAATATTTCGTAGCATGAAACCCGTCATCAACGAACACATCTCTTGGTTCGTATACCACAAAGAACAACCCATTGCTCTATGGATTAACCTGCCCGATCTGAACCAATGGTTCAAACCTCTAAACGGAAAGCTCGGCCCCGTGGAGAAGCTAAAATTCTTGTGGTTGAAACTCTTTCGAAAAAACACCAAAATGGTAGGCCTAGTTTTCGGCGTCGTCCCCGAATGGCAACGCACCGGCATCGACGGCTACATGATTTGGGAAGGCACGCGCCACCTGAGAAAGCACACCGACTTTGAAACCACCGAACTGCAATGGATTGGCGACTTTAATCCCAAAATGACCAAAATAGCCGAAAATCTCGACACAACCGTCACACGGAAACTGGCCACCTTTCGCTATCTTTTCGATCGAAACAAACCCTTCGAGCGCCATCCAACCCTGAAATAAAAGCCCCTTCTCTAAAACAATTCCCGAGCAATTTTCCGAATGTTATCGCTTTTGCCCATTGAGTAAAAGTGCAAAACGGGAACCCCGTACGCTTTCAACTCTCGGCATTGCGCCACCGCCCATTCAATGCCAATCTGCCTCACAGCAGCATTATCCTTGGCCTCCTGCATCGCCTTTACCAAATCTTCAGGCAAATCAATTTTGAAAGTCTTGGGAAGCAGCGAAAGATGCCCCTTCGTTGCCACCGGTTTAATCCCGGGAATAATCGGCACTTGAATCCCCATCGCCCTAGCCTGCTCCACAAAATCAAAAAACTTCCGGTTATCAAAAAACATCTGCGTCACCACATAGTCTGCCCCCGCATCCACTTTCTCCTTCAACCGCTGTAAATCGTACGCCATTGAAGGCGCCTCGATATGCTTTTCGGGATAGCCCGCCACGCCCACACAAAATTTATTCTCCTCCTGCGTACGCTGCTCATCGGTCAGGTATTTCCCCCGACCAATGTCATTGATATGTCCCACCAAATCACCGGCATGCCCGTGCCCTCCTTCGGTAGGAACAAATCGACTCTGCCCCTTCATCGCATCCCCACGGAGTGCCAAAACATTATCAATCCCCAAATACAAGCAATCCACCAAAAGGTATTCGGTCTCTTCCTTGGTAAAACCACCACACAATACGTGAGGCACCGTATCCACTCCGTATTTGTGCATCAAAGAAGCGCAAATCCCAAGCGTCCCCGGGCGCATCCGCGTCATCTTACGCTCCACCAACCCGTTCCCTTTTTCGATATAAACATACTCTTCCCTGGAAGTCGTTACGTCAATAAACGGAGGATTAAACTCCATCAAAGGATCAATGTTCTTATAAAGATCCTCAATGCCCGTTCCCTTGGTCGGCGGAATAACCTCCACCGAAAAAAGCGTCTTCCCTTCTGCGCGTTTTATATGTTCTGTTATTTTCATTCTCTATTATTTTTTGGCGTATTTCAACACCTCTAAAACCTCATCAATTTTTGTCTATTGGCTAATCCGCCATGTTGGAAGCCAGCCATTTTCGGGCAAAGTCCACTTCTACCCCTTTTCGGGCAGCATAGTCCGCCAGCTGCTCTTCGGTAATCCTTCCCACACCGAAATACTTGGCTTTCGCATTAGCAAAATAATACCCCGAAACCGACGCCGTTGGAAACATTGCCAAACTCTCCGTCAATGAAACCCCAATGGCCTTTTCCACATCCAAAAGCCGCCAAATGGCATGCTTTTCCAAATGATCCGGACAAGCCGGATACCCCGGAGCAGGACGTATCCCCGTATATTTTTCCGCAATTAATTCCTCATTGCCTAAAGCCTCGTCCGGCGCATACCCCCATTCTTGGGTCCGGATCTTATAATGAAGAAACTCGGCATAAGCCTCCGCCAATCGATCCGCCAAAGCCTTAACCATAATCGAAGAATAATCATCGTGATCGGCTTCGTACTGACGAGCCATCTCGTCCGTCCCAAATCCCGTACTAACGCAAAAAGCCCCAACGTAATCCGTTCGCCCCGAAGATTCAGGAGCCACAAAATCGGAAAGAGCCAAGTAATCCTTCCCCTCCGACTTCTTAATCTGCTGACGCAAGGTATGAAATTTCTCAATCGTATTACCCGATTCATCCTTTATCAAAATATCGTCCCGTTCATCCGAATTCGCCGGAAAAATACCATAAACCGCCTTGGCCGTCAATCGCTTTTCCTTCACTATTTTGGCCAACATAACCTGCGCATCGCGGTAGAGTTCGCTCGCCTGCTCACCCACCACCGCATCCGACAAAATATCGGGAAAACGCCCATGCAAATCCCAACTCCGAAAAAACGGAGACCAGTCAATGAAAGGAAGAAGCTCCTCCAACGGCTGATCCTGAACCACCTGAACCGTTTTAACCCGGGGCTGAGGAAGAAACGCTTTCTCCCAATCTATCAAAGGTTTACGACTTCGCGCAAACGCCAAATCCACGTAATCCTTATCCACCTGACGGCTCAAAAATTTTTCGCGAAAATCCGCATACTCGCTTTTAAGTGCCGAAATATACTCCTGATTCCGCTGACTCAGCAACGAACTGACCACATTAACCGCACGCGACGCATCGTTCACATGAACAACCGCATGCTTGTATTTCGGATCAATCTTCACTGCCGTATGCGCCTTGGATGTAGTTGCCCCTCCAATCAACAAAGGGAAACTCAAATTCTGACGCTCCAACTCGTCGGCAATATGCACCATTTCGTCCAAACTCGGCGTAATCAAACCGCTGAGACCAATGACATCCACCTTCTCCTCTATCGCCGCTTGGATAATCTTTTCCGCCGGAACCATCACCCCAAGATCCACAATCTCATAATTGTTACACCCCAAAACCACACTCACAATATTTTTTCCAATGTCGTGAACATCCCCCTTCACCGTCGCCATCAGCACCCGACCGTTCGACTTTTGGGAAGCATCCTTCTCCGCTTCAATAAACGGCTGGAGATAAGCCACCGCCTTCTTCATCACCCGAGCCGACTTAACCACCTGAGGAAGAAACATTTTGCCACTCCCAAACAAATCGCCCACCACTCCCATACCGGTCATCAAATGCCCTTCTATCACCTCCAAAGGACGAGACACTTCCAAACGAGCCTGCTCCACATCCTCCTCCACAAAACGGTCTATCCCCTTCACCAAAGCATACGTAATACGCTCCTGCAAAGGCTGATCCCGCCAAGAGAGGTCTTCTATTTTTTCCTTTTTAACCGCCTTGTGTTTCTCGGAATAATCCAAAAGCCGCTCCGTAGCATCCTCCCTTCGGTCCAACATCACATCCTCCACAAGTTCCAAAAGGTCTTTCGGAATTTCATCGTAAACCTCTAGCATGGCCGGGTTAACAATCCCCATGTTCATCCCCGCCTTAATCGCATGATACAAAAATACCGAATGCATCGCCTCCCTTACCGTATCGTTCCCCCGAAACGAAAACGACACATTGGAAACCCCGCCACTGACCGAAACATATGGAAGATTCTCCCGAACCCATCGCGTCCCTTCAATAAAATCAATGGCATTGCGCCGGTGTTCTTCCATCCCCGTAGCCACCGGAAAAATGTTAAGATCGAAAATAATATCCTGCGCCGGAAAGCCAACCTTATTCACCAAAATATCGTACGAACGCGCCGCAATCGCTATACGCCGCTCCAACGTATCGGCCTGCCCCACCTCATCAAAAGCCATCACCACCGCCGCCGCACCATAACGCTTAATCGCCTTGGCCTGCTTAATAAACTCTTCTTCCCCTCCCTTCAAACTGATCGAATTCACCACGCACTTCCCCTGAACCACCTGAAGACCAGCTTCCAAAATCTCCCATTTGGAAGAATCTATCATAATCGGTATCCGCGCAATATCCGGCTCCGAAGCAATCAGATTGAGAAATTTCACCATGCAGTATTTGCCGTCAATAAGCCCGTCGTCAAAATTGACGTCCAAAATCTGAGCCCCTCCCTCCACCTGATGGCGGGCAATATCCAATGCCTCGGAAAATTTCTCTTCCTTAATCAACCGCAAAAACTTCTTCGACCCCGCTACATTCGTGCGCTCGCCAACATTGATAAAATTGGATTCCGGCGTAACCACCAAGGGCTCAAGGCCAGAAAGTTTCAAATAATTCATTTCTTTTTTCCTAAAACAACCCCTACGCCTTTAGCATAGGTTTCATTAAACACATTAAACGCAGTGTCTTCCAAAAACCGCGTCCTTACCCTTTCCTCATTTCTCTCGGCGAATAACCCTTTACCAACTCGGCAATGGCCCGAATGTGCGCCGGAGTCGTCCCGCAACACCCTCCAATAATGTTCACCAAGCCCTTCTCTACATAATCCCGAATCTGTTCCGCCATCAATTCGGGAGACTCATCGTACTGCCCGAACGCATTAGGCAACCCCGCATTGGGATAAGCCGAAACATAACAATCCGCATTATTGGACAAAGCCTCCAAATAAGGCGTTAGCTGTCGGGCTCCCAAAGCACAATTTAAACCAATACTCAAAAGCGGCATATGTGAAACCGATATCAGAAACGCTTCCGTCGTCTGCCCACTAAGCGTCCGTCCCGAAGCATCCGTAATCGTCCCCGAAACCATCATCGGAATCCGAATGCCTCGCTCCTCCTGAATCTCATCAATGGCAAAAAGAGC
Source organism: Bergeyella anatis (assembly GCF_036016955.1). NCBI lineage: Bacteria > Pseudomonadati > Bacteroidota > Flavobacteriia > Flavobacteriales > Weeksellaceae > Bergeyella > Bergeyella anatis. The sequence continues at coordinate 30,766 of NZ_JAYWXI010000001.1, read as the reverse complement.
CGCCTTAGCGTTAAGCGTATCGAACACCGTTTCCACCAAGAGAATATCCGCCCCTCCGTTCAAAAGCGCTTCCGCCTGCTGTTTATAAGCCCGGCGTAACTCGTCAAACGTAATGGCCCGATACCCCGGATCATTCACGTCAGGCGATAAAGAAGCCGTCTTATTCGTCGGTCCAATTGCCCCGGCCACAAAACGAGGCTTCTCGGGATTCTGCGCCGTAAACTCATCACAAGCCTCCCTCGCAATACGGGCCGACGCCTCGTTAAGCTCCACCACCAAATCCTCCATGTGGTAATCTGCCATCGCAATCGTCGTCGCCGAAAACGTATTGGTCTCGATAATATCCGCCCCGGCCGCCAAATATTCCCGATGAACCGCCCCAATAATGTCGGGACGCGTAATGGAAAGCAAATCGTTATTCCCCTTCACCGGATAAGGCCAGTCCGCAAACCGCTCTCCCCGATAATCCGCCTCCTCCAAACGATAACGCTGAATCATCGTTCCCATCGCACCATCCAAAATAAGAATACAACGCTCCAAAGCACGGTATAATTGTTCTATCCTATCCATTATCTAAAATTATTTTAAAAAAAACTCCAATCTCCATCCCTTGGGATTGGCGAAAAATTTATTTTTTCAAAAAAAACAACCAAAACTCCCAAAAAAAGGAACGCTGAGCCTATCTAATCCAAGGCTTGAGCCAAATCCGCCAAAATATCCTCCACCTCTTCCAAGCCCACCGAACAACGAACCAATCCCGACGTAATCCCCACTTCCAGACGTTCCGCTTCCGACAACTTGGAATGCGTGGTCGAAGCCGGATGCGTCACTATCGTACGCGTATCACCCAAATTCGCCGACAGCGAACACATTTTAATCTTATTCAAAAATCGACGGCCGCCTTCCACACCTCCCTTCACCTCAAACGCCACAATATTGCCTCCGTGCTTCATCTGACGCTTAGCCACCTCATACCCCGGATGCGAACGTAAAAAAGGGTAACGAACCCGCTCCACCTGAGCGTGTCCCTCCAAAAACGTAGCGACTTTAAGCGCATTTTCGCAATGACGATCAACCCTTAACGCTAAAGTTTCCAAACTCTTACTAAGAACCCAAGCATTAAAAGGAGACATCGCCGGCCCCGTATTTCTGGAGAAAAGATAAATCTCCCGAATAAGATCCGAACGCCCCACAGCCACGCCACCAAGCACCCGACCCTGACCGTCCATAAGTTTCGTCGCCGAGTGCACCACCAAGTCCGCACCATAACGAATCGGCTGCTGTAAATATGGCGTCGCAAAACAATTATCCACGATAAAAATAAGCCCATGCTTCTTGGCCAATTGCCCAAAATACTCCAAATCCAAAATCTCAATCGCCGGATTGGTAGGCGTTTCCAAATAAAGCACCTTGGTATTGGGACGAATAAGCGACTCGACCGACAAGGCATCCTCCGCCTTGAAATAAGAAGTCTCAATGTTCCACTTCGGAAAATATTTGGTGAAAAGCGTATGGGTAGAGCCAAAAACCGACTGGCAACTCACCACATGATCCCCCGCACCAAGCAAAGCCGCCAGCGAAGAGTAAATTGCAGCCATCCCCGTCGCAAAAGCATAACCGCTTTCCGCCCCTTCCATTTGCACCACTTTATCAACAAATTCAGTCACGTTAGGATTACTAAAACGGCTGTATAAATTTTTATCTTTCTCCTCGGCAAAACTCGCCCGCATATCCTCCGCATCTTGAAAAACAAAACTGGAAGTCAGGTAAAGCGGTGTCGAATGTTCATCAAACAATGAACGCTCCGTTTGGGTTCTTATCGCCCGGGTTTGAAAATGATCCATCACTTAGGAATTTAATGTTTAATTTTCTTTATTTTTTATTTCGTCTCACTAAGACGCAAAATATCACCGAAAACACCGCGAGCCGTAACTTTAGCTCCCGCACCCGCCCCCATAATCACAATGGGATTTTCGCCGTAACTCTCCGTATAAATCTCAAAAATAGAGTCCGAGCCCTTAAGCTGCCCCAAAGCCGAATGCGAAGGCACCGAAATCAACTGCACATCCAGCTCGCCTTTCTCCTTCTGCAAATCCCCATGCAAATCCCCCACATAACGCAAAACATTCCCCGGCGATTGAGCCGCCCGAAGCCCCTCGTAAACCTCATCCAACTCCTGCAAACGAGATAAAAAGACCGTTTTATCAACCGTTTGTAAAGACTCCGGAATGAGATTTTGGATGCGAATATCCGAAAATTCGTTCACCAAATCCAACTCCCTGGCAAGAATCAAAAGCTTCCTCGCCACATCATTACCCGAAAGATCCTCCCGCGGATCCGGCTCGGTAAAGCCTTTTTCCATCGCTTCCCGAACAACCGACGAAAACAAAGCCTCCCCTTCGGAAAAACGATTAAAAATATAACTCAAAGACCCCGAAAAAACCCCTTTGATGCGCGTGATATTTTCCCCCGAGAGATGGAGCAATTTTATCGTATCAATCAAGGGCAGCCCCGCCCCTACATTCGTTTCGTAATAATACCTTTTCTTATTTTTATGAAGCAACTGCCTGAACCCTCGATACTCCGCAATCGGCAACGTATTGAACAACTTGTTGCTCGAAACCACATCAAACCCGTTATCGACAAACAAAGGGTAATTCTTGATAAACTCCTCGCTCGCCGTATTATCCACAACGATAAGGTTCTCCAAACTGTGATTTTGAGTAAACTCAATCAGTTTTTCAACGTCGAACACCGTTTGGGAAAAATCAATCTTCTGACGCCAATCGCTGCCAAAACCGCCTTTGTCAAGAGCCATTTTTTTGGAATTGGCAATCGCCACAATCTTCAGTTCGATACGCTTACGAATCAGAATATCGTGCGCCGAATCCAACACCTGCTCGATCAACGTTCCTCCCACATTCCCATGGCCAATCAGAGCCAAATGAACCGTCTTGGGTTTTCCGTAAATTTCCGTTTCAATGATATTTTTGGTAATCTCCGTCTGGTTTTGGGTCACTACCAAATTAACTCTTCCCGCCGAAGCCACCTGATTCAGAAGCAAAGGAAAAATCTTATTGCGCTGCAATTCGGAAAAAATCTTATGGTAATTCTCCGAAACAAAACCAATAACCGAAAGCCCCTTAATCGAATAAACCGCCGTAACCACTCCGCTGGCCTTTTCCTCGGCAAACTCCTCCTCCAACAAATGAACCGCTGCCTCCGCATCTTTCTCGTCCACCAAAACCGACGTCCCATTCTCAATGGCCTGCTGGGAAATAACCCCCACGCTAATCCCGCCATCGTTCAAAGCACGGAAAATTCTGGAGTCTACTCCAATTTGCCCCTGAAAATCCTTCCCTTCAAAATTCACCAAAGCCCGGTGATCGTATATCGCTATTTCGTTCTTATCTGTCATTTTTGTCATTCATTATTTGAATTAATATTTCGTTGAGTTGATCGTATTCCATCAAGAAAGCATCGTGCCCGTGCACCGAAGTCATTTCGTGGTAAAACACCGTTTTCCCCGCATTTTTGAGATACTCATAGGTCTCTTTTATTTCAAAAGCCGGATAAAACAAATCGCTATCCACCGCTAAAAGATGAACCCGGACTTCCACCGCCAAAAGAGATTCTTTCGAAACCTCAATAGTGGTCAAAAGATGGTTCATCAATCGGTAAGCCTCCAAACTAAACCGCTCCCTAAGCCGACGCCCATGAAAATCAAGCCAATCCTGAGACTTCAAAACCCCTCCATCCAACCTCGCCCTCCCAAACCGGCGATTGAGCGAAGCCGGCGTACGGTAGCAAAGCATGGCATGCTGGCGGGCTTTTTCCAAAGGCGATTCTTCACTTTCCAAAAGATACCGTTGAATCAGACACTGCGAATGCAACCAATCGCTCGTCTTATAATCCGTAGCAATGGGAACAAACCTTTCCGTCAAATCGTTTTTCAACGCCAGCATCTCCCAACCAATGGAACCGCCAACAGAGCCTCCAATCAGAGCATAAAGACGACGAACCCCCAAATGCTCCAGTCCCGACAAAAAAAGACGGGCCACATCCCTCGTCGTAAAATCCGCATACGAAGGCAGCAAAAAACCGTCATACCCATTACCAGGCACATTAAAACAAATCACCGTATAGCGATCCGTATCCACCGTTTTGCCAGCCCCCACCAAAGCCGTCCACCAACCGCCTTCTCCCGACACCAAAGAGTTCCCAGTCAAAGCATGGTTTATAAGCACCACCGGTGCCGTATGCAACGGGCGCCCAAACACCTGCCAACTAAGAGGTATTTCGTAATTCTTTCCCGATACCGTACTAAATGAAGGTAACGTAAAACTATGCAGCTCCTTTTCCAATTTTTTAAAATTCTAACCAATTAAAAAAATGAAAATGCCACCAAAAATAAAATAGAGTGAATGTCCGTTATCTTTCCCGCCCGAACACGGATAGAATGTAGCACCTTCTCGTTCAAGAAAACAAGGGTTGCTAAGGCTTCTCAGAGTCTAATCTCTCCACCTTTCTTGATAACATTTCCAAATGATGTAAATGAACTAATCCGCCACAAATATAACCTTTTATTTTGATATGGAAAATCATTTTTACGGACCGGACTCGTTTGAAATGAAATTTTACCCCAAAAGATTTTCCTAAATTTGTGCAAAAGATTTTTGCGCATGGGATTCGATTATTTTGACAGAGTTCGACACCTACGTACCGGTATAAGGGTTTACAGTGATTTGCTCATCGAAAAATCACTGGACGTTTGGAACATCAAAACCAGAATAGGCCTGTTTTTCTTTTCCTTAGCCCTCTCCATCGCCGGCGCCTATTTCCTCTCCCCCGAAGAATTTACCCAAGCCCAAACCTACACTCTTTTCGTCCTGTTTTTTGCCATCCTGCTTTGGGCCACCGAAGCCATCCCGCCCTTTGCCGTGGGCATATTCATCTTAGGCTTCCTCATCTACACCATGCGTAACATCGAAGGGGCCACGGTAAGCCCCGAAGTCATATCCAACACCTGGTCCGACAGTGTGATTTGGATTTTTCTCGGCGGTTTTTTCCTGAGTGAAGGCATGCGGAAAACCAATTTGGACATCTCCCTTTTCAAATTTTCGGTCTCCCTTTTCGGCAACCGCCCCAAATTCCTTCTCCTAGGAATTATCGTGGTTACCTCCATCCTCTCGCTCATCATCTCCAATACCGCCACCGCTGCCATGGTGCTGGCCTCCGTGATGCCTCTATTGGATAACGAAGGAAAAAAATCGCCCATCGCCAAAGCCATCCTCATAAGCATCCCCGTAGCAGCTACTTTTGCCGGCATGGCCAGCTTGATTTCTTCTCCCCCCAACCTCATCGTCGTGGACTCTCTAAAATCCAAAGGCTTCGATATTTCCTTTAACGACTGGATGGTTTTGGGACTCCTTCCTGCCGTCCTCCTTTTAGCCGGTTTTTGGTACAGCGTCACCAAAAAATACCTTAAAGACACCCGTCCCGTCGATTTGTCTTTTTTGGACGTCCGCATCATCAAAACCAAAAAAATGAGGCTTCAAAGGCTCTTTGTGATTTCCATCCTGCTGATTACCGTTTTCTTTTGGATGATGGGCCACCAATGGCATATCCCAACCTCCGGAACCGCCCTGATCCCCATCATGTTTCTCCCAATGCTGGGGGTAATTACCGCCGAAGACGTCCGAAAACTACCTTGGGACACCCTCATGCTCGTAGCCGGAGGATTGGCTTTAGGTATTGCCATCAAAGAACTCTTAGCGCCTTATTTTTCCACCTACCTCTCCAGTTTTCAATTCAATAAAATCGTTATGATGATGATCTTCGGGGTAACTACCATCATCTTCTCGAACATCATGAGCAGTACGGCTACCGCCACCATCATCATCAACATCGCCGCCGTGGTACTGCCTGCCTCTCAAATTCTTCCCGTTGCTCTCGTGGTGGGTTTATGCTCTTCGTGCGGGCTTTTTCTCCCCGTTTCCACTCCACCCAATGCCATCGTGTTCGGTACGGGAATGCTGAAGCAGTCGGATTTTCATCTCGGAGGAATTTACGGTGGCGTCGTAGGACTAGCCATCGCCATCTTGTGGATTCTGTTTCTGGATTACTTTACCCCATTCACGACCTCCTTAATCATGGGATAACCCACAAACCCGCTTCAGCAAAAACATTCCAAAAGGCATTTGGTAAAATTATTTTACCTTCGCAGATTAAAATGCCGAAAAATGAATGCTGAAAAAGAACGACTAAACCACCCCGAGTGGAAAACTTGGGGACCTTATATTAGCAACAGACAATGGGGAACCGTAAGGGAAGATTACAGTACCGACGGCAATGCATGGGGCTACACCACCTACCACGATGCCCTAAGCCGAACCTACCGCTGGAGCGAAGACGGCATCGCCGGAATATGCGACGACAAACAAAGACTTTGCTTCGCCTTCGCCTTTTGGAACCGAAAAGATCCGTTTATTAAGGAACGCTTTTTCGGGCTCAGTAATCATCAAGGAAACCACGGGGAAGACCTCAAAGAAATCTTCTATTATCTGGACAATACCCCCACCCACTCCTACATGAAGATGGTATACAAATACCCCATCATGGCTTTCCCTTACGACGAACTCATCCACGAAAATGCCCAACGGGGAAAAACCGATCCGGAATACGAACTCGCCGACACGGGTATTCTGAACGACAGCAAATACTTCGACCTCTTCATCGAGTATGCCAAAATAAACCACGACGACATCTTGATTCGCGTAACCGCCATTAACCGCAGCAAAGAAAAAGCCCCGCTAGTGATCCTTCCAACCCTATGGTACCGCAACAACTGGGCATGGGGCTACGGCAACTACAAACCCAACCTAAAAAGCAGCCGCCCCAGCGAAATCGCTATTGAACACGACGGCATCGAAATGAAAAAATTCTATGCCCGTACCCCCGATACCCAAGCTTTATTCTGCGAAAACGAAACCAATACCCCGAAGCTATTCGATACGCCATCGGAAAATCTTTTCTTTAAAGACGGTATCAACGACCATATCGTTCACGGCCAAGCAAGCATCAACCCCGAAAACCACGGCACAAAAGCCGCTTTTTTGATCGAAACCGAACTGAATCCCGGAGAAAGCAAAACCTTTGATTTCCGGTTAAGTCCCCACGACATGGACAATGCCTTTTACGATTTCGACGAAGTATTTGACACCCGAAAAAAAGAAAGCAACGCCTTTTACGCCGAACTCCAAAAGGACCTGACCAACGAAGAAGAAAAAAACATCCAAAGACAAGCCTTTGCCGGTCTTTTATGGAACAAACAATTTTATTACTACAACCTCTCCAAATGGTTGAAAGGCGACCCCAATTACCCCGTACAAAGAAACTTTGAACACCACGTAAGAAACAGAGATTGGGCGCATATGCAGAACAAAGATATCATTTCCATGCCGGACAAATGGGAGTATCCTTGGTTCGCCACCTGGGATTTGGCGTTCCATTGCGTTCCTTTTGCCCTATTGGATGCCGATTTTGCAAAGCATCAACTCAAACTCCTGACCAAAGAATGGTACATCCATCCCAACGGCCAACTGCCCGCTTACGAATGGGATTTCAGCGATGTTAATCCGCCCGTTCACGCCTGGTCCACCTTCAGGGTATTTAAAATTGACGAAAAATTCAACGGAAAACCCGATCTCGTTTTTCTAGAGAGCGTCTTTCAAAAACTCCTGCTCAATTTCACTTGGTGGGTAAACCGAAAAGACAAAACCGGAAAAAACATCTTCGGCGGAGGATTCCTAGGTTTGGACAATATCGGAGCCTTTGACCGAAACATGGAACTCCCCAACGGCCAACACCTTGAGCAAGCCGACGGAACCAGCTGGATGGCCATGTTCGCCCTGAATATGATGCGCATTTCCATGGAGCTTGCCCTCTACAACCCCGTCTACGAAGACATGGCGATAAAATTTTTCGAACACTACCTCTATATCGCCGAAGCCATGGAAAACATCACCCAAAAAGAAGGCGGACTATGGGATGAACAAGACGGCTTTTTCTACGACGTCCTGCAAAACAAACACGGACAACCCATCACCATGAAGCTCCGAAGCATCGTCGGATTAATCCCCATGTTTGCCGTTGAAATCATCGACCACAAAATGCTGGAGCGCCTCCCCAATTTCACTTCGCGGATGGACTGGATTTTGAAAAACAAACCCCAACTCGCCAACCTCGTTTCCCATTGGGAAGTGGAGGGCAAAGGAAGAAAACACCTCCTGAGCATCCTGAGAAAAACCCGTTTGAAAAAAATCCTTTCAAGAATGCTGGACGAGAAAGAATTTCTCTCCGACTACGGCATCCGTTCCATGTCAAAAATCTATGAAAACGCCCCGTTCGAATTCGAAATCGACGGAAACAAATACACCGTAAACTATCTTCCCGCCGAAAGCGACAGCCGCATGTTCGGAGGCAACAGCAACTGGAGAGGTCCGATATGGTTCCCCATCAATTTCCTCATCGTGGAAAGCCTCCAGCGTTTCCATTATTACTATGACGACAGTCTTCAAGTGGAATTTCCCACAGGAAGCGGCGAAGTAAAAAACCTGGAATACATCGCCCAAAACCTTAGCGAACGACTCCAAGCCCTTTTCAAAAAAGATTCGGACGGAAAACGCCCCTTCAACGGAGGTCGTCCGCTGTTCGATCACGACGAACACTTCCGAGATTACATCATGTTTTACGAATATTTTCACGGAGACAACGGGCGAGGCGTAGGCGCCTCCCATCAAACCGGATGGACCGCCACCGTAGCCAAACTCATCCACCCAAGACTGCAATAAATAAAAAAGGACGCCTCATAAAAGCGTCCTTTTTTTAGTCATAGCCGAGCTCGCAACTTAAAGAACCTCTGCCCCATTCACAAACACACGGTAAACCACCTCCACGTTAGGCTCCAAAGTCTTCGATACCGAACAGTATTTATCAAACGATAATTCTGCCGCCTTCAAAGCCTTGGAAGGTTCAACCTCGCCATCAATAAAAAATTTAACCGTCATCTTTTTGAAGGGCTTAGCTTCTCCTTCCTGCAAACGCTCGCCTTCCACCTCCGCCGAAAAAGAAGCAATAGACTGGCGTTGCTTCTTCAAAATAGAAACCACGTCAATCCCGCTGCATCCTGCCACAGCCATCATCACACTCTCCATAGGCGAAACCCCCTTGGCATTCGCCTGACTCGTATTATCCAACAAAATTGAGTTACCCGCACTATTTGTGCATTCGAATAAAAAATTATCGTCGATTCGGTTAAGCTTAATAATCATTTCTACAATTTAGAGTTAAGTTAATATTCCTTATTACAGCATCCCTCGGGATTTAATTTCCAAATATTTATTAATAACCTCAATGTTAAGGTTTTCCGGCTTCGTATAAACCGCGGATATCCCGTACTTACGAAGCTCCTGAATAATCAGTTTTTTCTCGTACTCAAACTTCTCGGCAATAATTTTATCGTAAATTGCCTGCTCCGTCTTAGGATGAGAATCCAAAAGCTCCTGCAGTTCCGTATTCTTAAAGAACACCACGACCAGCAAATGATTTTTGGCTATGCCTCGAAGATAATTCATTTGACGGCGAAGTCCGTCCAAGGTTTCAAAATTAGTAAACAAAAGCATAAGGCTCCGCTGTCCCACACTCATACGGACATCCTGATAAAGACGACCAAAATCACTCTCCTCAAAATTCGTTTGCACCTTATACAGCGTCTCGGAAATTTTACGAAGCTGATCCGGTTTGTGATCCGCCGCCACCTTGTTCTCCGCCTTTCGGGCAAAAGTCATCACGCCCGCACGATCCCCTTTGCGAAGCACAATATGAGAAAGCGCCATCACCGCATTAATCGAATAGTCCAAAAGACTAAGCCCCTCAAAAGGCATTTGCATCGTTCGCCCCTTGTCCACCAAAAGGTAAATGCGCTGGGATTTTTCGTCCTGATACTGGTTAACCATCAAACGATTCTGTTTCGAGGTGGCCTTCCAGTTAATGGTCCGAATATCATCCCCTTGAACATATTCTTTGATTTGTTCAAATTCCAAAGTATGCCCCAAACGCCGAATTTTCTTGATTCCACCAAGTAAAAACTCGTTCTGAAGCGCCATAAGCTCATATTTCCGCAAATGAACAAACGACGGATAACAAGGCAAAGCCTCCGACCTCCCAAAAACAAAACGCCTGGCCAAAAGCCCCAAAGGCGAACTCACAAAAACATTAAGCCCTCCAAACTCATAAACCCCGCGAGACTTAGGGTAAAGCTCGTATTGAAAAGTCCCTCCACTCCTTGCTTTAAGAGTCATTTCCATGAAAAAGTCTCTTTTCTGAAACTGAAAAGGAAGCTCGTCAATCCCTCTGACCTTTACCGCAAAAGGATAGCGACTCATCAAATCAATCTTAACCGTATTGGCATCCCCATTGGAAAGTTTCTCCGGTAAAAGACGCTCCGCCTTCACCAAAGCATCCCGCCCGAAAAACAAAAGCATCGCATCCGCCAAAACCAAAACAAGAATACCAAAAAGCAACGCATGAGCCCCCCAAAGCCCCTGAGGATAAAAGAAAGCCAAAACATACCCAAGCCCGGCAATAAACAAGGCCAAATACAAGCGGCTATTGACAAATAAATTTTTCAAAATACAGTCCTATAGTCCAACCCAATCCCTATCTCGGAATTTCTATACTTTCCACAATTTGACGGATAATCTCATCAGCCGTCAAACCTTCCATTTCCCGCTCCGGCGAAACCATGATCCGATGCCTCAACACCGCATAACTGGCTTCCCTAATATCTTCAGGCGTCACAAAATCCCGACCCCGAACCGCCGCAAAAGCCTTTGAAGCAGTAAGAAGAGCCAAACTCGCTCTCGGCGAAGCCCCTAAATACAAAAACTGATTTTCGCGGGTATTAACTACAATTTTTGCAATGTACTCCAAAAGATGAGGCTCCACCACCACTTCCTGAACCTTCTTTTGATAAGCCTTCAACTGAGCCGAAGTCATCACCGGTTTTACCACCGTCGTCTTATCCTCCAACCGGTTATCGTGCTGATTCTGAATAATGCTAATCTCCTGGGCCAAATCCGGATAGCCTACATTAATTTTAAACAAAAACCGGTCAAGCTGCGCCTCCGGCAAACGATAAGTTCCCTCATGTTCAACCGGATTTTGAGTCGCAATGACCAAAAACGGCTCCTGCATCTCATAACGCACCCCGTCCATCGTTATCTGCCGCTCTTCCATCACCTCAAACAACGCCGCCTGCGTCTTAGCCGGCGAACGGTTAATCTCGTCAATCAAAACAAACCCCGAAAAAATCGGCCCTTTCTTGAACTCGAATTCCGACGTCTTCATATTGAAAACCGACGTCCCCAAAATATCCGATGGCATCAGATCCGGCGTAAACTGAATCCGACTGAAATCCACCTCTACCGCACGGGCCAGCAGCTTTGCCGTCACCGTTTTAGCCACACCGGGAACCCCATCGATAAGAACATGACCATTAGACAAAAGCGCAACCAAAAGATGCTCCACCATCGGCGTCTGCCCCACAATCACTTTCGCAATCTCCGCTTTTACCTTATCCAAACTCATCCGCATTTCCTCCATATCAATCCGAGAAACAAATTCCGAAGCCCCCTCTTGCGAAGAAAGCCCCGCCTGAGTTCCATGATGTTGTTCAAAATTTTCCATTTTTCTTATGCTTATTTTTTTATTTCTAACGGCCACTACGGATTCAAAATTCCGTCCAGCAAATCGTTAATCCTCCCCAAATCCTCCCGTCGAACCAATGCCTGAGGATCTTGTGCTTTCTTAATCAAAAGAACCGCCTCTTTTATTTTTTCGGTAGGCGCCCCTGTTTTTAAATGCAGCTTTTGAACAAAGTCTTCGTCCAAACGCCTCGTATCCAAAAACAACTCCTGCCGCACACGGTAAAGAAAATACTGCGATTTTTTCGCCATCATGTCATGAAAATCACCCTCCTGAAGATACAAATTCCCTATACTCTGTACAAACTCCAACGATTTGTTTTTCAACGGTTCAATCACCGGTATAACGCGCTGCTTACGCTTAGCCGTAAAAAACACAAACACCAGCAAGCCCACCAAAAACAGCCACCAAGCATACCTAAGCGGAGGATTATTCAGGATATAGCGCATGGGCGAATTCGACTCTCCCAACGATGCCCCACCCTGCACAAACCAAACCGTACGACGAGCAGGCAGATAGGAAAACACATCCTGCAAATACCTCTCACTGCCTTTCTGCTCCAGCAGGTAGTAATTCGTTAAAAAAAGCGGCTCCGAGTGAAGATAAAAAACGCCTTTCCCATAATTAACCTTAATGAAATTAGCCTGATCCGTATTATTTTTCTCCTTTATCTTCCCCAAAATTTGATGCCTCTGGTCAATCGACACAAACCCTTGCCCGGAAGGCAGTTTATCCAAAACCAAAGAATCCGCCCCCCACTTCACATCCGTCAGCGCAAGCGTTTGGGTTTCCTCAAAAGCAATATTCGACTGATGAAACTTCAGCGCATTGCTGAGTGTCTCGGAAAAATCCTCCGAAATCAACATGACCGAAGCCCCCTTAGACGCCTGATCCAAAATTTTCGTCCAAGACATTTCGTCTATCGATGAGGCGATGACCAAAATATTATGATCCGACTCCGTCTTCTGCTTACTGTAGTAATCGAAAGGAGATTGCATCTGACGCTCCAACCGATTTCCAAACAAACGGTCCGCCTCCCGATCAAAAACATAAAGACCGAAAGGCGTTTTCTCACCAACATCAAAGTTCTTGCGCCAATCTATCACCTCGGATTTTCCCAACTGCAACACCACAAGAAGCCCCAGCATCACCGCAAACAAAACCAAATATAATTTGAACGTCTTATTCATGTTTTCCTTTCTCTCCTTGTTTTTAGATTACAAAATCCGAAAAATCCGCCGCGTATTTTTCATACTGACTCCGCTCAAGGGAAAATTCTCCGTACCAAACATAATCAAACACCCTCGAAAGTCGCGCAAAATCCCGCTGTTTAGGATGGCCGGCTAATTCCTCCACATAATCCCTATTGGTTTTATCCGGCATCCATTCCAAAACCCCTCTGTCCGTCATCTTCTTTAGCACGTAAAGAAACTGGTAGCGCACAGCCCTACGAAAATCCCCCTTACGCTCATAAGCCAAAATTTGCTCCGGAAAGTTAATCTCATGAATATTTTCGTCCAACACCTGCCCCTCCGATACAACCGTCGCATTTTTCCGCCCCCAAAACCATCCCCCTTGCTTGCCATAAAAATAACGAACCAAAAAGTAAATCACCAATCCCGTAATAACCACCGCCAAAATTCGAACAACCCATTCGGCCAATTTACCAGCTTCAAAAGGAGCTCGATCCCCAAAAATAAAATGAAGAAGTTTATTCAGACGTCGCTCGATTTTTTCCCAAAGCGACTCCTTTGGTTTAACACTTCTGTAATCGTATTCCTCGCCCTTGTAACGCGCTCTAAAATCGGCGTCCAACACTCTCGCTTCCACTTTGCTCTCCGTAGTCGGATGCTCTGCCAACAAAGAATCCGCCGGCAAAAGCCTAAAGGATGATGAGGAGTCTACAACCCCACTCCCCTGCCCGTAACAAAGCAAAGTACCGCAGAAAAAAACAAAGAAAAACAACCTGCTAAAACGCATTGCCTATAGTTTCTATTTCGTCGATTTGTTTCGTCCGGTGCAAGTCCTCCCGACTATCGTAATACATCAGCCCCGCATTAACGTAAATAAGATTGGAAAGAATAAACGAAACCAAAATACCCACACCGTAAATCACCACCAGCAAAATCACCATCAGCATAGACTCATCGCCTTCAAAGGATGAAGTACTATTGGGAAACAAAACATTCCCTCCCAAAAGCAAGAATATAGGAATCGTGGTAAAAACCGAAGTGATTACCTGAATAATCATATACAGCGAAAGGCTGGAACCCACGTATTTCCAAAACGGTCCCTTTCGGCGAACATCCCTGTAAGAGTATTGCGCTTTGACCGCATAACTCAAAGAAGCAAAAAAGCCCCTTTTGGTGTGCAGGTAATCGAAAATAATGAAATTAGTCGTATTAAGCATCAAAGGCAAAAGCAACAGCAACAGAAAAAGACCAATAATAATGAATATCAAAAGGTAAGCAATACCGAACACTATCATCATTATCGGAAAAACAACAAAACATAAGCCGAGAAACATCACCAGCAAACGCCCGAAATTCCGTTTGAGATCGCCCAAAATCTGATCGGCCGTTATCACCTTATTTCCCGTCTCGGACAAACGCTTCATATAGAACACCGGATAAGAATAATTAACCAGCATCAACGCCAAGAAAAGCAGAAAAAGCAATCCCGTCACCAAAATCAACATCCACTGATTTTCCTGAAAATAGGATTCGAAATAGTAGTTTTGCCCCGCAACGTTTCCTTCAAAAATCTGGGCAAAAAATTCACCGTAACCCACCGCAAATAAAGCCACCATGGCGATCAAAAGAAGCCCATTAATCAAAAAATAGTTTTTAAAATAATTTTTTCCGTTCTCTTTAAAAAAAGCAAACGTGTCCCCTACCAAGGCTCCAAAATCCCTGTGTTTATAAAATTCCATGCGATTTAATTTTTTTCACGACCCGAAAAGGATATACAAAATAGTAATATGCTATCAAAAATAGACAACCGAAAATAATAGTCAAACTAAGCCCTAACGGCATTTGCATGGCATAACGGGTCACATACCCTTCAATAATGCCAGCCGTAACCGTAAAAGGAACCGTACTAAGAAACAATTTGAAAGAATCCCTAAACCCCATCTTAAACGAAGCCAATCGGGAATACGATTTGGGAAAAAGAATGGAAGCTCCTAAAACCAATCCTGCCGCCGCTTCCACAACCATACTGAAAATTTCGAAAACCCCATGCAACCAAATCCCCTTTGCACTGGCGCCAAGCACACCGTACTCGTGAAAAAAATACTGAAATGCCCCCAACATGATGGCGTTCTGAAGCAAAACAAACAACGTCCCCACACCGCCGAAAATACCATACGTGTACATTTTGGCGCCGACAACCAGGTTATTGGCTGTAATTCCCACGGCACTTCCCCAATTGGACCCGCTGCTGTAGACGTCTATAGGGTTGCCTTTTTTGATATTCTCAATGGTCATATTGACATAAGAATCTCCCAAAATAAGATTAACAAACGTCTTGTCGTTTGCCGCCGAGATAACTCCTATCAAAGTAAAAATAAAGAAAAATGCAAAGGCCGTATACAGAAAATAACGGTACTGATAAACCAACAGCGGCACTTCCGTTTCAAAAAAATACCGCAGCCGATTGCGCTCCATTCGGCGGGTTTTGTAAATTTTCTGAAAAATGCGGGCGCTAAGATCATTCAAATAAACCGTCACCTTACTTTTGGGGTAATACGTCTGCGCATAAGCCAAATCATTCACCAAATTAATGTACAATGACGACAAGTCGTCGGGATTTTTTTTCACTTTTCCCTGAACGACTTGCTCGATTCCCAACCATTTTTCTTTATTTTGCTTTATAAAAGCGACCTCTCTCATAACTATGCTGCTAAAATAGTAAAAATATGAATTCCATCGTCATAAATACGTCTCAAAATGTAGGCATCAATTTCCATATTGCCAGCATCGGCGAAAGAATGCTTGCTTTCGTCATCGACATGCTCATTAAAGGGGCTTATTTGTTGTTCATGTACCTTCTTTTGTTTCAATTTTTGAAACTTCAAAACTATTTCCATCTCGAAGACGAATGGTCCGTCGCCGCCTTCCTGATTATCCTTACCTTGCCCATCCACCTCTACACCTTGGTCTGCGAAAGTCTGATGGAAGGCCAAACTTTCGGAAAAAAAATAACCAAAATAAAGGTGGTGAAAATCGACGGTTATCAAGCCAGTTTTGGGGATTATCTTATGCGGTGGATTTTCCGCCTTGTCGATATCTATTCCAACGGAGGCGTGGTGGGACTTCTTTCGGCCATCATCTCGAAACACAACCAAAGATTGGGCGACTTAGCCACCGGAACCGCCGTTATTTCCCTAAAACACAAAGCCGCCATTTCCCAAACCATCTTGGAAAACCTTACCGAAGATTACCAGCCCTCATTCCCACAGGTTTTGGCTCTGAGCGACAACGATCTTAGAATCATCAAAGACCATTACCAAAAAGCCCTGAAAAACGACGACAACATCATCATCAACAAACTGACCCAAAAAATCGTAGAAACCCTAAAACTGGATGCCGAAAAAATACCGTTGACCCAGCGGCAATTCATTGCCACCATCATAAAAGATTACAGCTACTATACCGGAAAAGATGCCGCAGAGGGCAAACCACAATCGTTACAGACCAAATAATCAAAAACCTAAATAAGAATTATGACATTCACCAATCACCAATCCGGCAACGGAGGCTTCATCACATTAGAAAACAGCACCGAAGAGGTGGGGCGTCTTACTTACACCCTTTTTCCCGAAGAAAATAAAATAGTGGTTTCCTTCGTCCTGGTACATCCTCAGTTCGAAGGGCAAGGCATGGGGAAATTATTAGTGGAAGAAAGCATTAAGTTCGCCCGTGAAAACCAATGGAAAATCTACCCTCATTGTTCTTACGCCCGTTCGGTAATGACCCGAATGGAAGGTTTGGACGATTTGTTACTCCTAAACTAACAAAACGCCGGCATGCGTTGCATGCCGGCGTTTTTATCACTCTTTTATCATTCGTTAATCCTGAGTCTAAAGCTGGTTCATCAGGGCTTCCGTAATTTCCATATTGTGGTAAACGTTTTGCACGTCATCGTCTTCCTCGAAACGTTCCAACATCTTCATATTCGCTTTAAACTGCTCTTCGTTCACCTCTTTGGTGTTGTTAGGAATCCGTTGAAGTTCAGCACTTTTGGCCTCAATACCAAGTTCATCCAATTTATGGGAAAGCGACCCAAAATCCTCAAAAGCCGTCGTCACCATAACTTCCTCCTCATCCGAATCGATTTCCTCGGCTCCACCGTCAATCATTTCCATTTCAAAATCGTCCCAATCCATGGTGATTTTCGATTTTTCGATGGTAAAAATCCCTTTTCGGTCAAAAATAAAAGCCAATTCTCCATTCTTCCCGAGATTACCGTCAAATTTATTAAATACCGCTCTCACATTGGCCACCGTCCTGGTCGTGTTATTCGTAGTGCACTCCACAAAAAAAGCCACGCCGCCCTGGCCGTACCCTTCATAAGTAACTTCTTCATAATTTTCCGCATCGGCTCCGCTGGCCTTCTTTATCGCCCGCTCTACATTATCTTTCGGCATATTCGCCCCTTTGGCATTCTGAATGCAGCGCCGTAACGCCGGGTTGGAATCCGGATCCGGTCCGCCGGCTTTCACCGCTAACGCAATATCCTTACCGATCTTAGAAAATGTTTTGGCCATCTTGTCCCAACGGGCCATTTTGGAAGCCTTCCTGTATTCAAACGCGCGTCCCATAGTTCAAAATTTAGACGGCAAAAATAATGAAATTTTGAACACCGCGAAAAAATGTTTCCTCCTCAAAAAAGAACAAAACCTAAGTCCCCTTTCCAATCTTCACAAAAAAGAATAGCCTTACTTTATTTGCCCGAACCCAACGTAATTTCCAAATCCGAATTCACCTCCTTTACCGAAGTGTATTTCGCATCGCAAATGGACGTGGTTAAAGTGTACTTTCCTTTGTCCAGTAAAATATAATTATCGTTCTGCGCCGGCACTGTCAGATTATAGAACTTTTTTCCGCTGATTTTCAGAACCAAATTGCATTTCGAACGATTTCGGATATGCAAATACGCCTGCCGACTATTGGAATTATTGTTAAGCAAATGCGTGAGGATTTCGGCGGTACGCTGGTCTTTTTCACTCACTCCCGATCCTTTTTTCGCTTGCGAAGCCACCTCTTTTCTGTTAATCGGTTCCACCTTGGGTTTGGCCACCGCACTGTTTCCGCCATTAATCATCGCATAGAGTTTCCGTTTAAACTCAGGGGTTTTCTCGTGATCCGGATTGTTTTTAACAAAGTTAGCCACCACCTTGGGATCCGTGGTTTTTTCCACCTGCTCCACCGTATAATTTTGAGCAGAAAAAGCCACCGAAAAGAACACGACCATCAAAAAAAGTATTTTCTCAAACATCCTCGAAAAGTTTTAGATTTAGAGATTGAACGCAAAAAGTCCGTTTTTAGTTTACGTTTAATTTATTATCTTTGCAGCGCTCAAAAACGAGGCCAATATAGTCTAAATATTTTTAAACAAATAAATACCAATATGTACACACCAGTAGCTGCAGACGTAGCAAAACTAAGAAACACGACAGGTGCAGGAATGATGGACTGCAAAAAAGCACTAACCGAAGCCGAAGGCGATTTTGAAAAAGCCATCGAAATCCTTAGAAAAAAAGGACAAAAAGTAGCTGCGAACAGAGCCGATAGAGAATCTACCGAAGGTGCCGTAATCGCAAAAGTAAACGAAGATAAAACCAAAGGGGTGGTTATCGCCCTTAACTGTGAAACCGATTTCGTAGCCAAAAACGAAGATTTCGTAAAATTGGCGCACGATCTTGCCGAGCTTGCACTTGGAAAAACCAAAGAAGAATTCTTGGCGGCCGACTATAAAGGCATCACTGTAGCCGAAAAACTAACCGAACAAACCGGAGTAATCGGTGAAAAAATCGAGGTTGGTTCTTTTGAAACAATCGAAGGAGCGTTCTTGGGAGCTTACATCCACGCCGGAAACAAAATTGCAGCTATCACAGCGCTTTCGTCTAACGTAGACGGTGCCGAAGAAGCCGCAAAATCCGTATCCATGCAGGTAGCCGCAATGAACCCTATCGCCTTGGACGAAACCAAAGTTTCTCAGGAAACCATCGACAAAGAATTGGAAATCGAGAAAGAACTCCTTATCAAAGAAGGTAAGCCTGAAAACATCATTGAAAACATCCTTAAAGGAAAACTTCAAAGATTCTACAAAGACAACACTTTGGTTCACCAGGCTTTCATTAAAGACGGAAACCAGTCTGTAGCAGACTACGTTAAATCCGTTAATGGAGACCTTAAAGTTACCGACTTTATCCGAGTGGCTCTTGCTTAATAACCGCTAGAGCACCAATCAACTTAAAAAACTCCGCCCTTTCCAGGGTGGAGTTTTTTTTTCGGCTATTGCTTTATTATCAGTACCTTTGAGGCATTCTAAAATCTAAAGAAATTGAAAAAAATATTCGCTTTTGTTTTAGTTTTATGTTCTTTGGTCTTTCGTGCCCAATTGGATACGGAGCACTGGTTTGCGCCGATGGGCAGCAACTACCCCTCAAATTCTAATAATAACTTTCAGGCCGTTTACCTTTCCACACCAGAACCTTCTCCGTTCGATGTGCAGATCTACAACCACAATATCTTAGTGGCCACCGTTACCCTTAGCAAAGACCATCCTGCCATCTACGAAATCCCCCGAAACCTGATTATTACGGAAAGTGCCGAAGAAAAAATGACCGTTTCCACCAAAGGGCTGCATTTGGTGGGCCCCAAACGCTTCTTTGCCAATCTCCGTTTTTCCGTCAGAAATCACGCCGAATTCGTCACATCCAAAGGCATAGCCGCTCTCGGAACGTCTTTTTTTGCTGCCATGCCCAAACTCTCCCCCGGTAACTCCAACTACATGCTGGGAATTATTGCCACCGAAGACCAAACCACCATCCAACTCTCAGGCTACGACCAACAACTTGTTTTCGTAAACGAGCAGACCCTTCCCGCCACCACAACCATTACCCTGAACCGCGGACAGTCCTATATTTTTGAAGCCAACAACGATAAAGGCAATAATGCTTCAACCAACGGATTAATCGGAGTCAAAATCACCAGTAACAAACCCATAAGCCTCACCAACGGAGTGTTCAGCGGGCAAATTACCTCCAGAGGTTTCGATATTTTCATGGACCAGTCGGTACCCACCAATCGGGTCGGAACCGAGTATGTTATTGTGAACGGAAACGCCGCCCTGCCCTCCGAAATGGAAAAAACATTGGTTATCGCCACCGAAGACCAAACCGAAGTTTACCTTAATGGACAGACCACCCCGTTTACCGTCTTGAACGAAGGCGAATTTGCATTCATCGGCAGTGAACATTACCTTCTCCCCAGCGGATCGAGCAGCCTGTACAACCTCTACGTCCGTTCGACTAAAAACATTGTGGTCTATCAAATTTTAGCCGGTAGCAGCGAGATTCCCGAAGCCTCGGGAGGATTCAATTTCATCCCTCAGCTCAGTTGTTTTCTTCCCAATACCATCGACCAACTGGGAAACATTGACGAAAACCGAAGCTACTCCACCGGCGGATTAAACCAAACCCACACCACAAAAATGAATATTATCGCCCAAAAAGGCGCCAAAGTTTCCCTTTTTCAGAACAATGCACTCCGAACCGACGGTTTCGGCCCCTACCCCGTGGAAGGAACGGACGTTTGGGAAACTTACACCTACCTGAATGTTTCGGGCAATATCACCGTAAAAGCCGACAAACCCGTTACAGCCGGCATCGTAGGAGGAAGCCAAAATGTAGGTTACGGCGGTTTTTTTGCCGGTTTTTCTTCGGTTCCCGTCATTACCAAAACGGGCGATTGTTATCACGGCGTTCTCCTTCAGGTGGACGACTCTTACGACAATTACCAATGGTATAAAGACGACATTCTACTCAGCGGCGAAAACCGTTACTTCCTCCGTCCCGAGGATTACGGCAGTGGAATCTACTCCGTTAGAATCACCAAATACGGTTGCGACAGCAAAACGACAGAAGCTTATGTCTACACCTCTTGCTCTCCCATCACCGAAGCCCATTACAACCAAGGAACTTGTAACTCTTTAGAGTTCCTGCCGGTCTTTAGCGCCTCCGCTCAGTCGCCCGTTCCCGAAAAAACCAAAATCATTGTGGCTCCGCGTTACGGAATCGTCTCCCTCGGTTCAAATGGCAGCATTCTGTACACGCCCGATGAAAATTTATCCGCCGATACCACCGATACTTTTGTTTACTCCATCGAAGGCAACGGCTCTCCGGCCGACTCGGAATTCTTCAGAGTTTTTGTCCATTTGAAAACCCTCGCCGCCAAAGCAGCGGCTCTAAACGCCTGCGAAAACGCTGATGGTAAGGCCATTTTCGATTTAACCTCTGCCGAAGTAACTTCGGATACCTCCGCAAGCATCGCATACTACACCGATCAAACCGCAACCCAAGCCATTGGTAATCCGTCAGCCTACCCAAGCCCCTCCGGGACGGTTTATGCCCGAATAACCTCAACGTTGGGCTGTTCGGTTACTGTTCCTGTCCAACTTACGGCTTACCCAATGCCCCAAGTGGATACTTCCGGCTTCGATGGAAGCATTTGCGATGACGATTTCGACGGAAAAGCCACCGTCCGATTTTCCGACATCACCCCGAGCATCGTCCCTAACGCCAATGCTTTCCAAGTAAATTATTACGATGCCCTTAACCCCTCCGTGAAATTGGACGACCTTTTTGAATTCTCCAAACCCACCGAAATCATCGTCGAAGTGATCAGCCCCAACGGATGTCCTCCCGCCCAAACCCAATTCGCCCTAACGCTAAAGGAAAGAATCCCCCTCAAAAACGTTGAGCCTATAACGCTTTGCGACAATAACCGAAGCGGACAAATCCATATCCGACTCGGGGATTACGTCGAAAATTTCCACGACCATCTCCTCCCGACGTTCTACGCCTCGTTAGACCACGCCCAAAAGAAAATAAACCCCATCCCCGAAGATCAAACCCTTACGGGAAACCAATCCTTCTTCCTCCGTTTTGAAAGCAACGACTATTGCCCCCAAATCGGCGTTCTGTCGTTCATCTTAAAACAACCCAATCCCTCATCCTCATTAAAAAATACCACCATCTGCCCTCAAAGCCTAACCTCTCTCGACGCCGGGGATGGCTTCGACGCTTACCTCTGGAGCAACGGAAGCACAGAGCCCGTCCTTCATAACGTACCGGTAGGAAACTATTACGTTGATCTCTTCTCCAACGGATGCGTCTTCCGACAATACGTGGACGTCCTGCCCGCCGAAACCCCTAAAATCAGCCACGTGGATGTGGACGGACAGTCCGTAACCCTCCACCCTCAAGGCGGAACGCCGCCCTACCTCTTTTCCATCAACGGAAAAGACTGGAGCGAAACCCCCGTATTCCATCAAGTGCAACGGGGAACCCACACCGCCTTCCTAAAAGACACCAATAACTGCCTAATCGCAGAAAAAGAATTCATTATCCTTAACCTCATCAACGTTATCACACCCAACGGCGATGGAAAAAACGACCGCCTCGATTACGCCGATCTCAAAATCAAAAAAGACGTCTCCATCCAAATCTTCGACCGGTTCGGAAAACTCATCGCCCAAATCAAAAACAACCCCCTCTATTGGGACGGAACCAGCGCCGGAAGACCCGTCCCTACAGACACCTACTGGTACCTCATCCAATGGACCGAACCCGAAACCCTCGAACAAAAAAAATTCTCCGGATGGGTCCTCGTGAAAAACCGGTAAAAACCCAAATAAATCCCCTATTTTTACAAAAAATAATCCATGCGAAATCTTTATAGCCTCCTATTCCTCTGTCTTACCTCCTGGATTTATTGCCAACTGGACACCGAGCATTGGTTTGCTCCCATGTACATGACCTCCAGCAACGGAAAAGACGAAATAAGGCTTTACCTCTCCACAAACGAAGCCAATCCTTTTTACGTCAAGATTGAAAACAACAACCAAATTTTGGATTCGGTGCAAATCCAAAAAGGCCAACCGAAAGCCGTCGTATTGCCGTTCAACAAAATGGTAAGCACCGAAGAAAGCACTTCCCCTTCCACCCTAGGGTTGCACGTTTTCGGAGAAAAAAAGTTTTTTGCCAATCTCCGCTTCTCCCAAGTCAACCACGCCGAAATCATCACAAGTAAGGGGCGCGCCGGGCTGGGACAACACTTCTTTGTCGCTTACGCTCCTTTTGCTACGTAGCTCTCACCACTAAATTACACCGTCGGTATCATTGCCACCGAAGACCATACCCAAGTGAAGCTCTTCGGCCAAGAAATATCCCTCAACCGTGGAGAATCTTACCTCCTCGGCGGCGCCCCTATGGACAACAGCCGAATCGGAAGCGAAATTATCGCCAACAAACCCATCGCCGTAACCAACGGAAACTACAACGGCCAATATGTGGACACCTTCTCCGGCTCCGACATTCTCATGGATCAGAACATCCCCGTCGAAAGGCTCGGCCGAGAGTTTATCCTGATGAGCGGAAACGGCGATATTGATAGCGGAATGGAATCAGCCCTTCTCATCGCCACCGAAAACAATACCCAAATTTTCTTTAACGACGCCCCTTCCCCTTACGCCACATTAAACAAAGGCGAATACCTTCTACTGCCCTCCTCTGCATTTATCGTAAAAAATAATACCCCCACCATTGCCTACATTCGCGCTTCCGCCAACATTTCGGTTTTTCAGCTTTTGTCGGGTTCGGGATCCTTGGCGGCCGGAGGCTTCAACTACATCCCCCCGCTGAATTGCTACCTCCCCAAAATCATTGACGAAATTGCCTTCATTGACGAAAACCCCGGCTATATTATCCTTAACAGAACCGAACAGTACATCACCCACCACCACACCAAACTTAACATCATTTCGCAAAAAGGAGCCACCGTCAACATGAGCATCAACGGAAATCCGCCCACCCTCCTTAACGGAGTGTACGGCCCCTACAACGTTCCGGGAAGCGAAGAATGGGTTACTTTTTCCGTTCCCAATATTTCGGGAACCGTAACCATCACCTCCAACCGCGCCGTAACCGCCGGCATTGCGGCAGGAAGCGAACATATCGGCTACGGAGGTTATTTTGCCGGAGCTTCGTCCATGCCCATCATTACCAAAACGGGCGAATGCCTGCCCGGCATCACCTTGGAAGTCGATGACACTTTTGAAGCCTACCAATGGCAAAAATTAAACCCCGAAACCAATACCTTCGAGGATCTCCCCTCAGCCAACACCTATCGCTATACGCCTACCCAAGTCGGAGAATTCCGCTGCGTATTGGGAACAAGTAGTTGCGGAAAAATTAATTCGCCCGCCTTTAAGGTGCTTTCCTGTACCACCAACTCCTCCACCCAATACGCCCTCTGCAGCCCTCTCACGATAACCCCAACGTTCACCCAATCCGGACAATCGCCCAATGCATCCTCCTTTAAAGTCATTGAATCGCCTCTTCGAGGAAGCCTATCGTTTGATCAGGGACGGATAACTTATACCCCCAATGCCGATGCTCCTCCGGGGACAAGCGACCGCTTTAGCTATTACCTTGAGGGCGAGGATCGCTATCCCGATTCTGAAATCTTCGTGGTGAATCTTGCACTGGAAAACATCGCCTTGAAAAATGCAACTCTGAAGTCTTGCCTCACCGGCGATACGGCTATCTTTAATCTTTTGGAGGCCGAAATCAATAGCGATTCTTCTCTTTCCGTGGACTATTTTGAAAACTTAGAAGATGCCCAAACCAAAAACTTGGAAAAAAAGATAAAAACCCCCGAACGTTACACCACCTCGTTGGCGAAAGTATATGCCTTGGCCCAAAAAGGAACATTTTGCCATTCGATTGCCGAAATCACGCTCGAAAAATACCTCTCGCCCCAAGCCGATGCTTCCGGCTTCGATGGAAGCTTTTGCGATGACGATTTCGACGGAAAAGCCACCGTCCGATTTTCCGACATCACCCCGAGCATCGTCCCTAACGCCAATGCCTTCCAAGTAAATTATTACGATGCCCTTAACCCCTCCGTGAAATTGGACGACCTTTTCGAATTCTCCAAACCCACCGAAATCATCGTCGAAGTGATCAGCCCCAACGGATGTCCTCCCGCCCAAACCCGATTCACCCTAACATTCAAGGAAAGGCTACCGCTCAAAAACGTTGAGCCTATAACGCTTTGCGACAATAACCGAAGCGGACAAATCCATATCCGACTCGGGGATTACGCCGAAAATTTCCACGACCATCTCCTCCCGACGTTCTACGCCTCGTTAGACCACGCCCAAAAGAAAATAAACCCCATCCCCGAAGACCAACCCCTGACGGGAAACCAATCCTTCTTCCTCCGTTTTGAAAGCAACGACTATTGTCCCCAAATCGGCGTTCTGTCGTTCATCTTAAAACAACCCAATCCCTCATCCTCATTAAAAAATACCACCATCTGCCCTCAAAGCCTAACCTCTCTCGACGCCGGGGATGGCTTCGACGCTTACCTCTGGAGCAACGGAAGCACAGAGCCCGTCCTTCATAACGTACCGGTAGGAAACTATTACGTTGATCTCTTCTCCAACGGATGCGTCTTCCGACAATACGTGGACGTCCTGCCCGCCGAAACCCCTAAAATCAGCCACGTGGATGTGGACGGACAGTCCGTAACCCTCCACCCTCAAGGCGGAACGCCGCCCTACCTCTTTTCCATCAACGGAAAAGACTGGAGCGAAAACCCCGTATTCCATCAAGTGCAACGGGGAACCCACACCGCCTTCCTAAAAGACGCCAATCAATGCCTAATCGCAGAAAAAGAATTCATTATCCTTAACCTCATCAACGTTATCACGCCCAACGGCGATGGAAAAAACGACCGCCTCGATTACGCCGATCTCAAAATCAAAAAAGACGTCTCCATCCAAATCTTCGACCGGTTCGGAAAACTCATCGCCCAAATCAAAAACAACCCCCTCCATTGGGACGGAACCAGCGCCGGAAGACCCGTCCCTACAGACACCTACTGGTACCTCATCCAATGGACCGAACCCGAAACCCTCGAACAAAAAAAATTCTCCGGATGGGTCCTCGTGAAAAACCGGTAAACGCCAAGCGTCATATTTAAGTTATTTTAGCAAAAACGGGTTACTTTTTAATATAACTTTAACCTTATCCGGCGATCCAAAAGGCTCGGATTGGAAAGAAATAATAGTACTTTTGTAACGCGTTATGAGGAAGATTCTTTTTTTACTGCTCATTGTTTCGCTCTCGAAACTTCAGGCCCAAACCTTCAGCGGCCAGGTTTTTATGCGCGAAAATGCCTCCCTGTATCTCAATCAGGTGTACGTGACCAACCTCACCGAGCAGAAAACCGTCCTTTCCAACTACAACGGCGAGTTTCAAATTAACGCCAAGGCGGGCGACGTCATCCGTTTTACCTCCATCATCAGCGAGCGAAAGGACATCCAACTCACCAACGCACTGCTCGGCACCAAGATGAACCTCATCGAGCTGAAACCCGGCTACTACGAAATAAAAGAAGTTATTATCGGATGGAAGCCCAGCGGAAACCTCAAAAAAGACGTGCTCTCCCTGAAACATCACGAAAAAGAAATGAAAATTGCCGCCATCATCGGTCTTCCCCAGCCCAAAAGCCATCCCCAACCAACGGCTGGTCCCTTGGCTGCCTTCCAAGGCGGAGGCCTCTCTTTCAGCCTGAGCAGCTTATACGACATGATCTCCGGCGAACACAAGAAAAAACAACGCCTCTACGAATACGAGCGGATGCAACGCAATGTTACCGCCATGAAAGAATACTTCGGGGAAGCCTATTTCACCAATATCAAAATCCCCAAAAACATGATTGACAACTTTTTGCAATTCGTGTATGCCTCCGACAATATCGCCCTGCTTATCGAAAACCAAAACATCGAAGCCACGGCCGTCTATATCGAAAAATACCTCCCCATCTACCAAAAACGCCTGCGTCACTCCAATTTGACCCAAATCGCCAACTAATTGACTTTTTTGCCTTACCTTTGCGGCCTGAAAATTTGAAGCAATGGGAAAGAAAAACAAATTGGCTCGCTTTGCAGAAAACAAACTGCTTCCTAACGTCATCCAACCCACCAGAGACGAGGCGCTTGAGGGCTTTCACCTGAAAGGGCAATGGCGAAGGGATCATTTCAAAAACGACCATCCCATCGTTCTGGAATTAGGCTGTGGCAAAGGCGAATACAGCGTGGGACTGGCCCAAGCCTTTCCCGATAAAAACTTCATCGGTGTGGATATTAAAGGTGCTCGCTTTTGGTTCGGTGCCAAGCAGGCTCTAAACGAAAACCTGAACAACGTGGCTTTCCTGCGCACGCAAATTGAACTGATCGATTGTTTCTTCGAGCCCAACGAGGTGGACGAAATATGGATTACCTTCCCCGATCCGCAAATCAAATACCGCCGAACCAAACACCGCATGACGCATCCCGATTTTCTGGAACGCTACCGCCGTATCCTAAAGCCCGGCGGCGTCATCCACCTGAAAACCGATTCGGAATTTTTGCACGGCTACACGCTGGGGTTGCTTCAAGGGCTGGGGCACGAAATCCTTACCGCCCATCACGACATCTACGGTGCCGCCGAATACCAACCCGACACCCCGCTGCTGAAAGACATCCGAACCTATTACGAAGAACTCTTCTCTTCCAAAGGTAAAACCATTACCTACATCAAGTTTCGGCTGAAATAAAACAACCCCCGTTCATCGTACGATGAACGGGGGTTCCTTTTGGAGTAAAACCGCGATTTACTTCACAATGAATTTGCCCTTAATGCTGTGCTGAGCCCCTTGAATCACCAAGAAATAAGCCCCCGGCGTTAAAGACGACACGGCAATCTGTTTTTGAGTATGGCTAAGGCTTCCCGAAAGCACCTGCTGCCCCGACATCCCGATAATTTGGAAGGTGTTTTCCCCTTTCATCACCTCGGGAAGATCGATATTCAGGACTTCCGACGTAGGGTTCGGGTAATTCCTAAGGTCGATTTTTTCCACCTCCCCGGTTCCCAAACTCACATCGCAAGAACCGATTTGAGTGTATTCTGCCGACGCCCCCGTGGTATGGAACAAATAGAAACATCCCATCTCAAACTTTAATGCCTGCATAAACCCATTGGCAAAATTATCCGCATGGTACATGTCTATCGCCAAAACCCTCCCGTCATAAAGCGAACGCACCGTTGACCCCTTGGTATGCCCTATAATCACCCGTTGCACCCCAAACTTTTGCAATATAGCCTCCACCTGCTCCTGCGTAAGCGCATTTCTGGCCATCCCCCGGTACCAATAGATTCCGTTGCTTCCGTTCACCGTGGCGCAGGCGCCTCGGCATTCCTGCCAGTTCATCCGCGTACGCCCCATATCATTCAGCTGCTGGTAAGAGGTAAACACATTAGCCACCTGAGGACTAATCCCGGCATGCATCACCGCATAATCCCCTAATTTAATAATGATGTTTTTGGTTCTCAGCCAGCGCCCTATTTCCGAATTAGGCCCGTACAAATCCAGCATGCGATGCCCCATCAGCTGCGAATTGGTAAAATACTTCCCTTCGATATAACGCCAATCGTCCACCATATTCATCATCTCATGATTACCGATAATCAGGTGAACTTTGCCCCCTTGGGCCGCAGCCTCGGTCTCCAGCTTATACAGCAACCAAAGGGATTCGGTCACATTCACCCCCCGATCGAACAAGTCCCCCGAGATCACCAAATGCCCATTTCCATAAATCCAATTAAAATTTTCATCCATAACCCCCTCGCCCAACAAAACCATGCTAAGCGATTCGATATGATTGTCAAAATCCGAAATCACCAAGAACTTGGACGGCGTCTCCGAAAAAACCGAAGGCTCCACCTGAAGATCAGGCTTTAGCGAAAACGTGAAACTCTTGCCGCCCCACTCGGGCATACGGCAGGTAAAGGCCACCCCCTCCGCCGAGTCGTACGTCCGGGTAACCAGCCCCTCGGGCGTTACCTCCTTCACCACCACCTTATCGTTCTCATAAAAGATGTAAGGCCCGTCCTGACTGTAGCGGTAGGTCGGCGTAAAAAAACAATCGAACGCCAAATCCGTATCTTTCGGTGTAGTGTTATGCACCGAAATTGCCAACTGATTTTCCCCGTCCACAAAGTAAGATTTATCCAACGTATAGGTAATAAACTCGTTTTGCAAGAGGTCGTTAATCTTTTGGTAAGCCGTGGAGGTATGGGTAATTTCGCCAAAGGGCATCAGCTCCGTACGAAGCACTTCTTTGCCATTGATGTAAAGCACCGCCGCATCATCATGCTTTAGATGGATAAAAATTTTATCCAAAGCCTCCACCGCCTCCACGTGCACTTTTTTCCTAAAGTAATAGGCCGCTTGCCCCGTTGTTAATACAGTGGCTTCGTCCTTTTGACCAAACCCCATCTTGCCGGACCCCGACGCCCAAGAGGCGTCGTCAAACGCCGCCAACGTCCATTCCTTTACCGGCGCCAACTCGCCGTCGTAATACTTCCATTCGCTGCCTTGGGAGAAGAACAAGCCCTCCGCTTTTTCGGTACCGTCCCCCGCCTGCCCTGCGAGAGCCCTTTGTAGCGTTCGGGTGTCTTGCACGGGTGCTGCCGCACTGCCCAAAGCAACGCACAGCGCCAAAGATGTAATAATAGACCTCATGTGTAAGTAATTTGATTAGGTTTTCCGCCGACAAAACTATAACAATCCCTCCTCCTCCGCTTAAAGGCAACATTATATTTTCTTTAAGCTAACGTTAATACCGCTCCTCTCCCCACCCCAAACCTCCGCAAGTTTTACCCAAAACCTCCGCAGGTTTTACACCAAACGCCCGCAGGTTTCTAAAGAAACCTGCGGGCGTTTTTTTTAAGCCTTATAAATTAGGAGCGGTTCATTTTACTTTTTCGAACCCTGCCGCCTTCATACTGTTCAGGATGCGTTTACCGGGGCGATAGTTTACGCCTACCGATTTAATAAGACTTTGGGTAAAATCTTTCTCTGTGGCTGCCCCACCGCTGCTTAAGGTAGGGTAAAGCGTTCCCAACTTCTCCAAACGAACGATTTTGCTATCCGCCAAAGCGTTTTGGATGACGTTTTCCAAAGCAATAATAACCGCCTTGATATCGGCTTCACTAAGGGCCGAGAATTTTTCGATTTGTTTGGTAAGGTCGTCAATACCGATTTCTCCGTCGGTAATGGCGTTGGCGTACCACTTTTTCTCGCCGCCGCCGGTTACACCGGGCTGACCTCTTTCGATGACTTTGAATTTAACTGCCATAGTATTTGGTTTTTTATTGGTTTTAGAAAATGATTTTAGAACTTTTTTTAACGGGGCTTTGTCTGCCAACGCTCTTGGGAAGGGCATTGGCAGGGGGGCGCTCCGTTTGGTTTTTGGGGTGGCCTTTTTGGGGAGGCCCCCAGGGTCTCCCCCTGCAACCCCCTGGGGTTGCGGGCAGCCCCTCCCCAAGCCCTTAGGCGGCGGGCCGGCGGCAAACAGATGTGAACGCTCACCTAATCCTGAAGACAGCGGAGCGAGTGCCCCCAGCTGCGATCGCTGCTATTGTGCGGGCTGCTCCCGATATCCCTAAAGCCCAAGTGCCAAGCGGAGGACGAAAGATGAGGTGAAGATGACCAATACCAACCGCTATCGGTTCCCGGAGCAGGATACCAACCCGTAGTACGTTCCCAGTCCCCAGCATAGGTGAGCTTTAAAGGGCTTGCAAACCAACCTGCCGCATTCTTAGAGGTAAGCAAATTCTGGTAAGCCTCCCATTCTACTCGGGTAGGCACGTGATAAC